>JAAYWP010000104.1 GCA_012516535.1 Syntrophomonadaceae bacterium | reverse complement strand
TGGAAAAAATAAAAGAAATCAGCTCATCTGAATAGGCAAATAACAAAGATGCACAGCAGCAAAAAAGACAGCGGACTTAAGATCCGCTGTCTTTAATTATTTTGTTGACATTAACTTATACCGGCACTGCTGATTGTTCAGCTACGGGGCCAGGGAGTTCTGCCACATGATCTGACCGGTAGATCCGGTAGTCAATCTCAGGGAAAAGATTGTTTATTGATTCAAGCTCATTGAGCCATCTCTCATCAATTTTATTCCCTTTAATATCTTCATAAAGCCTGGTAAAGTTGGCAATATGAGACTGGAAGCGCATTTTAGCGTATTGCACCATAGTTCCGGTTTTCATGATAAAGGGCCAATCACTGCTCTGTGCCAGCAGCAATTCCCGGGTTGCTTGATTGAGGGCACGTTTCAGTATGCCATCTGCCTCATGGTGGCTGTTAGCTAGTTCAATCATCCGCTCAGCTGCTTTATGCAGGTGCCGCCAGATCCAGTCATTGGCACCATTGAGCCAGACTTCATGGTAGCCTTTCCATCCCCAGCTGGACTCACAGGGTGTAGATAGCTGGTTGCAAGGGTATATTTTTAAATAATCTCCAGGTGTGATCAGTTCAATGGTGTTCTGATCATAGCGGATCTTTCGGATCAAGAAGTCTAACCACTGAGGCCCCTCAAACCACCAGTGACCAAATAGCTCTGCATCATATGGGGCAACGATCACAGGTTTGCGGTCCAACAAACCGCTTAGCCATTCCACCTGCTTTTCCCTGTTGAACATAAAGTTTCCCGCATGTATTGCTGCTTTTTCCAAGGCCCAGGATCTCACATATGGTTCTTTATAATCTGTTGTGCTGGTGATCCGGTAGTATTTGATCCCTGTATGGCTGCGTATCCTCCCTTCAGGAAGGTAAGGCCCTATATAGGAAAGATCCAAATCATAACCGATATCCCTGTAAAAGTCACGGTAATCAAAATCACCCGGGTATCCTTCTTTAGCACTCCAAACCTGTTTGGAGGATTCTGCATCCCTGCCGAAAGCCGCCACACCGGATGAGCAATAAATAGGGGCATAATTGCCGTACTTGGGCCGAGGGGAAGCAAAAAGGAGGCCATGGGTTTCTGTAATAAAGTACTTGATTCCGTATTTCTTTAAAATTTTGTCATCTCCCGGCTTATAACCGCATTCAGGCAGCCAAAACCCTAAGGGTTTGCGCCCGAAACAGCGTTCATAGAGTTCAACTGCTGTTTGAACCTGGGCGTTGATTACCTCTCTCTGTACACCTAACAGAGGAAAGTATCCATGGGTGGCTCCTGTTGTGATGATCTCCAGTTTACCTGCATCCTGTAGCCTCCTAAAGGCTTCTACCAGGTTCCAGCGGTATTTTTCTGTAAAGAGGTAATGGGCTCTAGAAAATAAGTCCTTATACATCAGTGCCGTACTGTGAAACTCCGGTTGGTTGCTTGTCCGGTACACCTCTTTGTCTGCCAGTTCTATGAGCTTTTCCAGCTGTTTCACATAGCGCTGGCGCAGCAGTTCATCATTGAACATGGAGATCAGAGTGGGTGAGAGGTTAATTGTAACCCGATAATCAACCCCATCTTCAGCCAACTTCTCAAATGTCCATAACAAAGGCAGATAAGTTTCGGTAACTGCTTCGTAAAACCATTTTTCCTCCAGAAACTCTTCATATTCCGGATGGCGTACATAGGGGAGATGAGCGTGTAATACCAATGCAAGATAACCTTTTGTCATACTTCTTCCCTTCCAACATTATTTACCAGTTGATAGGAGAACTGATATATTCTTCACCTTTCTTAGCTTTGATGGCTTTTAGTTCCATTTCCTGAATAAATCCAGGTGAACCATGTATCTCTATATACCTTCCATATACTCTTTTTTCATATGCTTCAGGAAGCAGCCATTCCTCATCTACAATATCGGAGAGATCATCCCGCGGCATAGTAACCAGATTGGAACGGGCAATAAATATGTAAGTCCCATCAGCCAGCAGCAGGCCCAGTTCTAGCAGATAGGTGTGGTTCGGCTGTCCTGTGTTGATATACCAGTTATTAGAATAATCGTTAACCTGGATCTCTAAAATCATTTTGGAATCAAAAAAATAATTATTGGTGACATCATAAACCCTGAGCAGCAGTTTTCCCGATGACCAGCCTTCGGAACCATACTGCTGTTGGATTTTTTCTCTTACCGCTCCATTGATCTCCCAATAAGCAAAGATCCAGTAGGGGTCCCGAGCCAGGGCGACAATTCTTGTATCCCCGTATGACCAGGGGATGGCTGGGAGTTGATGAGGAGATGATTCTTTTTGAGCTGTTTGTGGTGGTGAAGGTATCACCTCCTCTGCTGCCTCCATATCACTAGCTTTTTCTATATGAAGGTTTTTTATGTTTTTTTGCTGTGCAGGATTCACCTTTTTTCCTAAGGCTCTCTTTCTTAAGGGTTTATTGTGAAACATCCAGGCCAAGCCTCCTAAAAATAATACTGCTATTAATAAAAGAGAAAGCTCCCATAGGACCATCTGGTGACTCCCTCCTTCTCAAAGCTGTCGCCGTTAGAAGATTAATTCTCTGGCGATTTGGAGAAAATGAATAATTGAAGGCATAAGCGGGTTCTCTTGTATTATGTCCAATGTCAAGTAGTTTATTGCATTGCTTTTAATCACTTAAATAAGGAGATTTGTGTATGCCTAGAGCAATTGTATTGGGAAATGGTAATTTATTGATCAACCTGGATAAAGACCTCAATATGCGGGATCTTTTTTATCCGGTTGTTGGATTAGACAATCATATAGGCGGCCAGAGCTGCAGTACCGGCTTTTGGGAAGAGGGAAGCTTTTCCTGGTTATGGGAGGATTCCTGGCAAAAAGAGCTGGCTTACCAGCAGGATAGTTTGGTTTCCTTTGTTCAAGCCCGGAATGAACAAATGGGTTTGGAACTGCTGATTAGTGATGGTGTCCATTATTTTCATAATCTTTTTATCAGACAGATGAACATCAAAAATAATAAAAATTGGTCTCGTCGGGTAAGGATCTTTTTTAATCATGATTTTTCCATCAGCGGCAATAATATCGGGGATACCGCTTTTTTTGATCCGGTGTCCAGGGGAGTCTGTCATTATAAAAGGAATATCTATATTCTGGCCAATGGAATCGCTCAAGGGAAAGGTGTTTTCCAATATGCCACAGGCCGCAAACGCTTTCGGGGAGCAGAAGGCACCTGGAAGGATGCTGAGGATGGTTGGTTGGAGGGAAACCCTATAGATCACGGTTCTGTTG
>JAAYWP010000103.1 GCA_012516535.1 Syntrophomonadaceae bacterium | reverse complement strand
TGCGACCTATGCGGAGACAGGGTAGCTGCCGGCAAAGAGCCTGCCTGTGTCCATCACTGTCTGGCAAAGGCAATGGAGTTCGGGCCAGTAGAAGAGTTAGCTAAGAAGATGGCTGCCAAGGGCAAGAAGATGGCACTGTTTGTCCCCTAATCGCTGAAAAGCTGTAGTTATGGCATTGAGCGCAGATATAAAAGGCCCCCTCGATTAGAGGGGGCCAGTTATAATAGAATAAGCGGATACTAGAGAACATCACTGTTTCAAACGATACTTTTGCAAGAAAGGAGAACAAATAATGTGTTTTAGACCTGCATCTGTTGCTAAGAAAATAAAATGCCCTAAATGTCAAAAGCCTGTAAATATTATGAAAGGTGCTAAGCAAGCAAAGTGCCCCTTCTGTGGAACCGATCTTAGTGGACAAGAAGGACAAGAAGAGAAAAATAAATAATGTTGAAGCAGGGTCAAGAACATTATGTTGTTGGCCATCAGCTTTGCAAAAGCTAGGCATGTTATGAGACCAGTCAGTTTTGCTACATTAAAGCAGCCACAGGGAGCTAAGGGATATGAAAGACTGCGTAGAGATTATCGCTGATGGACAACTTATTGCTGTCGATCGTAATATTACTTTACTTCAAGCCCTCCGTGATAACGGAGTCAATATCCCATCTTTGTGCTTTTACCCATCTCTTGGAGGATATGGTAGCTGCGGACTGTGCGTAGTGGAAGTTTATTCTAGTGGCAATTGGCTCTTGCGGCATTCCTGTCTGCTGTATCCGGAAGAGGGTATGCAGGTAAGGACCGCTACCCTTTTGGTGCAGAAGCAGCGGGCTCAGGCTGCCAGACTGTTGCTGCGCCGTGGGCCCTTTCACAAGAAAGAAGTAGAGGAAATGTTAATAGCGCTTGTGCAAGAAGGTGCTGATGTCGGGGATTTGCTTCAGAAATGCGACAGTGCCGGTGCTGCCGGTGAAGGCCGGGCCGTTCCTCTAATAGCAGGATGCATTTTGTGTGGTCTCTGTGTTAGGATATGCAGGAAAGTCGGTAAGGGCTTGTTGACTTTTTTAGGGAGAGGGGAAAATTTACGGATAGGGATGGTTTTAGGACAAAAAGATGATCCCTGTGGAAATTGTAGGGCGTGTCGGCGTATCTGCCCTACTGGGTTTATTACTCCTAATGCCCGCTGTACCTTTACGGCCAGTTTGTACTAATTTGAAGGAGGGGTCTTTGTACCACGCGGAGAGGTGGCAAGTATGTCCACATATCTGAAGGAATTGATAGAAAAATTACCTGAAAACGAGAGACTGCTGATCAATATTCTAAACTGTGTCCAGGAAGAGCGGGGTTTTATTCCACAGCCCTTATTAACAGAGCTGGCAGAGCGCACAGGGGTCCCTGAATCCCAGCTCCACAGTCTGGTGAGTTTTTTTAATTCCTTCCGCACTAAGTCTGCAGGCAAGCATCGTATATGCGTCTGTTATGGAACAGCATGTTACGCTAGAGGAGCGCCCTTGATCTACGACCGGTTGGCAGATGAGCTTGAGCTGGATGACGGCGACGACACTTCACCCGATGGTTTGGTTACCGTAGAGAAGGTTTATTGCGTTGGTGCCTGCAACCAAGCTCCGCTTATCGTGGAAGACGGCCAAATAAAAGGTAAAATAAAGTCCTATCAGGTGCCTTTTTTAATTAAGGAACTGAGGAAGAAAGATCAAGATGGGCGGAATGAGTGATTTTAATTCTGACCTGCCGGGTGAATTGTTGTGTCTGGCAGAGACAGGAAAGAGAACTTTGTTTCCAACCGGGGGTGTCAGAATTAGCATTGGCATGGCTACTTGTGGGAGGGCTGCTGGGGCGCTGCCCATTAGCAGAAGTCTAGCAGCAAGGCAGGACTGGGATGGGATTGTTTATGTGGTCAACACCGGTTGCCTTGGGGCTTGTTACGCCGAGCCATTGGTGGATGTACGAACACCTGATGGGAAACATTATTTCTTTGGAGATGTAGAAAGCAGCTCACTGTGGCACATTATCAGGACTGCCCAGGGTTCCCCTCCGTCTTCGTACTTATGGGCAGTAGCTAGAGAACGCAGGGTCGGAGTGCTGCGCAGTTTCCATGATTTAGAGTTCGTCAAGGTTAATAATCAGGGTTTTATAGAGTTCTTCAATTCACAGGTGCGGCGTGTGAGCAGCCGTTGTGGTTTGATTGACCCGGAAAATATGGCCGAATACGTGGCAACAGGTGGGTACTCGGCTTTAGCGCGCGCCTTGTTTCAGCTGCAGCCTGCAGATGTCATAGCCACAATAACAGAGTCAGGCTTGAGAGGGCGGGGAGGGGCGGGATTTCCTACTGGCCTGAAATGGCAGAGAGCAGCACAGAGCTCCAATCCTTTGCGGATCGTGATAGCTAATGCTGATGAGGGCGATCCAGGCGCCTACATGGACAGAGCACTTTTAGAAAGCGATCCGCATAGCGTATTGGAGGGCTTAATTCTGGCAAGTTATGCTGTAGGAGCAACGCAGGCTTATGTTTTTATTCGCCATGAATATCCCCTGGCGGTACAAGCTTTGAGGCGGGCTATCGCCGAAGCTCGCCAGGCAGGGCTGTTGGGGCAGCGGATTATGGGTTCAGAATATAGTCTGGAAGTTGCTTTGGTTGAAAGTGCCGGTGCCTTTGTCTGTGGTGAGGAGACTTCCATGTTGCAGGTGATCGAAGGCAAACGTGGGGTGCCTTACCCGCGCCCTCCCTATCCTTCTACCCGCGGTTTATGGGATTGCCCCACAGTGATCAATAATGTAGAAACCCTAGCCAATATTCCTTGGATAGTGTTGAATGGAGCAGAGGCTTTTCGCGAAGTGGGGACTGAGCAAAGCCCGGGAACGAAGATCTTTTGCCTCACCGGTGATATCAAGCGAACGGGTTTCATTGAGGTGGCTCTAGGAACAAGCAGTAAAGTGCTGGTAGAAAAAATAGGAGGGGCATCGCCAAGTTCAGTCAAGGCTTTACAGATCGGCGGTCCCTCAGGGGGTATTATCTCCTACAGTGATTTTGGTATTGATTTCGAATCAGTGACCTTTTCCGGGGCTATTATGGGCTCGGGAGGGTTGGTGGTTCTGAACAACGATCGTTGTCTGGTGGATCTGTCTAAACACTTGGTAGATTTTATGGCTAAGGAATCTTGCGGCAGGTGTGCGGTCTGCAGGGATGGACTGCCTGAGCTTGCTGCTTTATTGAATACTCTGGCGGCTGGACGGGGCAATGAAGGGATCCTGACCGCGATCGAAGAATTGAGTAAAGCTATTGCTGGCTTGTCCCTTTGCGGACTGGGGAAGACTGCTGTCAATCCGGTATTAACTAGCCTCAAGTACTTTAGGTCAGAATATGAAGCCCATCTAAGCGGCAGGTGCCCTGCTTTATCTTGCAAAGCTTTGATCAAATTTGAGATCAATCTGGCCCGATGCAAAGATTGTAGGTGCTGCTACCTTGTTTGCCCTAGCAGTGCGGTAATGATGAGGCAGGGTAAAGACCTGTATGTTGTTGACCATCAGCTTTGCATCAAATGCTGGGCATGTTATGAGACCTGTCCGTTCGGCTGTATTAAAGTGACCACTGGGAGTTAAAGCATATAAAAGACTGCGTAGAAATC
>JAAYWP010000102.1 GCA_012516535.1 Syntrophomonadaceae bacterium | reverse complement strand
GGGAGAAGATGACCTATGTTGAAATATGATATTTAATCCGGTTGCTTCATAGGGCACCCGGGTGAAATATAAACCCATTGTCACTTCCCGGCGGAACAGCCGGGATTTTTCTAGTCAAAAAAAGGATTTAGCTTATTAAATGTCGAAAAATAGATGTGTTATGGAAATTATAGCCTAGGTTATGGATAACCTGGGAACTGTTCACGGAGAACAACAGTGTTTTACTTATGTAATAGATTAATAATTTTGAAATCAAGCCACGGAGGCTTTTTTGCCTTGATGGATTAAGGAAGCCTTAGTGGTTTTTTTATAATAAAAGCGAGCTAAAAGAAAGAGTATATTTTTAGGAAATTATAAAATGATAGGAGGATACATTATGCAAAAGTATCGTGACACCACCAATCTGGTGGTCCAGGGGCATGAGGGATGGTTGGAATTCAGAGCAACACATGGGCATCACGATTCACCAGTAGAAGTACTCTACAAATGGGGACATAACATGAAGGTTGATGGCTTGTGCCGAAAAGAGATACTGAAAGCCTTCCTTATTGCTCCCAATGGTGAGAAAAGTGAACTGGATTTAGATGGTCCAGAGGATACGGAGACAGCTTATAAGATCACATTTACCCCTGATCAAGCTGGTTTCTACAGGCCGGTGGTGGAGGCAGAGGGTATTACAACTGTGACTGTTGATGGCAAATATTTGAGTGTACCCAAAAAAGACTGTGAGTTTCCTCTGGAGTCTATTGCTTATACTCAGTATGCCAGTGCTGTGATACCTATAGGGCACGAGCTGGAAGGGGATGTGCAGCCTGTGGGGGGTATTTTGGAGCTACAGCCTTTATATTGGAAACATTGGAAGGCAGGGGATACCATCGAGATTCAGGTTAGAATTGATGGATCACCGGCAGCGGACACACAGGTAGCCCTGATCAATGGCATGACACAAGCGGATGAACCCCAACTGAAAGATTCGGATAGTGAAGGAAAGGTTGCCTTTACCTTTGATAAACCAGGTTATTATCTGGCACTGACTAGATATATAGATAATGATGATGTTAAAGAGGGGTACTACGACCGCAGAACTTTTGCAACTACATTGTTTATACTGGTGACCAAGTAGTTTGTTAGCTAGCTTGAGTTTGCACTTTAAATGGTTGCTGGATTTGAAGATTGCCAGGAGTGCCCAGTAAAATGATGTCTTGTAATGAGGTTGGCTGGCTATTATAATTAAAATCGGTTGACCAGAGGATGTTGCCTTTGTGGCATCCTAATGAGGACAGTGGTCATCCAAGAAAGGATGGAGCCAATGGATAACTTTGTACTGCCGAAAAACACTGGTGTAGCAGCGATAGGTTTGAAGATCGGATTGATTGTACCCAATGATGATATTGCTTCTATTACTGCTGATGCTGTTAAAGATATGGCAGTTGATGGGGATATCATCTGCATCACTGAGGCTGTGGTCGCCAGGTCACAAAACCGTTATGTCAGCTGTTCTGAACTGGCTGAGGATGTGCGGCAGAAGTTGAACCTGAAAGCTGGCAGCACTGTTGCCATGATCAGTCCTATAGCCAGCCGCAATCGATTTGCCTTGATATTGAAATCAATTGCCATGGCAACCAGGGGGGGGAAGGTGATCGTTCAATTCCCTATTCCCTTTGATGAGGTCGGCAATGAGGTAATCAATGAGGAATTTGCTATTATACGTCTGAAACTGAAGAAGACACTGCAGAGCCTGCGAGAGGCCAGGGGAAACACACCGATGCTCAATGTTTTGATCAGGGAGATTATCGCCGCCTTGAAACTGCAGGAGATCGGTTATCACATTATCAGCATTCGCAAAATTACAGGCAAAGGGATTGCTGACCTCACTGTGAAGATGCCTGATGGGAGAACCGCGGTTGTAGAAGTCACCTTTTCCGACCTAAAAAAAGCAGCTAGAAAAGCGGTTGGTATCCAGCGGGATGTTCCTGAGGCTGAGAAGGCTTTAGCTATTGCTGTAAGCCTTGAACACCATAATCTAACCATAGTAGATGCCAATGAATATCTAGAGCAAACTGAAGTAGAGCCTGAGACATTTGATTTTTCTGAGCAGCTTGACAGCTATTATGAATCTGATGTGATTTTCTCCAATGAACGGGGAAACAACAGCTTTACTCACCCTATTACTAAGGTGGATTATCAGGATTTATATGTCAGCACAATTGAAGAAGCAGGGGCTCGTGGAGAGATAATCTATACCAATAACCCTTTTAAAATCTATGATATGGGCTATATAGACGGTGTTTGTATCGGTGCTGTTCATGAGCGGGAAAAGCTAAAAGAGGAGTTCCTCTCCTTTGGGGCAATGGTTCCGGTGATCACACTTCAGGATATAGGGCCTGCACCCTGGGGAGTGATCGGCTCCAATGTTTCAGATTTTAAGGGAGGGGTTTTGAAGCTGCTGCCTGAAGATCCCGATGGCACTGCGGAAAGAATTAAGGATAAGATTTATGAAGTGAGCGGTAAGGATGTAGAGGTGCTTATCTTCGGAGATGGCGCTTACAAGGACCCTGATACAGGGATTTACGAACTGGCTGATCCCCATCCTGCTATTGGAGTTAGCAGTGGTCTTAAATGTGCAGGCCTGCGCGGCGGCACCAAATTGAAACTGGTAGTTGACACCCTTTACAGACAGGGATATTCCAAGGAAGAGATCACAGCGCTATTAGAGAAGAATCAGAATGAGAATACTACAGAAGATTTAGGGACAACACCCCGCAGTACAACCAGCATCATCGGGACACTGGCAGACCTGGTTGCAGGTTCTGCTGATGCCGGTACACCAATTGTGCTGGTCAGGGGATTTAAGTTGAGCAAATAATTAAGTTAGATTGCTTTCAGCCGGTTGGGTTGAGAAGAAAACTCCAACCGGTTTTTTTTAACAGTACCACCCTGCATGGTTAATATACAGATTAAGAGGTTTTTTCTTTATCCTTAATAAAGGGATAAAAGCATTTTTTGAAGAATAATGATCCATATTGCAGTGGACAACCTGTTATGGTAGAGAGGGGATAGTCCCTATGACTGATTGCAAACAGAAAATACGATACTCTTGTCAAAAAGCAGCATGAGGTTCTCTCTGATGAAAGCAAGGAGGCGATGATCATGCTGGGGAGATTACAAGAATTGATAGCGGCCTTAGAAGGAGAAGAAGCGCTCGCACTAGCCAAAAAAATGTTGAATAGTGGCGAAGATCCCATGGCTGTTCTCGAGACATGCAGAAAAGGTGTCGAGATCGTGGGCAAGCGTTTCGAGGATGGTAAGTCCTTTATTCCTGATCTCTTGATGTCCGGGGAAATTATGCAGAGTGTATCTGAGCTGATCAAAAGATATATTCCTGTAGGTAAAAAAGAAAAGAAGTGTGGTAAAGTACTGATCGGGACAGTTGAAGGGGATATTCACGATATTGGCAAGAAAATAGTTGCTTTTATGCTGGAAGTCAATGGCTTTGAGGTGCTGGATATCGGGGTTGATGTTTCTCCAGAGCTTTTTGTCGAAAAGGTTAAGGAATTCAGGCCGCAAGTGGTCGGACTCTGTGGGTTGCTGACCCTATCTTTTGAACCTATGAAAAACACTATCGAAGCATTTACCAATACAGGCCTCAGAGATCAAATAAAGGTCATGATCGGCGGCAGTCCTACCGATGAACGGGTGGCAAAGTATGTGGGTGCTGATGCTTATGGTAGAGATGCTAATGCAGCAGTAAATCTGTGTCGCCGGTGGATGGCAGTGAGTGATTGATAAGCAGGATTGTGTTGCAGTTAGAATTGTCTAAGCACTAGTGCTGCAATAATATATTATAAAATGGTATTTAGGGGGGTACTGATGAAGCTCTCTTCAGATCTAGCTCAGAATATAGTCAACAGCAGCATGGAGATTATCGAAAAAAACATCAATATTGTGGATGAGAATGGGATTATTCTTGCTAGTGGGGATTCATCTAGGATCAATACCTTTCATGAACCCTCTGTTGAGGTGATTAAAACCGGCAAAACTATTGAAATTGACAAAGACCAGAGTTCAAAAATAGATGGAGTTTTGCCTGGTATTAGTCTTCCCATCACATTCGGAGGTAAAATAATTGGAGTTGTGGGGATCACAGGTGATCCGGAAGAGGTCCGAGTCTATGCTAAGCTGTTGAAAAACACAGTTGAACTTATGTTGCAGGATTCCTTTCTTAAGCAACAGTTGCAGGTGGAGACAGGGGCTCGAGACCGATTTATTCATGACCTGTTAAAGGGTCGCTATGGGCAGGATATGGATTTATTCAGATTTAGAGCTAGAACCCTGGGGTTTGATATTGAAGTGCCCCGGGTGGCTATGGTTATAGATATCCTTAAGATTGGCGGGGTTTCGCTACAAGAATGGGTACGCAGCAAAGCTGGGAGAGAACTGAAACTGGAGAGCATGACATCTAACGTTCAGAGAAAGCTAAGGCGGATTCAAGAAGAGACAAGTATGATAACCAGAGTTGGCCGTGAGCGCTTTGCTATTCTATACGTTGTACCTAATGATTTAAAAGATGGACAATTGAAAGAACGGCTAGATAGTGTTGCCAGAAAACTGTCTGACATGCTGGATAAGTTGTTTAAGATGACTGTTTCCATAGGTATAGGCAATAAAGCAAATAATTTAGAGGAGTACTCTAAGAGCTATCGGGAAGCATGTTTGGTCCTGAAGATTACCAATAAAATAGTGGAAACCCCCGGCATTTATTACTGGGATGATATAGGAATTAATATTATACTAGAGTATCTTCCTACAAATATTAGTGAATTGATAGCAAAGACTATTAGAGTCCTTGATGATAATCTGAAGGAAACAGTCAAGATGTTTTTTGACTGCAATCTGAGTGTCAACAGAGCTGCCAATAAACTATTTGTGCACAGGAACACCCTGACATATCGATTAGACCGGGTGAAGAGCCTGACAGGGCTGGACCCCCGAAACTTTTATGATGCCATGTATTTGTATCTGGCAATTATGTTGGAGAAGTATAACAGCTGACATAGTTTTGTTTGTTTCGGGGGAGTGTCAGGTTACTGTTTACCGAACTGTGATTATGCCCTTATAAATTAAGCCGCGCATGGTGTCAATGGTGGCATCGCTATTATCATCAAGGATCTTCTGGGCACCATCTACTCCCACTAGTGCCGGAATTTTTAAATTTAAGCTGGTTATGGCTGTATGGGATGTGAGACCTCCTTCCTCTGCGATTATCGCTCCTGCTTTCTTTATAAAAGGAATATAATCCTGGTCTGTGGAGCGGACTACCAGGATATCTCCCGGTTGTATCTTTTTTTTCGCTTCTTGAGGGCTTCGGCAAATTCGTATTTTGCCTGTAACCACACTGCTGCCTATTCCTGTTCCTCTAGCGAGCACTTCTCCGATGCTCGATACTTTTATCAGGTTTGTTTTGTAAGGAATTCCTGCAGTCAAAACTACCAGATCTCCATTTTTAATTAGGCCAACTTCTAGGCTCCGCTCTATCGCTTCTTTAATTATTTCATCAGTGCTGTTTTTTGTGCAACCGACGATTGGTTGAACTCCCCAGACAAGAGCCAATTTTCTGCAAATGTTTTCGTCAGGGCAGGCTGCTATGATCGGGGCCTTTGGCCTGTATTTGGATACCATCCGGGATGTAAAACCAGATTTGGTAGCTGTGATGATCGCGGATGCTTTTAAATCCGCGGCTATTGTGCAAGTTGCATGGGCAATGGCATCAGTTACCGTGTAGGATGCAGAAGCAGAACCTTGTGAACATCTGACGCAGTCAAGAGCCTCCTCTACTCGCCTAGCTATACTTGCCATGAACTGTACCGCTTCCACCGGGTATTTTCCCGAAGCTGTTTCTCCTGATAGCATGATAGCATCAGAACCATCGATAATAGCATTTGCTATATCGCTGGCTTCTGCTCTGGTAGGACGGGGATTGTCGATCATAGACTCCAGCATTTGAGTAGCGGTGATTACCGGTTTGCCAACCTGATTGCATTTGGCGATGATCTTTTTTTGAATGAGCGGTACTTCCTCACAAGGGATTTCCACTCCGAGATCTCCCCGAGCGATCATTACACCGTCCACCACTTTTATAATGTCATTAATTTTTTGAACACCTTCTGCATTCTCTATTTTGGCGATGATGTCGATATTGGCATTTTTTGACTCTAACATTCTTCTGATCATGAGAGCATCTTCGGGGCGCCGCACAAATGAAGCAGCGATAAAATCTACTCCCTGCTCGATCCCAAAGTTGATATCTTCAATATCTTTTTCTGATAGAAAGGGTAGATCTAAAGATATGCCAGGGATATTTACCCCTTTCCGGTTGCTCAGTATTCCGCCGTTGACTACCAGACAGCTTATCTCCTTTTCCTTTGTTTCTATCACTTTTAGTTTGATAGCTCCGTCTGCCAGCAGTACTGTGTTGCCCTCTTTCAGAGCCTGGGGCAACCCATTATAGGAAACAGGTATCAGATTGCTGTCACCGACAACATCTTCTGTGGTCAGGATGACCTTTTCTTCTTCCCGCAGGATTACTTTTCCATCTTTGAAAACTCCAACACGGATTTCAGGCCCCTTTGTGTCCAGCATGATTCCCAAAGTTTTACCCATTTCAGCTGCTATCTGACGGAGAACTGTTATTCGCCTGCTGTGTTCCATATGGCTGCCGTGGGAAAAATTCAACCGGGCAATATCCATCCCGGCTTCTATCAGTTTTTTTACTAATTCAGGTGACTCACACGATGGCCCAATTGTGCAGATTATTTTTGTTTTTTTCATAGTTATCTCCTTCTTTATAATGATCCTCAACATTTGTTTGCACTAATAAAGCAAAATCTTTGCTGCTTCTGTGAGCACTTTTTCTGCCTCTACCAGTTCTTTTATTGGTATAAACTCATCGGTTGTATGAGCCTGTTCCAGGTGGCCTGGACCAAACAGTACACAGTGTGGGTTGCTGGTCAGGGAGGAGATGATTGAAGCATCTGTATAGGCAGGGAAGCCTCCTATCTTTATTTCATTGCCAGTGACAATACGATATGCCTCCTGGAACGCGCCGATGACCGGTGATGAAGGGTTAGCCTCTATAGGAGGGCGGTCATTGTTGATCTGACGGAAGCTAGTCTGTAGCCCAGGGACGGATAGTGTAACGCCATTCAGTACTTTCTCTATTAATTCAGCTGTTCCATGCAATGTCATAGGTGGAACAAGGCGCAGGTCAATTTCTGCGATGCATTCGGCAGGAACAATATTTGTTTTTAATCCTCCCCGGATCTTTGCACAGGTCAGGCTTGGTCTGCCTAAGATAGGGTGGTTATAATTAAGTTTTTGCAGATGTTTTTTTAATGTAGTCAGGAGCAATGACATGCCATAAACAGCGTCAACTCCCTGCTCTGGGTTTCCAGCATGAGCGTTCTTTCCTTTGACACAGATCTCATACCAGACCAAACCTTTATGGAATATGTGCAGTTCATTGCCAGTGGGTTCTGTAGCTACCACCAGAGTGTTGTTATCTATGTAATTTTTTTTAACTAGATCTACAGCGCCCAGCATCCCCGGTCCTTCCTCATCAATGGTTGCACAGACCAGGAAATCATGTTTAGGTTTTTGCCCTGATAAAGCTAAATTAGACAAAGTCATTAAAATTGCTGCCAGACCGCCTTTCATATCTGCAGCTCCCCTGCCGTACAGTTTTCCCTCTTTTATAATGCCGCCAAATGGGTCATAGGTCCAACCGGGACCAGAGGGTACTGTATCCATATGTCCCAGGTATGCCAGGCCACATCTTTTTTCTTCGCCCTTCAAAATACCCAGAACATTGGACCTTCCCGGCAGAACTTCCTCATTGATAACCTCCACTCCAGGCAGGCGGTTCATCCATTTGCTAATATAACTAGCAATTGCCTGCTCGCTGCCTGAGGGGTTTTCACTTGGTATGCGAACCAATTCTCTGGCTAACTCAACAACCTGCAACCTTACTACCTCTTTTCATTCATATATCTAAGTGGAAAATATTCGTTTCAAACTGTTACTATAAGTGAATTGTGGTTGGTGACATCATTTTTGCACTATTTTTATTATAAGAAAGCTGTGAAACTGAAAATATTATCATTACTAACAAACCGGCCGATATAATAATTTCCTTATTTGTGCACAATGCACTCATAAAAGTGTTTTTTTAGGGAATTGGGCAGAAAGCACAAAAACGGTCAGTAGAGTGGTTATTGTTTTGTTTATAATGTGAATTGTTTTAAGCCGTGTGCCATCTATAATTGAACATGAGAGTATATTTGATTTACACACCCTTTATTTGTTGGCAATGCTGTCAAAACTGCCAAATTTAGTACATTTATTTTAAGCAGTGAAGCAGTTCTGGTAGTAGGTCACAAAAATCTAAACACACTAGTTCAAGGAGGTTAATACTTATGCAGACAAGAGCTTTTCGTGGCCGTGACTTTATCAACACGCTTGAGTTCACCAAAGATGAATTGGAAACAATCCTAGAAACAGCTAAAACTCTAAAACAGGATGTGGCAATGGGTCGGGAGCACCTGCTGCTCAAAAACAAAACCGCATTTTTGATTTTTTATTGCCGTTCAACACGCACCCGGAATAGTTTTGAAACTGGCATGACTCAATTAGGTGGCCATGGCAACTATCTTGATGTAGACAAGATCTACACTCCGGCTGTTGAAGGTGAGGAAAAAGCTTATGTGACTGAGAGAGTTGCTGATACTGCCCGAGTTCTTTCCAGGTTTGGGCATGGTATCGTCATCAGAATCTATGGCGACGCAGTCAAATGGGTTTATGGCGCTGGTAACAAGTACATCCGTGAATTTGCCGAGTGGGCAGATATTCCTGTAATTAACGCAGAAGATGACGTATATCATCCTACACAGTCCTTGGCTGACATGCTAACCATCAAAGAAAAGCTTGGTGACCCCCGTGGCAAAAAACTGGTTGTCAGCTGGGCCTATTCCCCAAGTGTGAAAAAGCCAGTCGCTGTTCCCCAGTGCTTGATGGCAACTGCCAGCAAATTCGGTATGAATATCACCTTTGCTCGTCCGGAAGGTTTTGAGCTTGATCCCATGATTATTGATGCAGTCAAAGAAAATGTAAAGAAATATGGCGGCTCCTTTGAAGAGACAGACTCCATGAAAGATGCCTTCAAAGATGCAGATATCGTTTACCCGAAATCTTGGGCCAGCATGAGATACTTCCCACCGGCAACAGAAGCATTTGATGAGCAAAAACAACGGGAGCTGTTTGACAAGCACAAGGATTGGATTTGCGATGAGGAAATGCTGAAGCTTGCCAAGCCGAATGTCCTTTACATGCACTGCCTCCCCTGCGACCGGGGTTATGAAGTAACAGATGCTGTAGCTGATGGACCTAATTCCGTGATTTTTGATGAGGCTGAAAACAGACTCCATATTCAAAAAGCAATTCTCTCTCTATTCTTG
This sequence comes from Syntrophomonadaceae bacterium, assembly GCA_012516535.1. Lineage (GTDB taxonomy): Bacteria > Bacillota > DSM-12270 > Thermacetogeniales > Thermacetogeniaceae > DTU068. Next base: position 29,028 of record JAAYWP010000102.1, on the reverse strand, counting down.
AAATAAATAAGAGAAGGAATGCCTTGTCAATGAGGAAACTAAAAAGGTTTCCTCATTGACAAGGGCCAAATTAATTTAGGGGTGGATCCGGTATGGATTTAAGAATTAGAGAAATTGATGCAAGAGAAATATTGGATTGTCGTGGCAACCCAACTGTGCAAGTGGATGTTATATTAAATGACGGTACTATGGGGCGTGCTGATGTGCCGGCAGGTCGTTCTACTGGTGCAAATGAAGCGAAGGAATTGCGTGATGGTGAGAAGCGGTTTGGAGGGATGGGGGTTAGAAAGGCTGTTGCCAACGTAAAAGAGGTTATCCAACCTGAACTTAAAGGTATGGATGCTTCAAAACAGCGGGAACTTGATGCTGCATTGATCGATCTTGACGGAACTCCTGACAAATCGCGGCTCGGAGCTAACGCTATCCTTGGTGTATCTTTAGCTGCTGCAAGAGCGGCTGCCAATGCCCTGCATATGCCCCTTTATCGATATATTAATATCAATGCCCATGTGCTGCCGGTTCCGTTGCTGAACCTGATCAATGGCGGTAAACATGCGTCCAATGACCTGGAATTCCAAGAGTTCTGCATCTTTCCGGTAGGGGCAGAATCATTCACTGAAGCCATGGAGATTGCAATGGCAGTTTACGAGGAATTGAGAAATATTATTGTAGATAGGTATGGAAAAATAGCTGCGAATGTTGGTGATGAGGGTGGTTTTGCCCCGCCGATTATCAAGGTGCGGGAAGCAATGGATAACCTGGTGCTGGCAGTAGAAAGAACCCCTTACGCGGATAAAATTGTTTATGGTTTGGATTGTGCTGCAACACACCTGTATAACCCGGAGACTAAGAAGTATACCCTTGAGGGTAATGAGCTGACAACAGATGAACTGCTTGCTTTCTATAAAGATTTATTGAAAGATTATCCTATTATGAGCATGGAAGATCCCTTTAGTGAAGATGATGTAGATGGTTTTGTAAGAGCTACCAAGGAACTGCAGATCCAGATTGTTGGCGATGACTTTTTGTGCACCAATCCCAGATTAATCAAGGAACGTGTGCCCCTAGGTGCTAGCAATGCATTGTTACTGAAAGTGAACCAGATCGGTACCCTCTCAGAGGCGCTTGATGCTGCGGAATTAGCATACCGCAATAACTGTGGTGTTATGGTCTCTGAGCGTTCAGGTGAAACAGAGGATCCATTGATTGCCGATCTGGTAGTGGGTATTAATGCAGGACAGATAAAAACTGGAGCAACCATCCGCGGTGAAAGAACAGCGAAGTATAACAGGCTGCTGCAGATCGAGCAGGAATTAGGTTCCCGGGCTGTTTATGCAGGTAGGGATTTTAAGATTCCCTTTTAAGCTAAAGTATGATAAATAGATATGAGGCGGCCGGAGAGCGCGGCCGTTTCATATCACTAACAGCTTTATCGTGAGGCGGAGGAGAGGTAACAAAAATTGAATAAAACAATTGTTATAGCATTGGGAGGCAACTCCCTAATCAGAGATAATGACAAAATAAGCGCTGCTGACCAATTAGAAGTAATTAAAAATAGCTGCAAGCCGATTGTAAAACTTGTTCAGCACGGTTTTAATGTCGTTATTGCTCATGGCAATGGTCCACAGGTTGGCTTTAATCTGCTCAGGTCCGAAGCTGCTCGGGAGCAGGTCCCACCACAGCCCCTTGATGTAGCAGTAGCGGAAACTCAAGGATCAATTGGTTATATGATTCAGCAGGCTCTAAAAAGTGAATATGCCCGCCAGGGAATCAATAAGGATGTTGTTACAGTAGTGACTCAGGTGTTGGTTGAGGCGGATGATCCTGCATTCCTAAAACCTGAAAAACCAATAGGGCCCTTTTACAGCAAAGAGCAGGCAGAAAAGCTGATGAATGAAAAGGGATGGAATATGGTAGAGGATGCTGGGAGGGGATACAGGCGTGTGGTTGCGTCACCCCAACCAGTTAAGATCGTGGAATACCAAGCGATCAGAGCTCTAGTGGATAAAGGGTATACCGTTATAAGCTGTGGTGGTGGAGGAATACCGGTGATCTGTGATTCAGATGAAAGATTGGTAGGTGTAGCAGCGGTGATCGATAAGGACCGGGCTGCCAGTCTGCTAGCGTCTCTTTTGCAGGCTGATCTGCTGGTTATTCCTACAGGTGTCAGCAAAGTATCTTTGAACTACCGCAAACCCAATCAGATTGATCTTGATCACATTTCTTTGGATGAAGCTAAAGCTTACATGGAGCAGGGGCATTTTGCAGCTGGAAGTATGGGGCCGAAGATAGAGGCGGCGATTTCTTTCCTTGAGTCAGGAGGAAGTGAAGCAATAATAACCTTGCCGGAATTGGTTGATGATGCGGTTTTGGGAAATGCCGGTACCCATATCTGTAGCCAAATGAGCAGAAAGAGTTGATGTCTTGGTGTTTGCTATAAATATCTAGGAATATTCAAGGCAGGAGGGGAAAGGATGAGCTATATTAAGAACAGGGAGCGGCTTACCGATCATGGCTGCAGAAAGGCTAGAGAGATTACAGTCGAACTTATTGAAAAGGCATTGGCCAAAGCTGATCCCTATCTTGCGGTGAAGAATCTGATTTCTTTAGAAAATAATATTCTTACTGTTGGAAGCCACACCTTTGATCTCAGCAAAAGCGGAAATATATATGTTGTGGGAGCAGGAAAGGCCACATATCCCATCGCTAAAGCTCTGGAAGAGATCCTGGGAGATAGGATTGATAAGGGTATAGTTATCTGCAAGTATGGCCAGGAAGGCCAGCTTGATAAAATTGATATGCGTATGGCTGCCCATCCAGTTCCTGACGAGGCTGGGCATGCTGCAGCAAAAGACATTTATTCTTTGGCAGAAAATACGAAGCCGGGAGATATCGTATTTGCTGCCTTTACAGGGGGCAGCACTGCTTTGTTGCCATATCCGGTTGATGGTATTAGTCTTGAAGACAAAAAAGTGGCTTTTCAGGTGCTACTCTACAGCGGTTGCAATATTTATGAGATGAATGCAGTGCGCAAACACTTATCCAGGATCAAGGGCGGCAGATTAGCCCAGTTGATTAATCCTGAAGCACATATCATTAATCTGACAGTTTCTGATGTGACCGGTGATGAACTTGACTATATTACTTGCCCTACAGTACCTGACACATCCACATTGGAGATGGCCAGACATACTTTGACTAAATATTCGCTGTGGGATAAAATGCCTGATTCGATTCAGGAATTTCTTAGAACAGCTGGACCTGAGATGGAAACACCTAAAGATCTTTCTGACCACAATATATATAGCTTTATTTTAGTACCGAGCAATGCCGCCTGTATGGGAGCTTATGAGGCTGCAGAGGAAATGGGAATTAAAAACCTGATGATCCTGTCCACGGTTCTTGAAGGCCAAGGACATGAAGTTGGCGGTACCTTTGCTGACATCGCCAGGGAGATACTGAACAGCGGCAATCCTATGAAACCTCCTTGTGTATTGATCGGTGGTGGTGAATCAACAGTAAGTATAGCCGATGAATGTGGCAAAGGTGGCCCAAACCAGGAATTTGCCCTGGGTGCTGCGTTACGGATGGATGGACTGGATAATGTTGTTATTGCCAGTGTTGATACTGATGGTACAGATGGCCCCACAGAGATTGCCGGCGCTATGGTTGACAAATATACACTGGAGCAGGCGCGGAGCCAAGGGATCGACCTTTTTGCTGCTCTGAGAAAACATGATGTATCTGTACCCCTGGATCAGTTGGGTGAAATTATTATTACAGGGGCAACTGGTACGAATGTTAATGACCTTAAGCTATTGGTAGTTGTATAACAAAGGACGGGAATTACTTTTCAGTAATTCCCGTTTTTCCTCCTTTTGAGATAAAGCAGTAAGATTTACAAAAACTGATTGAGCTGAAATTTTGGTGTTTTGTATCCTGACTATATATATTCTGCCAGTTGATATGAAGGGTGGAGATATATGGTAAGTCGCTAAACCCAATTGTATATAGGGGTTGAACCATTTGTTTAAAGTAATTAGCGGTTAGCACAAAAAGAGTAAATTTTTTGGCTGGTTGTTTTGTCAAAATATAAAATTGTTTTGTGCTTTTTGTCACTATATAATTTGATCGACTGACAATAAATTTTATGTGGTTATAAAGGGAGGAGGGGCATTTTGGCAGATTTAAAAGTACATTTTGCTGGTATGGAACTGAAGAATCCGCTGATGCTGGCTTCTGCAACCCCGGGTTGGGATGGCCAGCGGCTGAAGGAAGCAGGTCAAGCGGGTTTTGGCGCTGTTATCAGTAAATCAATCAGCCCCAGGGATGCATGGCTTGAACATCCCCGCAATGGACGCATGGTTCTATATCGTGTCGGGAACAAGCCAGTCGGAATGATTAACATGGAGTTGTTCACCACCCAGACAAAAGATGAGTGGTTCAATAAGGAGTTCGCCATTGCAAAAGAAGGTGGAGCTAAGATCTGTGCCAGTATACTGGCGATGCCTGATCCGGAAATAACGGCAGAGATTGTTGAAGAAGTGCAAGAAACTGGGTTAGTGGACTTTTTTGAAATGAATGTATCATGTCCTATGCCCTCTAAAGGTGTAGGTATGCATATCGGCAAGAACGCTAAGACATTATATGAACAAATCAAGGCGGTTAAAAGTGTGGCCAAAATTCCTGTGATGGCTAAGTTTACCCCCGGAGTAAGTGATATTGTTGAAGCTGCCAACGCTGCAGTTGAGGGTGGTGTTGATGCAATAGCCATCAGCAATACTGTGCGTTCTTTTGCCGGTGTGGATATTGAAACCGGCAGGCCAATACTGCGGAGTTATGGTGGGTACAGCGGTCCTGCGATAAAACCGATTACGATGGCTCTCCTCGCAGAAACAGCCCGATCAGTTGATATACCCATTTCAGCTGTAGGCGGTGTCAGCAGCTGGCAGGATGTTGTGGAATACATCATGCTCGGGGCTACCACAGTACAATTGGCTACATCAGTGATGTGGAAGGGTCTGGGCTTGGTTCAGGAAATACTGGACGGTCTGGCTGCTTATATGGATGAAAAGGGATACAAAAGTATTGAAGACTTCAGAGGAAAGGCGCTGCCTTATATCACAACTGTCGAAGAATTATGCCAGGAACCTGCATTGAAGGCAGAGATAAATCAAGATCTATGTACAAACTGTGGAAGATGTCATCGTGCCTGTTTCTATGATGGTGTCAAGTGGGATGAAGATCACACCTGGATCGACCAGGACAATTGTGATGGGTGTGGGCTTTGCGCGCAGTGGTGTCCGAAAGAAGCTATCACTTTAAAGTGATTGTCCCATCTAAGTCAATAAAGACAATTCCAAATGGGAGATGTTTAGCATGAAATACGATTTGATTATTAAGAATGGTCATGTTTTCGCCCCACAGGATTTGGGTATTGTAAGTGTGGCAGTAAAGGGAGGCAAGATCGCAGCACTTGGAGATTTTGACACAGAAGACGCTGAATCTGTGATTGATGCTTCAGGCAAACTTATATTTCCAGGGCTTGTAGAAACCCATGCTCATATGCTATTGCCCCTGGCCGGGACCGTGACAAAAAACGATTTTTATACGGGAACTGTTGCCGGGGCTTTTGGCGGTGTTACCACTCTTATTGATTTTGCTGATCAGAAGAAGGGTAAACTGCCCATGGAGGTAATTCAGGAACGAATGGAGCAGGCCACCGGGAAATGTGTTGTGGATTACAGTTTTCATTGTTCCTTGACCGACATTAATGAGAAAACTCTGGAGCAGATGGCTGATATTGTAGATATGGGGATCACCTCCTTTAAATTTTTCACAATTTATAAAGAAGATGGTTTGTATGTTGATGATGGTGAGATTTTAAGAGCTTTTGAACGGGTCCGAGAACTGGGTGCCTTAGCTACAGTCCATTGCGAAAATGAGGCAATTGTAAGAAGAAGCACAGAAGCACTCATTGCTGCCGGCAAGGAAGCACCGCGTTACTATCCTTTATGCAAGCCTGAGATATCCGAAGTTGAAGCTATTCAGAGAATGATTCTGTTAGCACGCCATGTCGGTGTACCTCTCTTAATTAGGCATGTCTCCAGTGAAGGCGGGGTAAAGGCTATTCGTGAAGCCAAGAAAGCAGGTCAGGTTGTTTATGGTGAAACCTGCCTCGCTTACTTGACATTTACCAGTGATGTTTATCAGCGTGATGATGGACGGAACTTTATTGTCCACCCACCGATTCGAGAAGAGAAAGATAGGCAGGAACTATGGAGAGGTTTGAAGGACGGAACCATTTCTATCATCGGAACCGATGATTGTGCCTTTACAAGGGAACAGAAAAAAATATCTGATGTTTTCTACAAGATCCCGGGTGGCCTGCCGGGTATAGAGGTGCGTCTATCCATAATGTACAATGAAGGGGTGCTGAAAAACGGGATCACAACAGAGCAATTAGTGGAAATAACCAGCACAAACCCTGCCATGGTCTACAACCTATATCCCAAAAAAGGTGCAGTAATGGTTGGGAGTGATGCTGACCTGGTGGTATTTGATCCTAATAAAGAGATGACCATAACCGGAGAAGGGACCCATGATATGGCCGACTGGAGTCCATATGAAGGATGGAAGGTTAAAGGAGTACCACAAGTAACCATCAGTAAGGGTAAAGTCATTGTTAAAGATGGAGAATTTTTTGGGAAAGCCGGCGACGGGGAATTTTTAGCTAGGAATTAACTTCTGTCCAGTCTGCCTACTGAAATAAAGATGCGAGTATACCTATTTGCAACAAGTGGTTCTATCAAATAGTAATTAAGGAGGCTAATAATCATGCAGGAAAAATTAAAAGAACTGATAGCAGACCTAAAAGAAGAGGAAGCTCTTGAACTGGTCAAGGAAATGCTATCTAACGGAACGGACCCGATGGATGTATTGGAAACTTGCAGGACTGCTGTTGAGGTCGTGGGCAAGCGTTTCGAGGAAGGTAAGTATTTTATCCCGGATCTGCTTATGTCTGGAGAAATTATGGAAAATATCTCAAATATCGTGAAACCCCATATCTCTGCGGATACAGAGGAGAAGAAACGTGGCAAGGTGCTCATAGGAACAGTTGAGGGTGACATTCACGATATCGGCAAAAATATAGTCACTTTTATGTTGGAAGTCAATGGCTTTGATGTGCTTGATATTGGGGTTGATGTTCCTCCAGAGGTTTTTGTGGAAAAAATTAAGGAATTCCAGCCTCAAGTTGTCGGGCTTAGTGGGTTGCTGACACTGGCTTTTGATTCCATGAAAAATACCATTGAGGCATTGGAAAACAGCGGTCTAAGGGATAAGGTAAAGATTATGATCGGCGGTAGCCCAACTGATGAACAAGTTGCAAAGTATGTTGGTGCAGATGCCCATGGGAAAGACGCTAATGCAGCAGTTGAACTGTCCCGCCAGTGGACAGAGGGTAATTAGTAATAGAAATTAGATTGGAGGTCCCTAAATGGAAAAAAGTCCTCAGGAACTGTATGAAGAGCGGGAAAAACGTTTTATGGATGCTGTTCAGTTGAAAGTTCCGGATCGGGTACCTATTATTCCATGTCTGGATTTCTTTCCGGCTATATATGCGGGAATCACTTTTGAGGAAGCCATGTACGATTATGATAAAGCATATATGGCATGGAAAAAGACAGCATTGGATCTGGATGCTGATATGTATTGGAACTCCTATATTTCATATCCGGGCAAAGGCCTTGAAGTGTTAGGATATAATCTTCTGAAATGGCCGGGGAAAGGTCTTAAAGCGGATCGTATGTATCAGTTTGTCGAAGGCGAGTACATGAAAGCCAGTGAATATGATGAATTCCTGGCAGATCCTACAGATTTTATGATTAGAACTTACTACCCTCGTGTTTGCAGCGCTATGGCAGGGCTGCAGAAGCTGCCACCGATTCACGGTGGTTATTGGCAGGGGATCTTTGGATTAGTCGGCAGTTTTGGCGATCCGGAGGTTCAGGAGTCACTGAAAGCTCTCATGGAGGCGGGAAATATATTTGCCAAATGGTTCGAGTTTTTAGGTGACTTCAATAAAGAATTGGAAGCCCTCGGATATCCTAATGCATTAGGAGCAGCTACATATGCACCTTATGACATCATCGGGGATACCTTCCGCGGCACCAGAGGTGTTATGCTCGATATGTACAAAAACCCAGAAAAGCTGTTGGCTGCTGTGGATATGGTTACTCCGTGGGCTTTGGAAGCAGGTATCAACGGAGCTAAAGCAAGCGGCAACCCGAGGGTCTGGATTTGGCTGCATAAGGGCTGCGATGGTTTTATGAATGATGAGCAGTTCAAGACCTTCTATTGGCCTGGATTGAAGAAAGTGATTATGGGCCTAATTGAAGCAGACCTGGTCCCCTATGTTTATATAGAGGGGGATTACACATGTCGGTTAGAAACCATTGCTGATGTACCAAAGGGTAAAGTTGTATATCACTTTGAACAGGTTGATATTTATAAAGCCAAAGAAATTCTTGGTGGAGTAGCCTGTATCTCTGGAAATGTACCCAATGCTTTATTGTGTACTGGAACACCAGAGGAAGTGAAAGAATACTGCAAAAAACTGATTGATGTACTGGGCAAAGATGGCGGATACATCATGGATTCAAGTGCATGTATCGATGAGGCCAGACCAGAAAACTTAAAAGCAATGATTGATTTTACAAAAGAATATGGTGTTTACAGTTAAGGTAAAAAAAGCTGAAATTATTGAGGGGCAGCAAATAATTTCACTAAGTTCCCCCCTAGTCTGTCCCTCAATAATACTCTGCAAATTTCTGATCCAGGGGTGAAAAATATAATGCTTATCATCGGAGAAAAATTAAACAGCACAATACCCGCAGTACGCAGAGCAATAGAAGAGAAGGATGTCAAATATATTCAGGAGCTGGCTGTCAAACAGTGTGAAGCTGGTGCTGATTTTATAGATGTAAATACTGCTATGTGTGATGAAGTCCCAGATATGGAATGGATGGTGCGCATAATCCAGGAAGTTGTGGATGTTCCCCTGTGTATAGACAGCACCAATCCCGCAGCCATTGAAAAAGGGTTGCAGGTACATAAAGGTAAGCCCATGATTAACTCTATTTCCATGGAAAAATACCGCTTAGAGGGTATTCTTCCATTGATAAAAGAGCATGATTGCTCTGTGGTTGCTCTTACAACTGATGATAGCGGTATCCCTGATACTGTTGAGGACAGGGTAAGAATAGCTGGTGAGCTGATTGATATTCTTGAAAAAAACAATGTGGATAGAAGTGATATATATGTTGATCCACTTGTTTTGCCGGTAGCTGTAAAGACTGACAACGCGGTAAAGTTTTTTCAAAGCATTGAAGAAATTAAGCAGCACTACAATGTGAAGATTATTTCAGGTCTAAGCAATGTCTCACATTCTCTGCCAAAAAGAAAGGTTATCAACAAATACTTTCTTACAATTTGTATGAGCAAAGGTATGGATGCAGCCATTATGGACCCGTTGGATGGCAGTATTATGACGGCTTTGCTGGCAACAAACCTGCTCCTAAATAAAGATCGGATCTGTCAGAAATATCTTACAGCTTACCGCAATGAGCTGATCCAAGACTAAAGGGGTGTGTTATTAAAGGGGGTGGTTGCTAGAAAACTCAGTAACATCATCTTGTGGCTGGTTGAAGTTGGCTTTTGTAATTTTTGAATTACTAAACTCTTGAAAGGAAGGAGAAACTTAAATGGCTAATGAGAATCAACTGAGGGCGGAACAGTTAAAGGAAGAATTAGCCCGGAAATATCGGCAGCCAAAAGGAGTAGAGCAATTTGGTATTGAAGCTGTACCTCCAGAACTAAAAACTGCTCACTGGTGGGATTTGTTCAATATTATTATTAACTTTCTGATTCAGCCTGGGATGATGGTTATTGCAGGTCTTGCAATAGCTAGTGGTTTACCTTTTTGGGGAGCTGTTGTTACTTCAGTTTCTGGTGTGTTTATTGCATATGTTGCATATGTTGTTATGGCTACCGTTGGTGTCGATTACGGTATACCCGGTCAGGTTGCAACAAGGATGGCATTTGGAATCCAAGGCTCAAAATGGCTACCTTCTTTGGTTAGGGTGCTAGCTTCTATTTATTGGTTTGCCTTTCAAACACTTGCGGGTGCAGCAGGTATTACCGCAATTTTGAACGCAATGTTTGGTCTCAATGTTAGTTTAATTTTAGTTAGTGTTATTTTTGCTATCTTTCAGGCATTAATCGCAATACTAGGTTATGATTCTCTGAAGGTGTTATCTAAGATCGCTTTTCCTGCGAAGATAGTGCTGATAGCCATGATCCTCTATTTGCTCATTAACTATCCGGAACCGAACTTTAATTGGAACAATGTACTTTCATATCCAGGTACAATTGGTTGGCATTGGCCGACTCTAGCTTTGTGGATCAACAGTGTTATTGCTGCTTGGATCTGCATGATCACAGATGCTGCAGATTTTTGTAGATATTCAGCTTCTAGACTTGATATGTGGATAGCTACGGTTGCAGCTGCCTGTGTAGGAACTTTTATATCGGCTTTTGTTGGTGCTTATGCAGCAGCTGCAACCTTAGGAGAGTATACAAATGTTTTTGAGTTAATGCCAGTTATAACGCAAAACGGTGTCATATTGTTCTTTGTCTTGATTGTTATTGTACTTGAAAACTGGTGTATTAATGTTATGAACGTGTACACAGGTGGTTTATCATTCAGTAATATATTCACTAAAATAGGGCGATTCTGGTCAACCATTTCAATTGCTGCAGGAGGCGTAATGCTTTCAGCAGTGCCATCTGTTGTGTATGGGTTTACTGACTATATGGATGTTTTAGGATTCTTGTTTGCACCTATTGCCGGTATTTTGTTGGTTGACTATCTATTTATCAAAAAGACATATATCGATATTGTTGCCCTCTTTAAACCAGATGGAGCATATAGATACACTAATGGGTTTAACTTAGTAGCTGTGGCTCTAACAGCTCTAGGCTTCGTGTTCTATTTGATTGTGCCAGAAGTCTTGATCAAGAACCTGGCCACCCTAGTTGTTGTAGGTATCGCTTACTATTTCGCTATGAAAGCTGTTGCTTCCACAAACGAGACCTATGCCGAAGCTGCTCGGCCAGGAAAACAGTATGATGAGATACCCACGGAAGCTGTGAATCCTACAGTCTAATATAATATTGTATGGAATAGTATACCTGAAAGCAAGCCTGGAAAAGCTGAGGTTTTTCCAGGCTTTGTTTTCCCGGTCTGAATGTTTGCTCAGTGTGGAAAAGTGATAAATAGCACCAAAAAAAAGCTATAATTTTTTTATTGCTTTTTTGCTGTAGGATGAATATAATACAAAAAAAATAAGCTAAAACCAGTGAAGGAGAAAAGTAGGCTAGTCCCAGTTCCTCAGGGAGGGGATGTCACCGACTGTAAGCATCCCTGGAATATGGCTAGTTGAAGTTCTCTCTGGAGGTGTCTGCTGAAACCGCATCAGCGGCAAGTAGGTTCGAACGTTATCTCCCGACGTTATACGGGAGGGGGTATCGGAATGATTTCTTGTACTCTTAAGGAGTGGGCGCGTTTTATAACGCGCCAATCAGGGTGGTAACGCGGAAAGCATCAGCTTCTCGTCCCTTTAGGGAGGAGAAGCTTTTTTATTAGCAGAGTCGTACCATCCAGTAGAATCATTCCCGTACCTTGATGAGTGGGCCTGATGGCCAAAAAGGGTGGTACCGCGAAAAGCCCCGCCGCTTTCGTCCCTTTTCGGGAGCGGCGGTTTTTTTATCTGATATGAAGGGGGTTATGAGTATGGTAGTTGTGATGAAGTTAACAGCAAAACCTGAGGAAATAGCTGCGGTTAAGCAGAGATTGGAAGAGGCCGGTTTCCAGGCGCATTTTATCCATGGAGTGAAGCGCTTGGTGATCGGTGCGGTAGGTGATAGGAGGGTGATCGACTCTTTAGGGTTGGTTGCTTTACCCGGGGTGGAAAAGGTAGTGCCGATTATGAAACCCTATAAACTGGTGAGCCGTGAGGTGAAAGGTGAAAACAGTTTGATCAAAGTGAAAGATGCTGTGTTTGGAGGCAGAGAGTTGGTGGTTATAGCAGGGCCTTGTGCTGTGGAAAGCCGGGAGCAGTTGTTTGCCGCTGCTCAAAGTGTTGCTGCTGCTGGGGCCAAGGTTTTGCGCGGTGGTGCCTTTAAACCCAGGACATCACCTTACAGCTTCCAGGGCCTCGGAGAAAAGGGGCTGCAGTTGCTAGCTGAGGCAGCTCAGCTGACCGGTTTAGCTGTTGTTTCTGAGGTGCTGGATGAGCCCAGTTTGGAGATGGCTCTGGAGTATGTTGATATTGTTCAGGTAGGAGCAAGAAATATGCAGAACTTCAGACTTCTGCAGTCTGTGGGAAGATGTAATAAACCGGTGTTGTTGAAGCGCGGTTTTTCAGCAACCATCGATGAGTGGCTGATGGCAGCAGAATATATATTATCGGAAGGAAATGAACAGGTTATACTCTGTGAACGCGGTATTCGCACCTTTGAAACCGCTACACGCAACACCCTTGATTTGAGCGCTGTCTCCCTGGTAAAAGAGCTGTCCCATCTACCGGTGATAGCCGATCCCAGCCATGCCACAGGGAACAGTAGACTGGTGATTCCTATGTCCAAGGCGGCGGTGGCAGCTGGGGCAGATGGATTGCTTGTTGAAGTTCACCCGGATCCTGCCCGTGCATTATGTGATGGTCCACAGTCTCTTTCTACTGAGGATTTTCAACTGATGATGGAAGAACTGCAAGGGATAGCAACTGCTATGGGGCGTGATCTTTAATGGGAAGCAGTATCTGTTTGGGTTATCTGGGACCAAAGGGGACCTTTTCGGAGATTGCTTCTCACCAGTACTCTCAAGGAAAAGGTTGGCATTTGGTAGAGTGCAACTCACTGGAAGATATCATCAATGGGGTTGTTTCCGGTATGCTGGATAAAGGGATAGTCCCTGTGGAAAACTCTACAGAGGGTTCGGTGGGTCTTGTTTATGATCTGCTGGCATGTTCTTGTAATATGGCAATAGAAGGGGAAATAATTGTGCCTGTGATTCACAGTCTGCTGGCCCGGTCGAAAGTTTCTATAGAGAAGATCGAGAAGGTTTTCTCCCACCCTCAGGCCCTTGCCCAATGCCGAAACTTTCTGCGTAAAAATCTTCCTCATGTCTGCTGGCAGGAATGCACCAGCACAGCAGCCGCGGCTATGCTAGTGGCTGAAAGTGAACAACCTTGGGCAGCACTTGCGCCTGCAACTGCAGCTGCAGTATATGGCCTTGAAGTGCTCATTCCACAGGCAAATGACTATCCGAATAACATGACGCGTTTTTTTGCTATCGGTCGAGAGCAGTTGCCATCTAGAAGTATCAGCTGTAAAACATCGCTGGTTTTTGGTGTTTGTGACCGGCCGGGGGCATTGTATCTTGTGCTTCGGGAATTTGCCCTGCGCGGTATTAACCTGACCCGCATCGAATCCAGACCTGCGAAAAATAAACTGGGTGAATATATTTTCTTTCTTGATTTTCTTGGGTCAACTGCTGATCCGCTAGTTCAAGATCTGTTGTGTAATCTTTCAAAGATAACAACATATCTTAAACTACTGGGTTCCTATCCTGCGGCAGAGTAGAGATTTAAACCCTGGTCAACATATAAATGTTTCCAGGGTTCATTTTCTTATTTGGAGTAATCTGCTTCAGATAATATAAATTGACATTCAATTTTTGTCGCAGTAAAGTAATAATGGCAAAGAAATAGGAATAATTCTTAACTAGGAGGAATACCATGATACCGGGGGAATTTATCGAACACCTTAAAAGGGTGGGTGTGAGGCTGACACCACAGCGCCAGGAAATATTACAGGTTCTATGGGAGAGGGCACAGGCAGGCGGCCAACCTGTCAATGCTGAAGAGGTTATGAAATGTGTCAGATCCCGTTACCCTGGTATCAGTTTAGATACAGTATACCGGACCCTGGCTACCTTTACTAGAAAGGGTATTGTTAACGAACTGCAGTTTAAAGACCAATCACGGCGTTATGAACTGGTTATTCAGGGGGAACATCACCACCATCTTGTTTGCTTAGGATGCGGCTATGTTAGAGAAATAGCATATTGTCCTGTAGATATTATAGAGCGGGTAAAGGAGTGTTACTCGGATTTTAAAATTGAGGATCATAGTTTTACCATCTATGGATACTGTGCTCAGTGCCGGGAAGATTAATTATGGAGGACAAACAGAGATATGGGTAAGTGGAGGAATTCTCTGAAAATATGTAGCTGTTTGATGGTGTTCATTTTTATTGCGGTTCTACTCAGCGGCTGTCAGCAGGCAGAGCCCACTGCAGAAGATGGGGAATCAAAACTGCAGCTTGCAGTAACAATCTATCCACTGGCTGAATTCGCTCGGGGGATAGTAGGTGATCGGGCAACAGTCACCCAAATCATACCTCCTGGAAGTGAACCACATCACTGGGAACCTGCACCCTCAGATATGAAGCGAATTTATGAGGCTGACCTTTTTATTTACCATGGTGCGGGAATGGAGTTATGGGCTAATAAAATTCTCCCAGAATTGAAAGACCGAGAAGTAAAAGTAATTAAGGCTACAGAAGGGCTTCCTCTTCTCACCTTTGCAGAAGAAGAAAAAGTTGGAATCACGAACTTTCTGCGAGCAAATAGATCTGAGGGTTTGCAAGAAGGGGAACTTGAAGGAGTATTTGATCCACATGTCTGGCTGGACCCTGTGCTGGCCAAAGATATGGTATCTTTCATGGCAGAAGAAATTGCGGCGGTTGATAGGGAGAACGCTAGCTATTACTTGCATAATGCCCAGTTGCTGTTTGATACGCTAGATCAGCTGGACAAGGAATACACAACAGCAGTTGCTCAGTTTCCGAACAGAGATATTGTGGTTTCCCATGCTGCTTTTGGCTACTTGGCAAACCGTTATGGTCTCTGCCAAATACCAGTTCTGGGTATAACCCCGGAGCAGGAACCTGATGCCGCAACTCTGGCACGAATAATTGATTTTTCTCGTCAACACAATATTAAGTATATATTCTATGAAGCCACTAGCAGCCCACGGATTGCTGAGACCATCGCCCAGGAAATCGGAGTAGAAACACTGGTACTCCATCCCATCGGGGCTTTGACAGAGAAGGATATCAATAAAGGCTTTGATTATTTTGATTTGATGCGCCAGAATCTTGAGAATTTGAAAAAAGCGCTAGCTGAATAAGGAAGGAACCTGAGAAAATGAAAGTGATCGAGCTTCAGAACATCTATTTCTCCTACAGTGATAGAGTTATTTTAGAAGATATTAATTTAGCAGTAGAAAAAGGGGAGTACCTGGCGTTGATCGGCCCCAATGGCTCAGGGAAAACAACTTTGGTGAAGCTGATCCTAGGGCTTATGGAGCCTGTTTGTGGGAAAGTGCTGGTTTTCGGAACTCCTTTGAAGCAGTTCAAAGATTGGCATAGGTTGGGATATGTTCCCCAGCGGGCAGTTCTTAATAATGGCTTCCCGGTGACTGTTAGAGAGGCTGCGGCTGCTGGGCGTTTCGGCAGGATTGGACTCTGCCGGAAGCTGAAAAGGGAAGATTGGGAGGCGGTTGAAGAAGCCTTGGAAATGGTGGGGCTTCTTTCATTACAGCATAAGCCGCTCCTGGAGCTGTCCGGAGGCCAGCAGCAGCGTGTCTTTATAGCCAGAGCACTGGCTGGCCATCCTGATATATTAATTTTGGATGAGCCTCAGGTAGGGCTCGATGACCGTTATCTTTACGATTTTTATTGTTTGCTGAAGCAGCTCAAAAAAGAGCGGGCTATCACTATTTTTATTGTTTCCCATGATATCGGTGAGATAGGTTCCTGGGCTGACAGGATTATCTGCCTCAACAAAAAAGTGCTCTACCAAGGGACACCGCGGGAGGTATTGAATCCAGCTAAACTCAAAGATGTTTATGGAATGAACCTTTATGCTGCCAATTAACTGCAGGGCATCCTGACCTTGTCACATTTAGAAAAAGGAGAACAACTGTTGATGGATATGCTGCACTATGATTTTATGATTCGTGCTCTGTTCGCAGGTCTTATAACAGGGCTGATCTGCCCTGCTTTAGGCGTTTTTCTGGTGCTGCGCCGCTATTCATTTATGGCTGATACCCTTGCTCACATTTCTCTGGCTGGGGTTGCCTTTGGGCTTTTGATCGGGGTTGCTGCTGAATTTTCACTTTTATTTACCCTGGGGGTAGCTACTGTTGGGGCATTGATAGCGGATTACCTAAGAGTGCGCTCCCGGCTTTCAGCTGATGCACTGCTGGCTCTGGTGATGAGTGCTGGGCTTGCCCTAGCTGTTGTTTTCTTTGGATTGTCTAGAGGGGGAGCTTTGGATATCACCTCTTATCTTTTCGGTAGTTTGATGACCGTCAGTGCTGCTGATCTCTGGTTGATATTAATTGTAGGGACAATTGTGCTCTTATTTTTGATTTTCATGGCAAAGGAGATGTACTTTATTTGTTCAGATGAAGAAGCCGCCCGGGTGTCAGGGTTGCCTGTTGATTTGCTCAACCGCATCTTTATATTATTAGTAGCTATGACCGTTGCTGTCAGTCTCAGAGTAGTAGGCACCCTGCTGGTTGGGGCTTTAATGGTGATCCCGGTGTTGACTTCCCTAATTGTGGGGCGTAGTTTCCGTCAGGTGGTTTATCTATCCCTTGCTCTGGGAGTGCTGTCCAGTTTGTTAGGACTAACTGCTTCATACCAGTTCGGTTTGGCTGCTGGAGGCTGTGTTGTACTGGTTGCACTCGCCTTTTTTATTGTGAGTTATGGGATCAAACAACTGTTCACCCTTTTCAAAAAGCGCTGGGTTGTTAAAAATGGATAACAATAGTGTTTTTAGTGGGGCTTTTTTGTGTTGCCTCGAGGTGTAGCAATAATTATAAACCTTTGTCCGCTATGGCTGCCATGAGTTTGGTAGTCCATGTTTTCATTTTCCAGCAGGGCTAAAATTCTATCTGTTTCATGGGCATCTGCCGCTTCTAAATTCAGCAGCAGGTGATCCCCAGGCTCCATTTTTGATGTTGCTGCTTTGATGATTTCTATATCCCCGGTGCCGATTGTTGGCCCCAGATCGATACTGATCTCCCGCATCTTTTTCCCCTTTCTGTTATGTCGAAACTAACTGATACAGGTTTATTATCTGCTGTAGAGGAGGAAATATTCTAGGTAACAGTCACTACATGGGTGGCACAGGAAAGGCAGGGGTCAAAGGACCTGATGATGCGCCCCAATACGGTCTCTGCAGGGACATGAGGCGGTATTTCTGTGTTGATCAGTGCGTTCTCCACAGGGCCATGTTTTCCTAGCTGATCTTTTGGTGAAAAGTTCCATGCTGTTGGTGTTATAACATCGTATTTACTAATTTGTTCCCCTGCTAGTATCACTTTGTGAAGAAGTGCTCCCCGCATGGCATCGGTAATAGATACAGCACTGTTTCTAACCGGTGTTTTTTTATGGTTGAATGGTGGTGGTCCTGGTTTCAGCCTTAACAGCCATTCTTCCATCAGATCAGCGATCAAAGCGGTCTCCAGGGAGCGGGCGGTAATGCGATCCATGGTGCTTGTTGATCCATGATATTTGCCATTGATCAGCATCCTGGCCAGGGGCCCTACCTCAAAGAACTCTCCATCATATTTAGCTGTTTTCACCCAGGTGTAGCCTCCCGGTTTTCTGGGATCGGGTATTGGTTCACCTGTTTCGACCTGTTTAAACCAACTGCTGGTTACCTCTTCACTGATCAGTTCCGGCTGTAGGGGTTTGATCCGGCCATTAACTAAAACTCCGCTCTCCCATAGCACTCTCTCATTTTTTGGCCCGAAGCGGAACAGCCCAAAGGAAAGGAGGCGGGGTGGGGTTTTCCCGATGGTAAAGTAATCATTGTAAGTATGGGCAATAATTTCAGTATCAGGCAGCATTCGGCTGTGGATAAACTCCTTTATTGATGAGAGCAGTGCCAGGGCTCTATTGATCTTGTCAGCAGTAGGCGCAGCAGTGACACCCCCAAAGAGAAAACTGTGCTGATGGGGTGCTTTTCCTCCGAAAAGCGCCAGTATTTCGTGGCATCTCTGGGATGCTTTTGCAGCCTCAAAGTAGTTTTCTGCGATGGACCTGTTTTGTTTTTCATCCAGTCTTAAGTCTGCTTTATTCTGCCCGTGAAAAGGAGGATGGCTAGGCATTCTCACGTAGTCCGGAATACTGAATATATAAAAGTGTCTGATGTGATTCTGTAAAAAATCGGCAGCGAACATAATATTGCGCAGGTATTGGGCGTTTTCGCTGATTTCATTGTCATAGATTTTGTCAACAAGGTAGCTGGATACTGCCCCATGTGCCAGCGAACAGATGCCGCAGATGCGCTGTGTCAAGTAAACGGCATCTGTAATCTGCCTGCCTTTCATGATCCATTCAAAACCGCGAAAAAAAGTTGAACTGGCTTTAGCTTCCCTTACCACACCTTCTTCCAGAAAAACATCTACAGATAAAAGGCCGCTTAAACGTGTTACAGGGCTGAAAATAAAGCGCTTTTTATTCATTATTTTTACCTCCTGTTTGTGGTCCCAGTTCATTTGCGCCTTTTTGCGGCATCGGAGTGAAAAAGGGAGTAGAGCCATCAGGAAAATCACGATTGGTGCAGCCGATACAGGGGGTACTGGCTTTGACAGGCCAGTTTATATGGTCGATCCACTGCCTGTATGGACAGTCAGCAAAGGTTCTCGGTCCCATGCAGCCTTGTGAAAACATACATCTGATGTCTCCCAGGCTATCAGCCAGATCTCCCGTGTCAAAGTAAGACCGCCGCTGGCAGTGCCTGTGTATTGTAAAGCCGTAAAAAAGCACAGGTCGCCCCTGATCATCCAGTTCCGGCCTACCATATAAAAGAAGGTGAGCCAGGGTTCCTACCAACCAGTCGGGATTGACAGGGCATCCGCTAACCCTGATTACTTCCCGGGGCAAAACCGCTTGAACACTCATACTGCCGGTGATGTTTGGACGAGCAGCAGAAGGTCCGCCAAAACTGGCACAGGTACCTGCTGCTATAACATATTTTGCTGTCTTACCCAGTTCTGTTACTGCTTCCAGTGCTGTGACATTGCCTTGCTTTGTTTTGTAGATTATGTTATAGAGGCCATTGTCACGGACAGGTATGGCCCCTTCCACCACAAGGGTATAATGACCAGCATATTTTTTTACTGCCTGTTCCAACAAAAATACAGCATCCTTTCCTTGGGCAGCCATCATTGTGTTGCTGTAGAGAAGGTCGATTAAATTATCAAATATCTGCCCTAGGTAGGGGAAGGTTGAATTCATGAAAGAAATATTGTTGTCACCGCTGTCATTTGTTTCTATCCAGATGACAGGCAGTTTTTCTTTGCAATGTTCTTTTACAAAGGGCAAAAGTTTCTGTATGAAGTTCCCCGAGGAAACTGCATCATTAACCATCTGCTCAAATACCTTCTTGCCCATAAAAATGTCCTCCATAATATCCACAGTAAGGTTTACATAACTCTAATAACAATAGTGTTTTCTTTGGTATAAACTATATTACTCATTTGGTAATTGATGGGTGAGTTATAAAGGGTTTATTATTTATTTTGCTTACAAAACAGAAGTGGGGAAGGATATCATAATAGTGTGTCGAAACAATATATTATGAAAATGACACCATGGAGGTGTTCTTCCTTTCAGGATGAAAGGTGCACTCTTGAGGTGTCTATTTTCTATATTAGGGGGGAATTAAACATGTGTCGGGAAAAAACTGATTGGGAAAAGGCAATGGAGTTTCATGGCCATGTCTGTCTTGGCCTTGCTTTCGGATACAGGGCTGCTAAAGCAGGGATGGATTTGATTGAGGCTAAAAGAGCCCCAGATGAAGAAGTGGTGGTCATAACTGAGACCGATAACTGTGGTGTTGATGCGGTCCAGGTTGTAACAGGCTGTACAATGGGGAAGGGCAACCTTATTTTTAAAGATTATGGGAAAAATGCTTATACCTTCGTCTGCCGGGATACAGGAAAAGCGGTTCGGATCGTAGTGACACCCAATGAGCAGTTGTTTCCTGAGGAGTTTGTAACTTTAAGGGATCGCTGGCGCAGTGGTGAGCTGACCCCGGAAGATCAAGAAAAGATGAAAAAGCTGCAGCTCAAGGTGGTCTCTGATATACTGCAGGCTCCACAGGATGAACTGCTGCAGGTGCAGGAAATCGAAGTGGACCTGCCTGAGAAAGCACGAATCTTTAATTCAGTGCCTTGTGCCAAGTGTGGTGAAATGGTGATGGAACCCAGGGCAAGGGTGAGAGATGGGAAGTTTGTCTGTATTCCTTGTAGTGAGAGTTATACTTCGCGCATTTCAGGGTAATATCACCCGTTCCTGACCGGTATAAATAGTGAGCCGTTTTCCCCGTACAAAACCCAGAACAGTGATGTTCAGCTTCTCAGCCAGCTGTAAAGCTCGATCTGTGGGTGCCGAACGGGAGATCAGGACCGGCACCCCCATACGAGCTACCTTAAGCACTATCTCTGTAGAAATACGGCCGCTGTAGATAATCATTTTATCATCCCTCGATATTCCCTCCAGGAAACACTGGCCGTGGATTTTATCCAGGGTGTTGTGGCGGCCGATATCCTCTTGAAAAATCAAGATCTCTTCCCCTTTGGCCAGGGCAGCGTTATGGACTCCACCTGTGCGCTGAAAGAGCCGTGACCTTTTCTCTAATTGATTGGCAAGATTTAGTGCTGTTTCCACACTTACTTGTAAATGCGATCCAATTGGCGGAGGCAAGCTGATCCCCCCAGCTGAAACAGTGGTTCCACTGCCCCCTGCACTGGGGGTAACGCGGCGTTTTACAGTTAATCGATCAGCAATAGAAAAAGCGGATCTGCTCTTAACATAAACCGCTCCCTGCTTTGGATTCAGCTCCACTGAAATGATATCTTCCCTCTTTTTTAAAAGCCCCTCAGCACAGAGAAAACCTACTGCCAGATATTTTTGGTCCCGGGGCGAACAGACCAGTGTGGCCACCTCAGTTAAATTGATGTAAACGGTCAGGGTCGTTTCTCTGACTATTAAATCTTCTTTATGCCGTACACAGCCATCATCGATTTTGATGATACTGCGTGATACGGTCAGCTCTGGATAATTATTTTCCATATCAAAGGACTCCTTCCCCCAAATCCCCACTGCTGTAAACGATCTCTCCGTTCACCAAAACCAACTCCACCCTGCTGCGCCAGTCAAAGGGGTGGCCGCTGAGAATTATGATATCTGCATCTTTTCCCGGTTCAAGGCTTCCTACCCGGTCTGCTATACCTAAAATCTGGGCGGGGTTGATGGTAATAGCCTTGAGTGCATCATCCTCATCCATTCCACCTTTTACTGCCAGTGCTGCCAGCAGAGGAAGGTATTGAATGGGAACAATGGGGTGGTCAGTGATGATGGCTACTTTGATGCCGGCTTTTGCTAAAATACCTGCTGTTTTGAGGCTGCTGTCCTTCAGCTCCACCTTGGCCCTGGAGACCAATGTGGGGCCAACAACAGCCGGTATATTTCTTTTTTTAAGTTCTTCGGCTATTTTATGTGCTTCAGTAGCATGCTGTAAAATAACCTTTAAATTAAATTCATCAGCTATTCTTAGCCCTGTGAGGATGTCATCAGCCCGGTGAGCGTGTATCAGTAATGGGATCTCACGGTTAATAACCGGGAGCATTGCTTCCATTTTCAGATCACGGTCCGGGAGTTTATCAGGATCCATTTTGCCCATTCTGATTTTATCTGCATAGTTATTAGCAGCGACCAGTGTTTCACGCAGCAATGCAGCTGTTGCCATACGGGTGGCAGGCATCTTTTTTTTAGTTCCATAAACCCGTTTTGGGTTTTCACCAAAAGCTGCTTTGAGGCCTGCCGGATTTTTCATGACAGCCTGATCAACAGTTTTGGCTGAGGTTTTCAGTACTACACTTGATCCGCCGATCACATTGGCGCTTCCCGGCCCGGTCATCACAGTGGTCACACCGCCCTGTAGGGCATCGGTAAATGCCAAATCCTCCATATTAACCGCATCTATGGCACGCAGGTGGGGGGTTACCGGCTCTGATATTTCGTTGGTGTCATCCCCCTCAGCGTATATTTCCTCATAGATGCCAATATGGGTATGGGCATCGATAAATCCCGGTAAAACATATTTTCCGGACACATCGATGACCCGGGCTCCATCAACTGGAACCGGCTCCTGATAGAGGGCAGATATCTTTTGTTGTTCCACCACAACAGTGCCCTTTTCAAAAATTTGTCCCGCCATGGTTAATATTTTCCCATTGGTAAGTGCCAGCAAGTGACGATCCTCCTATATTTTAATAAATTCCCAGGCAGTAAAAACTGCCTGGGTAGTCGAATATCTAATATTCCTCTTTCTTTATTAGACTCCTTAAGAGTGATAGATTGTCCATATCTTCCTTCAAATCAGTCCCCTTAGGGGTTTCCAAGAGCATAGGCAGGGGGTTGAGCAGCGGATTGTTGACAAGCCAGCGAAAACCTTCCAATCCGATCTGTCCCATGCCTATGTGTTCATGGCGATCACGGTGTGATCCCAGTTCAGCCTTGGAGTCATTGACATGAATTGCTTTGAGCTTATCGAAACCGATAAACTCATCAAACTCTCGAAAGGTTTTTTCACAGGCCTCTGCTGTGCGCAGATCATAGCCGGCAGCAAAGATATGACAGGTGTCCAGACAGACCCCTAACCGTTCTGGATAAAAGCAGTTGCTGATCAGTTCAGCCAAATGCTCAAAGCGCCCCCCTAAAACAGAGCCCTGTCCGGCAGTGGTCTCTAAGAGCAGCATCACCTGGGAGTTTTCAGTCTGTTTAATAATTTCATTAAGTGCATTGGTGATGCGGGCAAGCCCTACCTCTTCACCTGCTCCCGAGTGTGCACCTGGGTGCATCACAAGATAGGGGATCCCTAGAGAGCTGCAGCGTTCCACCTCAACTACCATAGCCTCCAGAGATTTTAACCAGAGATCCTCATCAGGGGAGGCCAGATTGATCAAATATGAGTTGTGAGCCACCACAGGCTCAATCCCTGTTTCTCTAAGGGCCTGCTGAAAATCGCTGATATCTTTTTCGGTAAGGTCTTTAGCTTTCCACCTGTTGGCATTTTTGACGAATAGCTGAATAGTGTCACAACCGGCTTTTTGCCCCCGCCAGACAGCTTGATCCAAACCACCGGCGATTGACATATGTGCCCCAAATGGCACAAACGCCACCTTCTTTCAATGAAAATAAAACTATTTTTCTACTTGTGTTAATGCATCATCTAAAGCAGTGATCATTTCATCCACATTCTCTTTATTAATAACCAAGGGCGGCTGGAAAGCCAGGACATTCCTGGAGCGACCGTTCTTGCCGATGATGATCCCTTTGTTTTTCATAATCTCCAGGATTCTGTCAACCTCTTCAGCTGCAGGCTCTTTGCCCTCTTTGACCAGTTCTGCACCCTGCATCAGGCCGATTCCCCGCACATCACCGATTAATGGGTGCTTGTCCTGCAGTTCCAGCAGTTTTTCCCTAAGATAGGAACCCAGTTCTGCAGCGTTTTGGATAAGCCCTTCTTTTTCAATAACCTCAAGTGTGGCAAGTCCGGCTGTCATAGAGACCGGGTTACCCCCTAAGGTGGAGGCACCAGGGCGTGTATACTTGTCCGCTATCTCCGGACGGGAGGTGAAAACACCGATCGGCACACCATTACCCAGGGCCTTGGCCATGGTCATAATATCAGGTTCTACACCCCAGTTTTCGATGGCAAACCATTTTCCGGTGCGTCCGAATCCGGTCTGCACCTCATCGATGATCAATAAGATTCCATACTCTTCAAGGATCTCCTTTAAACGCGTGAAGTATTCAGCTGGCGGGGTGATGATCCCTGCATTCCCCTGTATGGGCTCAGCGATCAGTGCAGCCACTTCACCTGAGGTAGATGTTTCGATCACCCGGCGCACCTGTTCAGCACAGGCCAGGTCACAGGCTGGATAGCTAAGGTTCAAAGGACAGCGGTAGCAGTAGGCATTGGGTGCGAAGGAGATTCCTCCGGCTGGTGTGGGGTCAGTGCGCCAGAAACGCATCCCTGTCAAGCTCATGGTCAGATAGGTACGGCCATGGAGCCCACCTTCCAGCGCCAAGAGCTCACTCCTGCCTGTGGCTATTTTTGCCAGCAGGATAGCCCCTTCATTGGCCTCAGTGCCGCTGTTGCAGAAAAAGCTTTTCTTCAACCTGCCCGGTGTAATCTGTGCCAGCTTTTCTGCCAGTTCCAGCATGGGCTGGGTGAGATAAATATTGCACACATGCTGTAAGGTTTTGACCTGCTGGCAGATACGCTCAGTGATTTCCGGGTGGCAGTGTCCGGCATTGATTACCGAAACACCGGCATAAAAATCCAGATACTTCTTCCCAGTGCTGTCATAGAGATACTGTCCTTCCCCTCTTACCATCTGTGGGGGTTCCTGATAGAAATGGTAGAGGCAGGGTATGATATACTCCTTCTTCTTTTTGATGATCTCTTCTGGCCCCCAGTATTTTGTCATTGTTTTTCACTCTCCTTTTGATTTTCCCCGGCTTTTACACCTGTTGTATAAGGACCAGTGCCAAAAGGCACATTTCTGATCTCAGTCAGCTGCTGCCAACTGGATTCCTCAAATGTATAGTTATCAACATCTTCCCAAAGTTTGTCCAGCTCTTTTCTGTAAATCTTGGTGACTGCCGCTGTTTCATCTGCATTGTATAATGGTATCTCCAAACGCAGGCTGGCAAACCCTGCCCCGTAAAAAGAGCGAAGGTAGGGAAGCAGGGCTAGTTCATTGGCCAGGTAAATATGGTTTCTGCAGTCCTGGTCAATCTCCAAGATGTGCACCTGTCCTGCGGTGTCTCTCAGGCCATAGTTCCGCTCATGACAGAGTGCACCGCAAAACTGGTATCTTGTTTTTCCTTTTAACAGAGCTGCCGGAAGACAGTGGTCGCTGACCATGGTAGGGAGTAAGCCGTGAATCACCGCTTCCATAGGAAGGTGTTCACCTGGCATTGCTAAGATTTCTTCACAGCAGAACTCCAGGGGTGCTGTAATCATTGCCACACGATAATCTTTGAGCAGTTTTACTGCTTCCTGGTTGGCAATATTGCAGGAGTAGTCAGCGTAAAGGGGTAGAGCTGTGTCCTGAAAGGTTGCATAAATGGTCCCCAGATTTGTAACCAGCACACCGTCAGGGTCTAATTCCTGTATCTGTTTGAGGAAAAGAAGTGTTCTATCCATTTCCCAGGGCATGGTGATGCGCGGCAGCCCGATCACTACACGCTTCCCCAGCTCACGGGCTCTGGATACTATCTCAGGGTAGTCGGCGAACTCCCAGGGCTTATCCTGTGAGCGAAAGGACTCTCCGCTGGTATAAAGGAGGTCAGCACCATTATCTAAAGCGGCCAGAGCTGCTGATTTGCTCCCAACTTTTACAGCCAGCAGCGGTTTAGCTGTGTTTTTTGTTTCTTTGGGCAAAGGTAAAGGTGAATCTTTTATATTGTCAGCTGTGATTTCCGGTTCCCTGATAGCTTTACTGAAAAAGCGGGGTTCCCGCTCACCTGTATAGCCAACTGAATCAATACCTGGATTGCCGAAGGCATAAAGAGGGCTGAAATCCCGCACCCGCATCTTTTCCAGCTCATGGAAATCATCCCAGTCCATTGTGTAGCCTACTGGGTCTTGATAATAGCGATCCAGTGCCCGCCTGTAAAAGCCTACCAGAGCTGCTAAATAATCAGCTTCGCGCATCCGCCCCTCCAGCTTCAGGGAGCAGATCCCGGAAGAGATTACTTCTGGCAGGTAGGGGAGCAGGCACATATCTTTCACCGCCAAAAAATAAGGGCCAGGTACTTTCACCGGGATTAACTCGCCGCTTTCCCGGTTTACCAGGTCGAAGGCCCAACGGCAGGGCTTCATACAGCGGCCCCGGTTGCTGCTTTTGCCGAAGAGCATCCCACTGTGATAGCACTGGCTGCTCTGGGCAAAACACATATCTCCATGGGTGAAGTATTCCAGTTCCAGGGAGGTCCTGGTCTTCATCAGTTTTATGTCATCAAGGGTCAACTCCCTCCCTAGGATCACCCTGCTGATCCCTAACCCCTCCAGCATTTTTAAACCCTCAAGGTTGTGGGCGTTCATCATCACACTGCTGTGCAGGGGTATAGTCAGACCCATATCTTTAGCGATTTTTACAACTCCCAGGTCCTGCACGATCAGCGCGTCTACAGCGATTTCCTCAAGGAAAGAAAGATAGCTGGAGAGTTCCCGCATTTCTGTATCTGTTAACAGATTGTTGACCGTCACATAGATTTTGACTCCTTTCTCGTGGGCATAATCTGCAGCAGCTTTCAGTTCATCTTCAGTAAAATTGTAATCTTTCCGGTGCAGGCGCATATTAAACTTCTTGCCGCCCAGATAGACGGCATCTGCCCCTGCTCCGATTACAGCTTCCAACACATCCCATTTTCCTGCAGGTGCCAGAAGTTCCACTCTGGCTGACTTACTGATTTTTTCCATCGGCTATTCTCCCTTTTTAAATATGAATAAAAACATCCAAAACAGTAAAGACCAACAGGGTGACACCGATGATTTGGTTTGCTGTATAAGCAGCGGTTGTTACCCTGTTTAGGTCATCTGGTTTTACTATCAAATGCTCCCAAAAAAGAAGCACACTTACCGCAGCTATACCCAGATAATAAAAAAGGCCGGGGACAGCATGAGGTGGTGCGGAAAAGACAGGCACTAGGAGTAGAAATAAGATCACAGCCAGGTGTAGGGCTTTAGCGATATTCAATGCTGCAGGGATCCCGAACCGGGCGGGAATCGCATAAATCCCTGTTTTTCTATCAAATTCGGTGTCCAGTGTGCCGTAAATAATATCAAATCCTGCTACCCAGCACATCACTGCCGCACTCAACAGCATAGGGGGTAGTGCAAAGCTCCCGGTAACCGCTATCCAACTAGCTGTAGGAGCGATTCCACAGGCAAAACCCAGTACCAGGTGGCAAGCCCAGGTAAATCTTTTGGTATAGGAGTAAATCACCATAATAAATAGAGCCACAGGTGCCAGCTTGAAACACAAGGGATTCAACTGCCAAGAAGCCAACAAAAAGAGGGCAAAACCGATGATGCTGATCATCAGCACCTCTTTGCCGGAAACAAGCCCTCGGGGCAGGTGCCTGTTGGCGGTTCTGGGGTTCGCTGCATCAATACGGGCATCGATCAAACGGTTCAGTGCGTTGGCTGCATTGCGCGCCCCCACAAGAGCCACAATGATCCAAAAAAATACCCGCATCTCAGGAAGCCCGTTAGCTGCCAGCAGCATCCCCATCAAACCGAAGGGAAGGGCAAAGAGACTGTGGCTGAACATCACCAGTTCCCCATATAATTTCAACCTGTTGAGACTGCTGATAATTACGGATTGAATGATTGGCATTTCCCTTCGCCTCGTATTAAGTACTGTTTTATAAAAACTTCGCTATATACTTCGCTTTTCCTCCTTCTAACCTATACAGGCACTGTTCTGCCTGTGCTCCAACCCGGTCAGACTTTGCCGGTGGGGTTATTCCTCTGATCGGTTAGTTTGTATAAAAAATGAAATTCTTCACACATTATAACTGTCGAACAAAATCTGGATATAAAGGGGGTTTATCGATGGATATGAAAAAACCGCAATATGGCTTGGCCGCTCTTATAGCTCTATCCCTTGTGTTTTTCTGTACAGGATATCTGCTTTGGCGGCAGGGTGGGTCAGATGTTGCACCAAGAGCCGATACCGTAGATAGTGTTGCAGAAGCCAGCCCGGAGACCAATGCTGACAACGTTGATCTTCTGTCTCGGGTTATTATGGGTGAGGCAGCGGATGAGCCTTATCTGGGCAAGGTGGCGGTGGGAGCAGTTATCATGAACAGGATGCGCAGCAGTTCCTTTCCCAACAGCTTGTCCGGAGTGATATTCGAACCCTGGGCCTTTGAATCTGTTGAAAACGGACTTATCTGGTCCCGTGAGCCTACAGAAGATTGTGTCCGTGCTGCAGTTGAGGCATTGAATGGGTTTGACCCTACCTATGGGGCGCTCTTTTTCTGGAATCCCAGTAAACCGGTGGGACCATGGATCTGGTCGCGGCCGATCATCACTCAGATCGGAGATCATGTATTTGCAAGATAGGAGGGGTAATTATGAACCTGAGACGATACACAGCAGCCCTTGTAGCACTATTTGTTCTGTTGGGTATCACAGCTTTTTGGGGTGTCAGTCAGGCCCAAGCCAGGCGCAGTGCTGAAATGCAAATAGAAAATAAATATAACAGGGCCTTTTATGAAGTAATACAGAGAAGCAAAAATATTGAGGCCTTGTTGTCTAAAGGGTTGGCCAGCGGATCTCACAATAATATGGACAACCTTTTTTCTGATCTCTGGTACAACGCTAATGCTGCCCAGGAGAATCTACACCAACTTCCTCTGTCCCATAATGTGATAGCTAAGACCTCCAAATTCCTGACCCAGGTAGGGGATTATGCTTATGCCATCACCAAGCGGGACGATGGGACCAAGATGACCGATGAGGACCGTTCTACGATGAGGGAACTGTATAAGACTGCTAAGGCACTTAACCGGGAATTGACCAAGGTGCAGCAACAGGCAGCAGCAGGGAAGTTTCGCTGGTCCGAGGTTCAAAAAGGGATCAGCAGTAATTTTGCGAAAGGGTCAATGTCTGCTGACCGGTCTTTTCGCAGTGTGGAAAGCCAAATGCAGGAACTTCCTACTCTGATCTATGATGGCCCTTTCTCCGATCACTTGGAGCGGGCTAAACCCCTGGGTGTTACCGGTAAAGAGGTCACT
>JAAYWP010000160.1 GCA_012516535.1 Syntrophomonadaceae bacterium | reverse complement strand
CAGAGCAGTGTGGATGGTTGATCATAAGTGATATTGGGAAAAACTAAGGCCGCTATATAAAAACCAGCTACATTGACAAGAACCTTTAAAACAGCAGCAAACAATTTCACACCTCCCTTTGCTGCTAATATTACCCGGAAGGACATATTTGGTCAAATTGGAAGTACTTTTTTAGCTGTACGTTATAAATATGCTCCAAACCTTTCCCTGATGTGCCCGTCAGGGCGTTTTTACCTAAATTCTGTATATTATATACGCTTCAAACATACTCCTGCTGCATGGGGAAATAGCTACTTTGATAATAAGTATCCTTCTCTTGGTCGATACCTAGGCCAAAGTGGGTTGCGAATCTTCGTGAAGATCTGAAAACTGGCAGTTGTTTAGGTGATGTTTGCACTTGTTCAGAGTTTATCGCTTTATAAACCCTCTTACAGGTAACAAAATCGTATAAGGGGCGTTTCAATTCTTTTAGGTATACTGCAAACAGTCTTGAAACAGTAACCTTCGCCTTGCCAAGGAGATGGCTTTTCTTCCTCATAGGTACGCTATCATATGACCCTAACTAGATTGGTCTGTAATCGCCCTTCTGTTTCAAATCCTCATAGGTACACTAATAAACAACTGAAGAAATACCTGTATCATGGGCATCCATTGAAGTTTCGATTTCTAATAGATACGCCATCCCTTCATTACCCTACATGTAAGCAGTCCATCCCCCGTCAGCCACTACAATTGCGCCATTAACAAAACTGGCATCATTGGAGGCAAGAAAAACTGCCACATTAGCTATTTCTTCCGGCTGCGCAGAACGCGGGTTCAGCACCATTCCAGCTCCACTTCTCGCTGACCCAAACTGATTAACATTGCCCATACTAGAAGCAATATTAGTTACAACCGCTCCGGGAGCTATGGCATTGCAGCGTATACCTTCTTTAGCATACATAAAAGCTGTATTTTTCGTAAATCCGACAACCGCATATTTGGAAGCAGTATAGGTTGCACCGGCTATACAGCCATGCAGACCAGCAATTGATACTACATTGATTATCACCCCGGAACCTTTAGCCAGGAAAATCGGCAGCACCTTCCTGGTGGTTCTCATCACCCCAGTGGTATTAACGGCTAATACCCTCTCCCACAGTTCATCCGTAATGTCTGCGGCCGGCGCCATATTGTCCATTATTCCGGCGTTGTTTACCAGAATATCAACAGTGCCATAAGTGCTGACCGTAGTATCAATTAGTTTTTGGATATCCTCTTCCTTGGCAACATCAGTTAACACTGCAATTGCACTACCGCCGTTTTTTTCTATCTCGGCAACAGTTTCCTTAGCTCCATCCTGGTTGATGTCAGACACTACCACTTTGGCGCCTTCTTTAGCATATAAAATAGCGATTGCTTTCCCTATCCCAGAAGCTGCCCCGGTTACTACTGCGACTTTGCCTTCGAGTTTCAATCATAGACCTCCTCTAAATCCATTTTTTTATTTGTAAATATACCCCCTATTGCAATTATTATGCTAAATAACGCTATACCATCGGCACATCTTCCTTGTTTAACAGCCTCTCCTGCCTGCGAAATGATTTTTCTCCTTTATTATTTCACCTTTTTTTGTTTTGATAGTGCTGCTGAAGCATATTGCCAACAGGTAAATTATTACCGGTAGATTTTATAGAAAATATACCACTGCTGCATGGGGACATATCATCTTTGAAATGTTAACTATCAAAGAGAAGGTCGCAGTTTTTCATAGGTAAGCTAAAAACAATTCTCTGCGCCAGTGGGACAATGCGATATCGTGGGGTTTCAATTCCTTATAGGTACGCTACAAACAATAGCGAAGAACTCAAAAAACAGATAGAGGAACTTGTTTCAATTCCTTATAGGTACGCTACAAACGAGCCTGGGGGAGAAGAAGCCTACCTAGAAAAAAAGTTTCAATTCCTTATAGGTACGCTACAAACAGTCAAGGTTGAATGGGGAGAAAGGTTAAAATCCTGTTTCAATTCCTTATAGGTACGCTACAAACCTCCGCCGCAGCGGGCAACTGCAGCCCGGAGAGCCTGTTTCAATTCCTTATAGGTACGCTACAAACATCCAGTACCTCAACAAGATGATTTGCCGGGGGTTATGTTTCAATTCCTTATAGGTACGCTACAAACGCCTCCCCGCTGCAATCATTATTTTGATGCCGCTTTGTTTCAATTCCTTATAGGTACGCT
>JAAYWP010000101.1 GCA_012516535.1 Syntrophomonadaceae bacterium | reverse complement strand
CATCTGACTTTTTGCAAAAAAGGGTGTGTCTTTTATAACAGCGCTTCCATGACCCTGGAAGAAATAATCGAAGTGATGGAACGGGAAGCTCTAAAAGGGAAAAACATTGTGCGGCTGCATACAGGAGATCCGTCGATCTACGGAGCTATCAAGGAGCAGATGGATCTGCTGGAGCAAAAGGGCCTCGAATACCAGGTGGTGCCTGGTGTCAGTTCCTTTACAGCCAGCTGTGCGGCGATCAAAAGTGAGTTTACCCTGCCGGGTGTCAGTCAGACTGTTATTATCACCAGGCTTGAAGGCAGGACGCCGGTGCCAAGCTCTGAATCCCTTGAACTTCTGGCATCTCATAAAACATCTATGGCTATCTTTTTGTCAGTTGGGAGTATGGAAAAGGCGGTTGATAAGCTGAAACAGGGGTATGGAAGAAGCGATGTGCCGGTAGCTGTGGTATATAAAGCCACATGGGAGGATCAAAAAATAATCAGGGGGACATTGGATGATATCGCACAAAAAGTAAAGGATAATGGAATCAAAAACTTTGCCATGATCCTTGTGGGGGATTTTATAGCTGGTAAATATGAGCGGTCAAAGCTTTACGATTCCACATTTGCCCACGGTTTTAGGGGAGCGGCTCAATGAAGTGTGCTGTCATATCATTTACAGAGGCGGGAAATAAAATAGCCAAGACCATCAGAGGGAGGATTCCCAACACAGACATTTACAGCAATAAGGGATATCCAGCTGGGGTTAAATCTGAAATCGGTGCCATCTTTGAAGAATATAACCGCATCGTTTTTGTCTGTGCTGTGGGTATCGCAGTCAGGTTGATCGCACCATATATCAAGGATAAAACAAGGGATCCGGCTGTTGTGGTTGTGGATGATCTGGGAAGATATGCTATCAGCCTTTTATCAGGGCATCTAGGGGGAGCAAACGACCTTGCCCGTGAAATTGCAGAAGTTACCGGCGCCCAGGCTGTTATAACCACAGCCTCTGAAGCAAGGGGAATAGAGGCTGTGGATATGTTTGCCCAGAGGTGCTGCCTGGTCATCGAAAACATGGAAGATGCAAAAACAATAACATCTATTATGGTGAATGGCGGCACTTTGCGCGTTGTCTCTGAAATTAACCGGCGGATCAATTACCCCAGAATCTCGGATACCGGATATGATGGGAGTCTTTATATAACTTCCCGCGCAACAATTTTCTGTGATAAGCCATACTGCGTTTTGAGGCCTAAAAACCTTACAGTGGGAGTAGGCTGCAGAAAAGGGAAATCAAAGGATGATATATTAAGTGCTATTTACACGGTTTTCAAAGAAAATGATTTAAGCATTAAATCCATTGATTGCCTAGCAAGCATTGACCTAAAAAAGGAAGAACAGGGATTGATTCAAGCCTGTGAGGAACTGGGCTGCGATTTTAAGACCTTTACCAAGGAGCAAATCAACTCAGTCCAACAAAGCTTTGCCGGGAGTTCTTTTGTTAAAGAAGCGGTCGGAGTGGGCTGTGTTTGCGAACCATGCGCCTATTTAGCTTCAGGGGAAATTATAGTAGGGAAAAGAGCGCTGAATGGTGTGACAGTTTCTGTAGGGAGGAAAAAGT
>JAAYWP010000100.1 GCA_012516535.1 Syntrophomonadaceae bacterium | reverse complement strand
TTAAAAATGCGGCTTAAATAAGATGGGCTGATATGACAGTGGCTGGCGATCATCTCTAATGAAAGATCCGGTGAAGAATAATTATCTTTGATAAAGGAGATGGCATGGTTGATAATAGATTCTTGTGGGTCCGTATCCTTTGCTGTCAGCAGATCAATATAGCTGTCACCTGTTGTCAGCAGCCAGAGGATTACCTTTTCCACAGTATCTGCCTCTTCCAATTCATTAAGGTTTTTGAAGCTGTAGCGTATAGACTCTTCAAATTTTGTGCCGCATTCTGTGGCAAAACGAGTCAGCAGGCTGATAAACTCGATACACATCCCTTTTATGATCTCTATTTTGCCTTTGCTGTGGGTGAAGAATTTGAATGCTATTTTTTTCAGCAGCTCCCTGGCCTTTTCTTGATTAGAAAGCCTGATCTCTCTGAGCAGTTCATTTTCCAATTCTAATATATCCTGTTCTTCAGACTTGTGGATTGGGAGATGCTCTTTTACATTGTAATTTTCGTTCCAGAGCCAGGAACTGATCATCCGCAGTTTATGTTGATAGTCAAGGGTAGATGTGCCGCTCTGGGCGAAATAATTGGCAACAACGTATAAAAGATCAGCAGCAGCCTGCATTTGTTCAGCTGAAACAACCTCAAGTTTTTTAGCGGCCTTTTCCATTGCACTTTTGTCGATATCCAATTTGCGGGTTGTATCTATGATCTCTTTAATGTAATATTTATCCGGCTGCCACATCAGAACCTGTCCGCAGATAAAATTACCTTCATGCCTGCCATTTAATACTATAGGACAAACCCAAGCCATCAAGCCTGCATGGCATTTAAAGAAATAAGGCTCATTCCACTTTTCAGCTTCCTTTCCTGCTCTGGCATAGGAACCATGGCAGCATTCCAGACCTTTGGGGGTTGCTTTAATCAGTTGGCAGAAATCCGTATCCCCTTTATTGGATGAAAGTATATTACAGCCTTTTACATCAGTTACAGCCACATACATCCTGGTAATAGTAGAAAAGGAATCGAGCAGGCGCTGGAGCAATTGCATATCATTGAGGTTTTCTTTTTTTAAATGAATCGCGGACATTGGCTATCCTCCTAGTATGTTTTAATATGTATTGTGGTGAGCGGCCCCCATCATGACTACAGAATCATTTTGAGTGTGTTATTTTTTTACCTATGTGAAAATTCGCACATGATCGGCAGATCTCCTTTTTTTTATATGTTATTTTTAATAATTGATCAATGGGTTTGTGCTTTTTGGAACAAATTAATGCACACAGATTATTTATTTTTTCCACCAAATAAAAAAATAATTTACAGGTTGGCGTAAAGGTTATGGAGAAACAAAAGAACATGTAAACAGCAGCCAACTGTTAACAGTGGATTTTAAGCACTGGTCGATGCTATTAGGGCAGCAAGTTATTTAGCCTACTGTTAACAGTGGCTAGTCAGGGGCCGGACGTAAAGAGCCAGGTGGTATTTGCTATGGGAGGTACAAATGCCGCCTGGGCGTTTTTTTATGTATGGTGAAGCTGTTTGGCCTTCAACCGAACTTGACACCCGAAAGTCTATTCAGTATAATGGTGCCACAATTGAATTAGTTGAAAGACAAAGAACGGGAAGAGTAGCTGGTAGCGAAGCAAAAGAGAGGAACCGTCACCGGCTGAAAGCGGTTCTTGTGGAGCTCTAGTGAAAGTGCGCCCGGGAGTCGTGGTGTCGAAATTGTAGTAGACATCAACGGTGGTAAGCCGTTAACTCTTCAACTGAGGGGTATAATAATACCTGAAGTAGAGTGGAACCACGGGGGAAATCCTTTCGTCTCTAAAGGCGAAAGGTTTTTTTTGTATATACGAAATTATGGAGGGGATAACTATGGGTCTTTTCAGAAGAATT
>JAAYWP010000099.1 GCA_012516535.1 Syntrophomonadaceae bacterium | reverse complement strand
GGTGGGGCTTCACTCTTTTTATCGGGACAGCTGAGCTTCCCAAGGAGGATGATCGAAGCCCCCTGCCTCTACGAGAATATTTATCCAGGTCGCCCGGGATTCCTATGTGGTTGTCAAGGATCAAGTCTGTTGGCTTGGAGCTAAAAAAAACTAACTATATAGTACAAGGGAGGATATATTATGTACCTGCACATTGGTGGAGAGATGATGGTACCCCTTGACAAAATAGTGCTGATCATTGATCTTGAGTGTGGCTGTTTTGAGGAGGCGACCAAGGAGTTTTTGGATCTGGCTTTAGCAGAAAAAAAGGCTTTCTTTGTAGGTAAAAAGGAGAGAAGCAGGAGTGTGATCATCACAGATGATCATGTTCTATATACACCCATTTCTGTTGATACATTAACAAAAAGAACACATAATTGTTATATTTAGGAAATTATAATTTCCCTAATTTAGCTGGTATGCTATAATTGATCTGATCTACTAACAAGTTGCGGCCTATAAGGAGGCTGAATTCATGCAACAAGAGAACAATTATATGAAAAACAATAGCAGTTATGATGCTACCCAAATCGAAGTATTGGAAGGAATAGAGGCTGTGCGGCGCCGGCCCGGTATGTATATCGGCAATACTTCATCCAGAGGGCTGCACCAGCTGGTTTTTGAATTGATCGATAACAGTGTTGATGAAGCAATGGCTGGTTTTTGTGATCTGATCAGTGTAACTTTACACAAGGATGGCAGTGTCACGGTCTGTGATAATGGCCGGGGAATACCGGTTGATAGTCATCCCCGGACAGGGCGCCCTGCAGTTGAAGCTGCCTTGACTCTGCTTCATGCAGGTGGCAAATTCGGCGGTCATGGTTATGAGATCTCCGGCGGTCTGCACGGTGTAGGCCTTTCTGTAGTCAATGCCCTTTCCCGCTGGTTGGAGATATACATTAAAAGGGATGGAAAGCTTTATATGCAGAGATATGAGCGGGGAAAGGTTAAATCAGATTTAAAGGTGATAGGAGCCACAGATGACACAGGAACCAGTGTTCGCTTCTTACCTGATGATCAGATCTTTACAGTAACTGAGTTCAATAGAGATTATTTATCAGCTCGTATCAGGGATCTCTCTTATTTGAATAAGGGATTGCGCCTGATTCTGGTCGATGAGATCGAAGGAACCAGCAAGGAGTTTCACCATAAGGGGGGTATAGCTGATTTTGTGAGAAGCCTCAATAAAAATAAAGAGGTTCTCCACAAAGAACCCCTCTACTTTGTAACAGCAAGGGAGCAGGTAATTGTTGAGCTATCCCTACAGTATCACACCGGTTATGTTGAAAACATCTATTCCTTTGTGAATAACATCCATACCCAGGAGGGGGGAACCCACGAAACCGGCTTTAAAACCGCGTTGACCCGTGTGATCAATGACTATGCCAGGCGTTACGGGATACTTAAAGATAATGATGAAAATTTGACTGGGGAGGATACCCGGGAGGGCCTGACTGCTGTTTTAAGTGTTAAGCTGAAAGAACCACAATTTGAGGGGCAGACGAAAACAAAACTGGGCAACAGTGAGGTGCGGGGAATAGTTGATTCAGTTGCCAGCGAATACCTCACCACCTTTTTTGAAGAAAACCCTGGGCCTGCCAAATTGATTGTGGAAAAGGCTGTGCAGGCCTCTCGAGCCAGAGAGGCTGCCAGAAAAGCCAGGGAATTGACCAGGAGAAAAAGTGCCCTGGACAATCTGAGCCTTCCGGGAAAACTGGCTGATTGTGTTTCCAGAAAGCCTGAGGAATGCGAACTTTTTATTGTTGAGGGTGACTCCGCAGGCGGTTCTGCCAAACAGGGGCGGGACCGGCGCAATCAAGCTATATTGCCTTTAAGGGGCAAGATCCTCAACGCTGAAAAGGCGCGCCTGGACAAACTGCTGGCCAATGAGGAGATTAAAAATATTATCACTGCTATCGGGACCGGTATTTTGGATGATTTTGATCTGAGCAAAGCGCGCTATCACCGCATTGTGATCATGAGTGATGCAGATGTTGACGGTTCCCATATCAGGACCCTGTTGTTGACCTTCTTTTACCGCTATATGCGCCCCTTGATTGAAGCGGGTTATGTTTATATTGCACAGCCGCCCCTCTATAGGGTGCAAAAGGGGAAGAAGGTTCAGTATGTATACAGCGACCAGGAGCTGGACAGGCTGCTGAAAAAAATGAATACCGGTAATGTCAGTATTCAGCGCTTTAAGGGTTTGGGTGAGATGAACGCTGATCAACTCTGGGAAACCACTATGGACCCTGAAAGCCGTACTATGCTTCAGGTCACTTTGGAGG
This sequence comes from Syntrophomonadaceae bacterium, assembly GCA_012516535.1. Taxonomy (GTDB): domain Bacteria; phylum Bacillota; class DSM-12270; order Thermacetogeniales; family Thermacetogeniaceae; genus DTU068. The sequence continues at coordinate 794 of JAAYWP010000099.1, read as the reverse complement.
ATGCTGTTCTAGCAGATGAGATCTTTACCATTTTGATGGGTGAAAAGGTAGAACCCCGCAGGGAATTCATTCAGACCCATGCCAGAGAAGTGAGGAATCTGGATGTATAAATGGTGGTTGGTGGTTAGTGGTTGGTGATTGTTGGTTGGTGGTTAGTCGTTAGTCGTTGGTTTTGCAGGGTGTGACAAGGAGATGGGGGATCTGTTACCGAAGCAAGGGGACGTTCTTTTTGCTTCCTTTTTAGTAATCTGAGTCAAAGTCACCGTCCCCTTGACTCACTTGACTCATTGAATCACGCAACCTGTCCCCGCGCCCGAGCAGGGGGACAGGTTGAATGATCGGTTTTTATAGTTTTTGTTGGTAGTCGTAGATCAGCCTGCTGATGGTGGCGATGTTGCCGAATCCCTGGTCGGGGTCTTCGACATTATAGGAATATACCACAATGATAAAGGGGCGTTTCCCATAAACTATTCCTACATCACTGGGGCATCCCCAGATAAAACCTTCTTTGTGGGCTACTTTCACCATATCTGGTAGATTGAGAGGGATACCCTCATTGTAGATGCCGTTGGCCATATCATCCAGCAAGCGGGCGATATTGGCGTCTGTCTGTGACCAATTTAAGGCCACTTTGAGGTAAGTGCCCATATCCCGTGGTGTGATCCAATTATTTCCGTTAGGGTAAACTGTGGTGCCTCCTATTTCCCTCATAAAGTTGGCAACACTGCCTTTACCTACAAAGTCCCGCAGCATATTATAAGCTATGTTATCACTGGTGGTGATGGCCTGGGTAG
>JAAYWP010000021.1 GCA_012516535.1 Syntrophomonadaceae bacterium | reverse complement strand
GCCCATCCACATTTAGCGTAAAAGGAAAGGGTATCTATGCTCTATGTCTAACTAATAGATAGAAATAATGGTAAATTAGCCCGGTCTTTCATGAGTGTTGCTTGTTTGCTGGCCGTGATCGCGTATCCATGGTGGCTGAGAAGGATGCAAGCTTGGAGGAGTGATGAAACCGATGGCGCGTCGCCGAAATTGCGAGAAGATTTACAATATATTTTCCGTGTTTGTGGAGAATTGCTTGATTGATGATTGTAGTTTACTGTGGCCCGATGAGCATATCTGGAATCTCAATAACCTGGAGGCGATTAAGAAAAACTTTATCGATAACCCTATATGGGAGGGTGAATATTGGGAAAAAATTGAACAGCAATTTCATGATTTGAGCAATTCCTGTTGGAAAGCGTTGGCAGATGCTCACTTAATCTACGTATTACCATCCAGGTTTATCAAACCGGAGAAAAAATACGAGCTGATCAAAATAGTTTGTGATAAAAGACAAATACCATTGATTGATTTTGATGATCCATTTTGGGGTTTTCTGCATGAAGGTTTTACCCGCACAACTATGCGCTATCACCTCAAATATATGCAGCTCTGGGCACTCTTTCTTTTTGCGATTAAGGTAAAACAGGAAGAAGACCGGAAGGCATTTTTCGATGATCCACTGAAAGTAGAAGCTTCTTTCGATCAAGTGCTTAATAGTATTCCTAGAAAAAGTGACCGGGCTTGGGATATGCGCCATGCCTTTCTGCATATGGCTTTTCCCGATCTCTATGAATCGATCATCTCGACCAGCCATAAGGTGAGCATTGTCAATCATTATTCAGATCGCATTCCTCCTGAAAAGAAGAATGCTAGCCTTGATGAGAAATTGTATCTAATCCGGCAGCACTTTGAAGAAAGTGAATACCGCGATAAAGATTTCAGTTTTTACCTCCAGGAGATTAAACGCCAGTGGCAAGGTTCTCAGGTTGTGCCGGCTAAACCGGGTGATGATGATCACATTGAAATTGACCCGATTCTGGAAGAACTGGTTGCGCAGCTGAGGCGCCGCCGGCAAATAATTCTATATGGCCCCCCGGGGACCGGCAAGACCTTCTATGCCCTTAAGCTTGCTCGAGAGATTATTGCCCTTGACAATTATGAAAAAAGTTATAACGAACTGGACGAGTGGGATAAAAGCCTTCTCCAAGCCGAATACACTGATGAAGGTGAAAAGAGCACTGATGCTGCAGACAGCACCGGTGGGTATCTATCTTTTTGTACTTTTCATCCTGCTTTCGGCTACGAAGAATTTATTGAAGGTTACCGCCCCAGACCTGGTAAAGACGGTGCTCCCGGATTCGTGCTGCAGGACGGTATCTTTAAGAAACTTTGCAAAAAGGCTGCCGCTGATCCGTCTAAAACATATGTCCTGATTATTGATGAGATCAACCGGGGTAATATCCCGCGCATCTTCGGCGAGTTGATTACCTTGATTGAAAAAGATAAACGCCGTAAGAATTCAAACGACAGAGGTATCAGTGTGACCCTGGCTGCATCCGGCGATACTTTCTATGTTCCGGACAATTTGCTGATCATCGGCACCATGAATACAGCGGACCGCAGTATTGCTTTGTTGGATATTGCCCTGCACCGGCGCTTCGGTTTTTATGAATTAATGCCTCTTTATGAACTGCTTGACGGCACAGTTGTGGAAGGAATTAACCTGGGTGCATTCTTGCGAGAGATTAACAGGCGGGTGTTCCAGGAGGTTGGCAGGAACCAGCAAATCGGTCATTCTTATTTAATGGAAAATGGAGCGCCGGTTAAAGACGCAGCAGAGTTGATTAATTGCCTAAAGGACAAAATTCTTCCGCTTCTGCAGGAGTACTGCTATGATGACTATCGAAAGCTGGCCAACATTCTGGGGGATACCCTAGTGGATAGAGAGAGGAAGTTGTTTAACATGCATCTGTTCCATGAGAAGGGGAGAGAAAAGTTATTGGAGTTGTTACGGGAAATGTGCGAGCGTGATACCGGTGTGGGAGCTTAGAGAATGGTCCCGCCGGGATATCCCCGGTATTACCCTTACCAGGCGAGATTTGCAGACTGCCCGTATCCTGGAGCAAAAAGGGCGGATAGTGATCAGACCTATCGCATCCGGTGTTTCTATAGAAGCCAGATCTTACGTGGGGCTGGTAAAGTTGGAGAGCCTGGAACTGCTTATTCGTCCTAAGTTCATTGATGATCGTGCTTTTTATAAGATGTTCGCATATGCATTTAATCTGGATAAAATTGACCTGTTCAAAGAAGATATCATGGCGCCGGTTACCGGCGGATATCTTACCGATCTCCTGTTTAACTGCCTGGTAAGAGAGATCGATAAAATCCTTGCAAGAGGTCTTCTGAAGCGATACCGGGAGCAGGTTGATTTACTGACCACCTTGCGCGGCAAAGTTGATTTCTCCCGTGCGATGGAACGTTACGCTCGTGGTGCTGTTGACCTGCCCTGCCGCTACGAAGATCTCACCTGCGACACCCTGGAGAACCGGATCTTGCTGAGTACTCTCTGCCTGATCACACCCTTTGTATCTTCTTCTGTCTTACTCGATAAGGTGCATTTTTTGCGTGAGTTCTTTGCGGAATTCGTGTCATTGGAAAGAAACCTGGGGTTATTGCTGAAACAGTTGGCGTATCATAGTGATCGCTTAAACAGATACTACGAACAGGCTTTTCGAATATGTTACCTGATCTATAAATCGCTCTGTTTTACCTTTGAAGGCACATATTTTGATGTTTATCCGGCCATTTTATTCGATATGAATAACCTTTTTGAGAGATTCTTGGGCCGTCTCCTGGAGGAATTTGCTCCTCCCGAATATGAGGTTATCTGTCAGCGTTCTCTAGGGGGTTATTACAACCGTGAGGGAAAACAGAGCACCTTGCTGATCCCCGATTATCAGTTATTGCAGAATGGAAAATGCTTTATTCTGGCTGATGCCAAGTATAAGCTGTATGAGGATAACAAAGTATCACCGACGGATCTCTATCAGCTCACTGTTTACAGCATGGCAGGCGAGGCTGAAAAAACTATTATCTATTATCCCGTAACGAAAAAACAGGTGGATTACTACGACCTACCTTTGCCCCATAACAAAACCGGAATAAGGGTCTATCTCATCGGCATCCCCCTTAATTTACTGCTGGATAAGCTGGATAATTATACACTGCAGTTTGATGAGCATTTTAATAATCAGATATGGTCGTGTCTTTCATTGCATGAATGTGACACAATGCTGTCACACTAGTTTGCTAATATATCTCATGTGAGGCTG
>JAAYWP010000098.1 GCA_012516535.1 Syntrophomonadaceae bacterium | reverse complement strand
CTGCTACCAATTAGCATCTCCATACATGATATGTATTTATTCGAAAGGGGTTTTTCTTTATGCTAATTCCCAGATTTTTTATTTAAAGTTTTTATTCCTCGATAACATCTTCAATAAAAACAGTCAATTCCTTCATTAAGTCTATCTCCGGACAATCCTTCAGGTATTTCCTCTGCATAGAGTCTTCAATAATCCGCACAACTGGTCGTGTAGGATAATTCTTGGGGATCTTCACCACAAAACCCTTATCCCCTGTATTCAGCCTTACCAAACTTCCTAAAGGATAAACGACAATATTTGTTGAAAAAACCCTCGCCAGTTCCGGGTCAAAGGCAGCACCAGCCTGGGCAGTTATATATTCAATAGCCTGATAAGGAAGTAACCTTTTGTTATAAAGCCCGGTAACAAGGGCATCATAGGTGTTGGCGATTGCTGTTATGCGGGCAAACTCATGGATGTTCCGGCCTTTAAGCTGACGTGGATAGCCACTTCCATCAAACATTTCATGATGCTGGTAAGCAACATGTGCTTCCAATAGACTGAAATCCCTATCACGCCGCAGAATTTCGAAACCATAAACAGTATGGTTTTTCATTGCTTCATAACCTGGTTCAATCCATTCCGGGAGCCTGCTCTTCCCAATATCATGAAGGAGAGCCCCAGTCCCCAATTTCAGCATGTCTTCCTTATTGTAATTGATGTTCAACCCGGTTAGGATTGCATAGATTGCGACTGTAACCGAGTGGTGAAACAGATTTTCTCCGGCAATCCGAAGCTCAGATAGATGAAAAAGAGCATCCCTGTTGTTCAATATTTCATCGATAACCTCTGTTACAGCCTGTTTGATAACCTTTGCATTCAGTTCTTTACCGAACCTGATATTATTCACTGCTTCCTTTACGATTTCTGCTGCCTCAAGCCTTGTCTCCTCATTAACCACATCATCGATAATAATTTCGGCAACACGTTCATCATAAACATACACATGAGTTACCCCAAAATCCGCCAGTCTCCTGATGTAGCTTTCTTTCAATGCTATTCCCTTATCTAAGAGAATCCGTCCACCCTTTCCATACACCGGTCTTTCCAAAATCATTCCCGGCTGCAGCCACTTCAGACCTATCCTGCGCATTGGAGTTCCTCCTCTGCTGAAATCTTCCTTCTCTTCCTCCCCTCTTCTAATTATACATAAAAATTTCTTCGAATACTTTTTTAAAATTATTTATGGAAACTGTAATTTCCTGCGCAATAAATCGGTGACCGGGCCGGAAACCCCCTTACCCACTTTCCTCCCATCCACGGAAACAAGGGGCATTATACCCATTAAAGAATTGGTCAAAAAGGCCTCCTCTGCCCTTAAGAATTCACTGGGTAGAACCATCCCTTCGGTCACCGTAATTCCCAACTCTTTGGCCAGAGAGATCACTTTAGCACGCATGATTCCAGCCAGCAAACCGCAATCCAGGGAGGGGGTAACTATCCTCTCTTTGATGACAAAAAAGACATTGCTGGTCGTGCCCTCAGCCACCTCTCCCCAAATATTACAGAAGAGCCCTTCCTGTGCACCGGCAGCTGCAGCCTCCATGCGTCCCAAGATATTCTCCAAACAGTTGAGGGATTTGATCCTGACCAGGGGAGAATGAGGGTTGCGGGGAAAACTGATTAAGCAGGCATGGATCCCGCGTTCATAGAGATCACTGGGATAAGGATCTTCGTCCTGCCCGACCACTACAACAGTAGGCCTGCTGTCGGGGTGAGGCAGAAGCCCCCTAGGGGACTCTCCTCTGCTTACTGTAACCCTTAGAACACCATTCCCTATCCTTTCTGCAACTTCTGATACTCCTGCCTCAACATTATCTCGGGAGCAGTGTATTTTTAAAACTGAACACCCTTGACAAAGCCGGCGCCAGTGCTCATCCCAATCCTGGGGGAGGCCATCTCTCAACCGCAGTGTTTCAAACACTCCATCACCATAGAGAACCCCCCTTTCCAACACTCCGAACCAAGGATGAGTTAGCTCGCCGATCTCCCCGTTCACCCAGGCTATTCCAGACATACCGCGACCTCCTCCCGGTGATATCCCAGCGCTCTTAACAAAGCCCTCGCCTTAGTAATGGTTTCCCAATACTCCGTTTCCGGGTCTGAATCAGCCACAATCCCCCCTCCTGCGTTGAAGTAAGCCATCCCATCTTTAACAATAAATGTTCTGATGACTATATTCAAATCGGCGTTTCCGTCAAACCCCAGATAACCTATGGAGCCCGTATATATCCCCCGCCGCATCGGCTCAAGTTCATCAATGATCTCCATCGCCCGGATCTTTGGAGCTCCGGTGATAGACCCTCCAGGAAAAGTAGCGCACAAAAGATCAACCAGGTCTCGGTCCGGTGCCAGTACCCCCCTGACAGTTGAAACAAGGTGAAATACAGTGGCATATTTCTCTAGGCAGATCAGCTCTGGGACATGCACACTCCCATAGCTGCAGACCTTCCCCAGGTCATTACGCTCCAAGTCGATGATCATTGTCAGCTCCGCTCTGTCTTTTTCGCTTTGTAACAACTCGTTTTGCAGCCTCATATCCTCTTCCGGATCCCTTCCACGTGGCCGGGTTCCCTTAATCGGCCTGGTTTCTACAAAAGGACCTCGCACGCGCAAAAAGCGCTCCGGAGAAGCACTGACCACATCCAACTCTGGATAGTGCAGGTATGCGGCAAAAGGAGCGGGATTTACCAAACGAAGACGGAGGTAAAGATGCCAGGGGTCTATCTCAAGGGGACAAGAAAAGCGCTGGGTCAGATTGGCCTGAAAAATATCCCCTGCCGCAATATAGTCCTTCACCTTATGCACCGCCCGGCAGTACGAATCACGAGTGAAATGACCAAAAATCCTTGGTGTTCCTACGAAACCAGCATGTTTTACCGGATCGACCGGTGTTCTGCTATTTGCGATAAGCTCTTCCAGTTCCTGCAAGCGCTGTTTTTCTCTCTTCTGCCTCTCTACTCCTTCCTCAGGCAGACCGGTAGATGTAATATATGCCCGCCCCTCCAGCTGGTCAATAATCACCAAGCTGTCGTAAAAACCCAGATAGAGATCTGGCACTTTAAGGTCATCAACAGAGTGTTCAGGAAGTTTTTCCAACAGCCGGCCAAGGTCATAGGAGAAATAACCAAATGCTCCAGCCACAACAGGCAGGTTATGGTCACCGGATAGTTGATATCTGCTCAGCAGTTGCCGGAGAACAGAAAAGGGATCATCTTCTTTCCTGAACCAACTCTTGCCGTCAAAAAACGCCACATCCCTTCCCCTTGTCCGCATCACCAGAAAGGGGTCGCTTCCCATTATCGAGTATCGCCCCAGCCGCGAGGGATCCATGCCACTGTCTAATAGAAAAGGAAAAGGCCGGCTGCGAAAAGACTCAAAAATTGAGAGAGAATCCTTTAAGTCGATCTCTTTAATAATCAAGATTGGCCACCCCCCGGCTGACTATGATCCCCTTCTTTCCAGTCGCTCTCGTACATTTACTTTTTCCAGCAGGCGTCTTTTCCCGAACAATGTTAAGAAAGTTACGCAGCAAAGTTTTACCCCCTTCGGTCAAAATGGATTCAGGATGAAACTGCACCCCTTCAATGAGGAACTCACGGTGCCTGACACCCATTATCTCGCCCCTGTCGGTCTCTGCGGAAATCTCCAGGCAAGAGGGAAGGGTCTCCCTCTTGAGGATCAGTGAATGGTATCTTGTCGCCACAAAAGGATTAGGCATGTTTTTGTAGATTGTGCGGCCATCATGATAAACCAGAGAGGTTTTTCCGTGCATCAAGCGTTCCGCCCGGACAACCCAAATGCTTGCCCGATAACCTGGTGACCAAGGCAAACTCCCAAAATAGGTATCCTCCCTTGAAAGAACCTTACCGCCTCCAGGCAGATCCCTGCTTCATTCGGTGTGCAAGGCCCAGGTGAAAGAAGCAGGGCTTCCGGTTGGAGAGCGGCGATCTGGCTGCAGTTTAGGGCATCATTGCGGAAAACCCTTACCTCCTCCCCCATTTCACCCAGATACTGGACAAGGTTGTAGGTAAAAGAATCGTAATTGTCAATCAACAACAGCAACGGCATCCCCTCCATTCATTTTGACAACGAAATAAAAAAACCAGCACTAATGTACTGGTTCGCATCCCAATGATTTCGCGTCCTTTTTGCCATTCCCGTGGTGCCGTTCAATATTTAATTTTCTTACATATTGTCATAAACCGCCGCAGTTGTCAAGGTGCAACGCAAACCATTTCCTGTTCGAACACATAAAATAATAAAAACGATGAAAAGGTTTCAAAAATAATAATTTAATGCCAGTAACATTTTTCCTATATTCCCATATTATATATTGCAAAGACAAACGGGGATATCCCCTTAAGTTCGACAAGAAAATAAAGAAAAGGAGGTAACAATATGCCAATTACTCCAGGTAAATGCCCCCAAGTTGACGGGGTACCAAACTGCCCGCCTTACTCAGAAAAAGATTGTATTGAAGTTTTCAAAATATACGACCAGTGCGCTGGAGAAGAATTATTGGGTAGATGTGTATTAGCAAGCGAATTCTGCTCGGATCCCATACCAGCTGATGCTGTGATTACATGTAATGTAGTACCTAACTCTGCTCGCTGCTTCCATATCGGTTTCGGTGAATATAACCCGCCATTTTATCGACCCGTAATGATCCAAAGCCAATTAGATGTTGAAATCACTGTCAGTGATGCTGCCGGTAATACTATCTGCGGACCATTCACTACAAGAATTGATGGCATTTCCCAGTTCCAAATGTGGGCACCTCCGGGTACCCTTGTCCAGTGTCAGATTATTGCTGTCGGAGATTGCGCTTGCGATCTGACAACAGACCCGGTTACCGGAGACCAGCTTATCTGCTGCAGAGTCTATGTCTGTAAAGAGATTCAAATCAAGGCCCTGGTCAGACTGCTTGTTCCTAGTTATGGCTTCTGCGAACTGGATCCATGCACTCCAGTGACACTGCCATACGCTTGTCCAGGAGACGAACCGCTCTATCCGCCTCAGCGCTGCCAGGAGCCGCCGGTAGTTATATTACAAGAGACAGATGACTCGCCGATTCCAAACGTAAATGTTTCTATTATTCGGGCCGGCACAACAACCACTGTACTCACAGATGCCAATGGAACAGCCACCTTCACAACTCTCGGCGCTATTGTAGCCGGAGACATAGTGCAATTTGTTGACCCAACTACCCAAGCATTGTTGTCCTTTACTGTGACCACCACTTTCACTGATACAGAAGGGACACTGCATGACAGCAACACTGTTTGCACTTTGCAGTTTACTAGGGTAGAAGGCTCCACATTTAATGTGTTTATCGACGGCATACAGAACGGTGTACTTACTCCATAGCTATTAAAATAGAAAAACGCCGCAGTAGCTTTCTGCGGCGTTATCCCTTTTACAGAACTGGACATCCCTTCTTCCTTTTACGCTCATTTCAGTTTGCTCATCATAATAAGATAATACACAGCCCCCCTCGTAAAAGAAAAAACAGCATTGCTACGGATAAGCAAATGCACCATTTTAAGCAGACAAAAACAGGCAGCTGATATTTTGCTGCCTTGACGAGCCTTCTATTTTGTTTTGGTCTGTTCCTCAGGAGAATATGGTTTACGAGGTGGGTATATCGGTTGATCATTTAGCAATGAGCAGAGTTTTGCCCAACTGGACACCTCAGCTCTTTCTCCTCAGCCACTATGTTCAGGAGGTTTTGGAGGGGGAGCCTTCTGAACAAAGGTTTGCTGCAGCCCAGGCCGGCTTGGAATTTTTTCGAGAGGGATAGAGGACAGGTCGTATTCCGTATAAACTTTCCTTTTTAGTTGGTCCCTTATCTGCTGTCCTTTTTCTTTTTTTCCTTGGGCGGCATAGCGGTGCATAATCTCTGAGAGCATATCTTCCTCGGTATTTGCAGATGGAAACAGATCAGCACCCTTTTCTTTAGCACCTAATTCCTGCACAGGCTTGTTTGGTAGGGAAAGGCTTTTTTCTCGCTGCTGGATAACCTTGATTAGCAGATCCGCTAGAGTGTCTATTGTCAAGGTTATGCTATTCGAGCTGGGCAAAACAGAAAGCTGCTTATCCAGCAGGTCGTTTTTTTCTTCTTGATAGTTTTCAGGCACTTTAGCTACTTTCTCGTTAATGCTTCTCTCCTTAGGTATTTCTTTTGCGCTAGGCTGTTTTTCTTCAATCTCATTTTGAAAGATTCTCTCTTCCTGAACAGAGATTTCCCCCTCAACATCAACTTCTACCCATGTTTTATCTCTGAAAATGCTTACTAATCGTTTCCACAAACTGACCCTTGATGGCTTCCCAGCCCTTACCTGAATGCTGAGAGGATAATTAGTTATGATCTGTACTCTTTCTTTCCCTTTAAATCCTGTTGTCTCAGGCAAATATTTTTTCACAAAGGTGCGAGGAATGATTACAGTATTGTATAATACTTCCTGATTATCCTTACAACTACAGCAAAAAACCAGATCATATCCTCCATAAACCAACAAGACCCCATTAGAAAGAACTTCTCCAAAAAGTTTAAGATTAGCAACCCTATAGGAAACCGGATAATCGGGTAAAACGACCTGGTGTGATGAACTTATTTTCATTTTCATTACTGAACCTGCCACTATTCCCCCTCCTTCCCCTCCGGTTTCACATCAATCCTCTTACTAATAACGGCAGACCGCCGCTATAGGCAAGACCTCCCTCAGCCTGAACCCTCCCGTTGATATTCCGGATGCATAGCTGTAGGTTGCAATTGAAAGATAAGTTTTATGATTCTCTCGTCAAGCCCGAATTGTTTATAATAATTTACAACTTCCTGCGGAAGCGCAGTACGCCGGGACAATTCTATATGAGTAAGTGTAACCTCAGAAACAGGTACATGAAAAAGATCATAAGTAAGCTCAGAGGAATGACCCTTGTCAGATACCTCTGATACTTCATTCTGACATCTATCAACATCTTCTTCGATAAAAGTTTCTTCCACATTCAGTACAAGCTCATCTTCTTGTTCAGTTATATCTACTGCTGCTTGTTCATCCTGACAGCAGGGTTCTTGTTCGGAAGTAGCGTTTCCCTCTATTACATTCTTCTCTTCCCCTTGCTCCTCAACTGAGCAATCTGAACACACTTTATCTTGAGCTGTTGTATCCAAAGCAATCCCTCCTCTTGTTTGGCCAATTGATTATTTTTCCTTGCTTGGTTATTATATGAACTAGACCTAAAAATGCCACTTTCATAGCCCTTGCACTGTGAAAAAGGAGGGCCGCTTATTTTCATTTTATTTAATACGAGAAACAAGTAGAACCAGTTAGGCATCTAGTCCTTTGCCTTGCAAAGTCTCCTCCCGATAATAGCCAAGCATACCGGCTATTATCGGGAGCCTACCTGTAGGCAGTTTTTCTAAGAAAATCCGTAAGTGGGTATTGACAATCGCACCTGTGAGGTAAGATGCAGCAACATATTTATACATATCAAACAGGTAATTTGCTGAGAGCCTGAGACAAAACACTCCATACATTGAGGATAAATATCTGCAGTTACATTGATTCGATGATCCTGAATAAGAGAGGGCATCAAAACAGCCTCCCGGCAAATTAGAGGCGGACTGGTCAGTTCCTTCCATCCGGTATCATCCTGAAATCTGATCTTATATTCGAAATAAAAACTTACCAGTGCCATATCTGTCCCCTCTATTTTTTTCACTGCAGCAAAATGCTGTTGGTCAACTACCTGCCTGACCTCAATGCATGCCACATTAACAACTTCCCCTTGAGCTATTTCCGAAACATCTATTATCTGTTTTTTTATGCGGGACTCTTTGCAGGTCATGTATACTTTCGTGGTTTCAACGCAGTCGATCATTGTTGGGGGTGGCATGGGTTGCTGTATCTTCCAGGGTATAAAATCAACATTATCGCTTACCGGATTTCCTGTACCAGCGGGATTTTTGACGGGATGAAAGGGTCCTGATCTGTCTCCCCACCAGTTATTCACAGCATTAATAAGAGTAGCAGTCTGGTTTAAGACCCCCCACACATTGCCCTCAATACTGTTGCAATCCAGACGGGGATTAGCATTATTAGGAAAAGCCCCTAATAACGAATTACTTAAATAGACCCCGGCATTGCCATTGCCAATGATTTGATTTCCGCTGATCAAAGGTCTGAGGGGAAAAGGATCAGGCGGATCAAAACCGCCCGGCCCTTGGGAATAAAGAAATATTCCGTCGGTCGCACTATTGCTAATCCGGTTGGATGAGATCAGAATTAGATCTGGTGGGGGTCCCGTCTGAGGAACCCACCCCCACATTATTCCCCTATAGCAGTTAGTTATTGTATTATCAACGATCCTTTCCGCCATAGCTTGAAATATAACGATGCCGCCTTGAAACTGATCAGTACCTAAACCACAGTTTTTAATTGTATTGCCCTCAATGGTCACATTTTTTTGATCCCGGGACAGGGTTATTCCACCGAAATTATGGTTTTCCATAACATTATTTCTGATTAGCAGCCCTTCGTTGCCCCCCTGTGCATATATCGCTTCACCATTGTTGTTGCGAATAATATTTCCTATTATGTTTGTGTTTTTGTGCTCGCGTAAATAGATTCCCGCTCTTTCAAAGCTAACAGCACTACCGTTATTTTCAATAATGCTATTTACCACATCCATTGCAGAGTGAGTGAGATTCATGATCCCTGATAAATCGTGTCCCTGGATAGTGCAGTTTTCTATGAGTATATCTTCCAGATCAGAGAAATCAGTGGACCCAACAAGGATACCCCGGTGGGGTCCATTGCGAAATGTCATAAACCTGATGGTTACTTGGCTAGATAGTATCTGCAAGGTAGGGACAGCTGCCAGACCAGCGGCATCTACAATTGCTACACCTATTGATGGAGGAGGGCCCTGCAAGGTAAGGGGTTTATCGATCACCAGTTGCTCAAAGTATGTTCCCGGGGGCACATTAACCGTTCCGCCAGGTGGGGCCGCATCAATCATCGCTTGTATGGACATTTACTGCACCTCCTTTGACATGCGGATCATTTTTGTGGATTACCTTTACATATACTACGCGGATAGCATAACAAATGTGCAGTATGTTCCTTTAATGGGTTAATATGATGATATTGGAGTGGCAAAAAGGAAGGACACAACATCATTTAAAAAATTCTCTTCGATTAGCTCCCCTTAAATAGACCCCGATATACAGACAGCAGTCTTTTTCCCGCATTTAAAGCAAGACCAAGCAGATAAAATCCTAAACAATCGACTATATTTTTGCTCCAGCTTTCAGGGTGTGTCAAAATACAGATTCTCTCATACCTTCCATCATTGATTAAATCGATCAGATCAGTTGTGTGCTCAACCTTATCTATGGGAGAAAGCGTTGAACTCGTTCTGTCATTAACCTTATTTGTATCTACCAACCATGTTCTTCCGCTGTCAGACAAAAAGAGCATTTGATTATAATCCATAGAGAAGTAAGGATCTCCAAGGAGATTGAATTTTGCCAGCTTGCAATTCTCCCAAATCTTTTTGTTATCATATTCGGTCAAAGGATGCATACAGGCCGTTTTAATATCATATCTCTCCCGCAGCATTGCTAATTCCACTGCAAAAAGCATGATGGCTTTTTCCATATCTCCGTTGGTCTTATCCAGGGTTTCGTATAGGTAGCCGATCTCATGATGGTAGGATGCAATTTGATCAATAATATCAGGAACATATACCTTGTTTTTCATCCTGAAATAATAAGTGGCCTGGATGCCGTAACTGTGTTCCACCCGGGCCATGTCTAAAGCTTTACGGGCATCTTCTTCAACATCATGGCGCATGATGATCAAATATTTATCCCGCTGAACCCCTGCTAAATAATCTCTCACTGTAACTGCCTGGTATTTGGACATTTTGATTGTACTGCATAATGCAGCATATTGATCCAGTGTAAAATCTAACTTTTTCAATAGCAATGACAATCCACATCCACCCCCTCCCCCTCATATATTTCTCACTTACACTGGTAAGTTCTGCTATCATCCCAAGATATAATATTCAGCAGCAGAAATGCTGGTTCCGATTATAAATCCGAATTTAAACCAGCAACTCGGGAAAGGGTTTCCTACTGGGGTTATAACTGTTTAAGGGGAATAGGGTTATATTCGGCACACAGGGACAGGATGAAAGGGTTATCTTTGGTATTTCCCGCAGCACAGTTTTTCTAGCAACTTGTTTTTTCTTGAAGGATTTTTTATGTCTTGGCATGTTTTTTGCTATATGTTGTATATAGATTTAACATTTAATCAAACAACATTTACAACAGTATTAAGAAGAGGGGTATCAGCAAATGTCTATTAATTGCGAACATTGGAAAGAGTATGATTCAATCAGTGGGCCTATCAGTTATTGTGAAATTGCGGCGTTTGGACACAAACTAACATTGGACGAGTTAGAAAAAATGGGGTGTACCGCCGAAAAACGCAAAATTTGCAAACAAAAGATGGAGTTTGCCGTAGGAGATGCAGTAACTCCAAAACCTGAGCCTCAGCCAGCACCGGTGGTTGTTCCTAATGCTTGTGACACACCCAAGGCGGTTGCAGCAATTACCGTAGGAAATGCAGAAAAAAAGGCGGTATCCCCTCTTTTCAACCTACTTGTATTGGGGATCCTGGCCGGATGTTATATCGCATTGGCTGGAGCCTTATCAACAGTTGTTACAAATGATCTGGCATCATATGTAGGGGACGGACTATCCAGATTAGTGGGTGGCCTGGTTTTCTCACTTGGCTTGATCCTCGTTGTCATCGGTGGGGCTGAACTTTTTACTGGTAATACACTTATGGTAACAGGCTGGTTGGAAGGAAAAATACAGGGTAGGCAAGTATTGAGAAACTGGACGATAGTTTTCTTCGCAAACTTTTTAGGTGCAATCCTGATCGCCACATTCTTTTACCTCAGTGGGATTTGGAAAATGAACGGCGCACTGATCGGTGCTAAGTCAGTAATGACCGCAAATGCTAAAGTCAATCTAACATGGACTGAAGCATTCGTCCGCGGCATTCTCTGCAACTGGCTAGTCTGTCTAGCAGTATGGTTGGCAAGCGCCAGCAAGGATGGAGTCAGTAAGATTCTCTGTATTGTGTTCCCTATCACGGCTTTTGTTGCCTGCGGATTTGAGCACAGTATCGCCAATATGTTCTTTATCCCTGCCGGTATTTTCTTAAAGAGCCAGGCTTCAGTTTTATCTGCTGTAGCACCGGCTTTAGGAACAGACCCTGTGGGAGCGGTTTCTGTTTTGGCAAATCTAAACTGGAGCTCCTTTATATTTAAAAACATTATCCCTGTAACACTTGGCAACATTATTGGTGGTGCTATTTTTGTAGGGACTTTATATTGGAGTGTATTCTTGAAGAAACCAACTTCGAAAAAACCTAGACTTGTAATGAACCTCGCAGGAACCATAACCAGAATGTTCATCCGTTAATAATAATCGAAAAACCCGGTTTATCCGGGTTTTTCCTTCCCAATACAGGGTATCGCTTTATTATGTCCTAACATAAATAAAACCTACCTATGATCGATCAAAGCTTTCTAACGAATTTTCGGAATATTTTTCGTAGAATCGGAATTTACCATATGCCCCTTTTCTCCGTATTTATAGGCTTTTAGCGATATTGAAGCAGTGCTGCAAATAAGACATTCCGAAATTACGTCAAACTGCCCCGTATTTTTGGCAATATTTTATCTGATACAGGATTGCCTTAGTGTATCATTAGATTCTGGTTCACTACGCGAAGCTTAATACCATCGCTGCTACCGGTATTTTAGTGCCTCAAAGGAACAGCATTAAGCAAAATAGGCCTATCCATAAAAACGATAACGAGCATTTAGATGGAAATATATATTGTATTGGTATGTATCTTGCATTTTTGTTAAAGAAAAATAAAGTTATATAATTTTTGGTATGTGGCATGGATAACAAGACATCAAAAGGGTCATGGTGCAGTTGTTTACAGGCTGAGAAATCAGATCAAAGCATGTCGAAAAAAGGAGGTGGTTTAAGGAAAACCGAGCATAGTCGACTTTCAGGTTATCGGTAAAATTTACAATGGAGGTAGTAAATTAATGAGTGATAAGAAGAAACTTTACCAAGAGCGTCTAAACCGGTATGTTACGGCGATGGATGTTGGTAAACCAGACAGGGTGCCAATTCGTTTGAATCTGAGTGAGTTTTTGGCCAAATATGCAGGATACACTCTACAAGAGATTTACTACCAGATGGACAAAAACATTGAAAGTTCAAATAAATTCATTCAAGATTTCGATGTAGATACTGTGCCAGGCCCACCCAGTCTGTGGATGGGCGGTATCCATGACGCGACAGGAGCAAAGTATTTGAAGTTTGCCGGCCGTGAATTGGATAAAGACAAACAGTTTCAGTTCCTTGAGTCCGACTATATGAAAGCAGAAGATTATGATGACTTCATTGAGAACCCTACCAAATGGATTTTAACTACTCTTCTTCCTCGTCTACACACAGAGTTCAAAGACCCCTACAGAGCACATCTTTCACTGATCAAAGGCGCAGCTGGCATGGTTATGAATCAGGGAATGCTGGCAGAGGCTGGAAAACGCTGGGCTGAGGAATACGGAATATTCCCTCCTTTTTCCGGAATGAGCAAGGCGCCATTTGACACTTTGGGTGATGTTCTGCGGGGCCTGCATGGGATTATGATGGATATGCATCTGTGTCCTGATAAACTGCTGGCAGCCCTTGATGTGCTTGTGGACCACAATATATATTACGGTATGGCTACTGCTGCAGGTGATACAACACTGCCTCTCTTTATGCCGCTACACAGGGGAAGCTACCCCTTCCTCAATCCGGAACAGTGGGACAAGTTCTACTGGCCAACACTTAAGAAGGTCATCGAAGGGCTATGGAAACATGGCAAGAGAACCCTATTCTATGCGGAAGGAGACTGGACCCCCTATCTGGAAAAAATCGCAGAACTCCCGGATAAAAGCATCGTCTTCCATGTAGATATGACCGATATGAAAAAGGCCAAAGAGATTTTAGGCGGCAGATTCTGCCTTAGCGGTAATGTTCCTAACACCCTGCTGACCTATGGGACACCCGAGGAAGTTAGCGATTACTGTAAGAAGCTTATCGATGAGGTGGCCTGTGACGGCGGGTTTATCATGGATGCCGGAGGGGTTGTCCAATGGGATGCCAAGGTTGAGAACGTCCGCGCCATGATCGAAACAACTCTGGAATACGGAGTTTATTAATAAGGAGGCTGGAAGCGATGGCGACAGAGGACAGCAAAAGAATACCCCCAGGAGTCTGCCTTCCCTGGGAAGAAAAGGTGAAAGATATCGGAGAGATTCGCGGAGATGAAGATATTATCAAAAGCGAATGGGAAAAGTTAGAGGCTTTTGCTTATGTTTATATTTGGTGGTGGGTACAGAGGTAGTTTGTGAGATTTATTCCTAACCTCGATAAATAAAGGGAGGAATCACTCAATGGCCAATCAGATTGATGGATTGAAAGATGCCCTTGTTGGGCTTGATATGAATAAGGTGCTTGATAAAGTAAAGGCCGGCCTGGATGCAGGGGTAGACCCAATGGACATGGTGAAAGACCTGCAGGCGGGTATGGTGGAAATCGGTGACCGGTTTGCTAGAGGGGAGTACTTCCTCAGCGAGCTTATTATGAGCGGAGAGATCATGAAACAAGCCATGGCTCTGCTCGAGCCTAAACTCGCCGGGGTTGATCAAGAATACAAAGGCAATATCGTAATCGGCACTGTACAAGGCGACATCCATGACCTCGGCAAAAATATAGTGGCCATGCTCCTTAAAGGAGCCGGCTACAATGTGATCGATCTAGGTGTCGATGTGCCTGCTGAAAAGTTTATTGACGCAGTAAAAGAGAACCAGGCGCCTCTCCTGGCAATGAGCGTACTACTGACCGGATGCCAAGACCCAATGAGAGACATTATTAAAGCTGTTAGAGATGCTGGACTGGATGTAAAAGTTCTGATCGGCGGTAATTATGTAGATGAAAAAGTTAAAGAGTACTGTGGAGCAGACTATTTCGGAACCACTGCAGATGATGGAGTCAAAGTAGCAAAAGAAGTTTTCGGAGCATAAGCAGGCACTCGATTGTATATAGCCCAGATGACCCGGCACTGTCCGGGTTATCTGGGCTAATTAACTTTTCAGACTCATACCGGCTTTTTCACAAAACATATTAACACCTTTTTGATACTCCGTATCACTCTCATAACTATCCTTTTCCCAGGTTATAAATTCATTTACTTCGCTTTTTGAAGGAATTAAGTCATTTTTCATTGCGTAATCGAAAACCACTTTTTCGTCAACTAAACTAGAATTTCTCTCTTCAAACGCATCTTTTAAACCTTTCATAAACTCTATTTCGGCGATAGATATAGGTACATTGTTTACTTTCGCAACACAATCGTCATCAGAAATAGAATTGAAGTCTTCAACCGATTTTAACGAGACTGACAAGAGTTCTCGATGGTTTTTGATATATGGCCCTATCCTATCAAATACTTCATCAAGGCTTTCCAACTTTGCCTTATCGTACTCTTTGATTGCCTCTTCTAGGCTTTCAAATCCTTCATCAACACTTTTCGGGGTTAATAGCTACTACGGGCTCATCTGCCACCCTGCACCACTTATGCCCTCCCTTGCGTTTCCGCTTGTTCGGGTTTACTCTTCGTCATGAGATGATTCAGGGCTTCCCCAGTTAAGCCTGCTTGCCTGAATTCGAAGCCATCCGTCAAAACTCATCAGGTTATCCAGCTTTTGGGCTTTCCCATTTTACGCAAGGTTACCCACCCGATTAGCCAGCCTTGGTTCGCTTTCGCTATGTTCCGAATTCTCCCTTCGGCTTCCTTCAGACCCCACCGTTACCAGTGACGCCCTTGCCTACGGGTTGCCTTCCCGCTGGTTAGGCGGCGTGGGTTTCTTTCAACCCACCGGCTCAGCAGACATGCTAGGCGAACCAAAAAGCCGTGGCACTTATAGCACCACGGCCTCCCCATTATACAGCTCTGACTAAATTCCATCCGAAGACATTTATGCCAAAACTGGCACCATTAGACATTGACTATTCCTGGTTCCTTTTCCTTTATTTTATTTACGATCTCTTCATTTATCCGCTTTGGTTTGTGTTTTTTTAAAATCTCTTTTGCTCTTTCTTCAGCTAGTGTCCAGGTATCTTTCTTACCGCTTTGTACCCAACCGTCATAATTAGTCCGGGTGGCTGCCTTAGGATAGTAAAATTCAGTGCGCATTTTTTCAACAGTTTGTCTTTGAGTTAAGAAATTGCCACCCGGGCCTACATTGGCAATTATTTCCGTTGCCAAAGTGTCTTCATCTATCTCGATCCCCCGGACAGCTCTCATGACATATCCGTTAATGTCGTTGTCAATAACATATTGAGCATAGCTGATAGTCATGCCACTATCCAACTGACCTGCAGCTTCGTGAATGAAGTTCGCTCCAGCCAGGGCAGGCATAAGTGCGGTAATTGCCTTTTCATATCCTGCCTGCTGGTCAGGTTGTTTGGAATCGCTGATACCACCTGTGGCATAAATAGGCAGTTTATAGAATTGTGCAAGTTGAGCTCCAGCTGCATTCATCATAGCCGACTCTACACTACCAAAAAGAAATGACATCGTAGACATATCCATAATCGTGGGTACTACTGAATAGAGAATAGGCGCCCCAGTCTTGACGAACTGGGTCAGAACAACCCCCACCAAAGCTTCGGCATTCATTTGCACCAAAGTCCCGGCAAGGGTTATCGGAGATGTAGCTCCAGCTAAAGGCGCAACAGATGTAGCTAGAGGAATACCCGCCTTTGCGCTTTTGATCAGAATCTTCGCACGCAGGCTGTCAACCTTTAAGGGGCTTAAAATGCTGGATATAAATGAGATAAACGGCTTTGCTACCAGTTTATCGCGACCACCAGCAACCTCTGCAGCCATCTCGATTACCCGATCCACCCCATCCTCTGTAAAAATTCCACCCATAATCGGCTTGGTGGTATTGTTGATGGAATGGAAAAATCGGTTGACATCGACATCAGATGATTCCACATCAGACGGATGACATGGAATCACAAAGAAATGAACATTTTCCAGGGCGTCCACAAGCTGTGCAGTTTTGGCAATATCTGCGGCAGTAGTAGGTCTTCTCTTGCGATCAAAATCCAGAATATTAAGAGCCGTACCCCCGGTTCCAAGATAAACCTTTTTTCCTCCCAAAACTATATTTTTAGCATCATCATCCCGGCCGTAAAGAACCACCGTGGAAGGTGCGGTTTTTACAGCTCCCATTACTATTTCTTCGTTAAAGTATACTCTTTGGGCTTCATGATCCACTCGAGCGCCTTTTTGCTCACATAGAGAAAGGACTTCCTCATCATCTACATGTACTCCAACTTCTTCTAGCACCCTCATTGAAGCATTGTGAATCTTTTTTATGTCATCGTCGGACAAAATCTTCAAAACATCTGTTTCCAGACCACCATTTAACATAAAAAGTCACCCCTTTTAACCTATAAAACGCATATTCAGGAAAGTAGTTTATTGAACGGTTTCATTACCTGATTAGGCCCCCCAATTCTACAAGTGGCTTGTGCGATTGTTTCCACTAGGTAGGACTGCGTTTTGTGCCGTCACAATGATTTGAAAGTTTCCATAATAATACTCTTAGCTGCTCTGTTAGTGGTGCAAAAGTAAAGGGGGGCAATCCAGGCACTATATTTACATCTTCTCTACTGTTTTTCTAAATAGATAGGTAAAAACAATACCCAGTGCAGCTGCGATTACCGTTATTATGAAGACATAACTGTAACCAGCCACTCCTGGAAAGGTGTCCAGGAAGTAGCCACCAAGAATCGGACTCCAAATATCAGGAGTGAAAGCGATGGTACAGATAACACCTACAGCTGTTCCGGATAGAGCTATAGGTACTTTCCCCTCCTCAAGTAAGGCAAAATAGATTCCCCTTGTAGCAAAACAGACTGTCATAAATACTACCATGTTGGTAATTACATAATAAAGAAGCTTTGGACTGCCCGGGAAAATCACATAGAGAATATTTGTTATTATTATAACAATAAAACAGTAAATAAGCGTTTTCGAGGAGCTGATTTTGTCAGCAATAAAGCCAGCTACCACAGACCCCACGGGTCTCATCCCATAGTACCTAATCGTGCCTAAGATAGCACCCATAGCAGCACCGACTCCACAGATATCGGTCATATAGGGTGTGATAAAGTCACTATTCCGGAAGGGTATATAAGCACATAAAACAATTGCAGCGATTAACCAAACGACAGGCATAGAAAGAACTCTCTTAACCCCATCCAAGGTTATTTTTTCTGTCCCCTCTCCCATATCATCCTTGATCACAAACCAGGTAATAATACCGATGATAATATAAGCTGCTGAATATGAAACAATGACCGCTTTCATCCCAGCTACTTCACTCGCAAACTTAGCAAATAAAGCCACAGAAACAAGAGATAAGATCGTTGAAGTAAGACCTCGACCACCTTCAAGGATACCAAAGGCTCTCCCCTGTGCTGACGGAGAAGCACACTGCCTGGTAGCTTTGATAAAAGCTGCCCAAAAAGTAACCGTAGTCGTTATTCCAAAAATAATATGAATTGCTACAACAGCAGGGTATGGTGGAATCGCAGCATAGTATAACCCCATTACCCCGGTTGCTACAAAGGAGAAAGTCAACAATTTCCTAGGGGAAACCCTATCAGCCAACCACCCACCGGGAAAATAGCATATAATTGTGAGAAGACCATAAACACTCTGAATGACCCCCAACTGTGTGTTGGTAACGCCAAGTGCTTGCTGGAGTGTTTGATAATATGTACCGCGAAGATAAGGTAACAGATAGATAATGCCTCCGCCAATAAACAAAACAATCAGCGCCAACCAGTTGATATGAAACCCCTCATCTTTATTCGCTGTTTTAGCTACCAAAAGACTCTCCTCCTTTGTCATAATTCAAAAAATCCGATTTTGTGTTTAGCAAAGTAAACATTATCAAAATTCAAATATAAAAATCATGCTCTCTCCTCCACTTTCAATTACCTTTATAATATAAACAAGCCGGGGTATGGGGGGATGATCAGCCATACCCCGGATGACACATAAATCACTTGCTGCCAGTCATACAATTCTTTGCCCAGTTCACTGCTCCAGTTGCATCCGGAGCATAACCATCAGCACCAATATTTTTTGCAAACTCAGGGGTAACCGCTGCCCCACCTACAATTACCTGCACCTGGCTGCGCAGCCCAGCGTCATCAAGAGCTTTGATAACCAACTCCATCTGAGGCACTGTTGTTGTCAGCAATGCTGACATCCCTAAAATATTAGGTTTAAGCTCCTTCACTTTAGCCACAAACTCTTCAGCCGCCACATCAACTCCTAAATCAACAACCTCAAACCCAGCACCCCTTAACATCATCGCTACAAGATTTTTACCGATATCATGCAAATCATCTTTAACAGTTCCGATAACTACCTTGCCCGCAGATTTTAATTCATCTGCAGCAACTAGGGGCTCAAGCTTCTCCATGCAAGCCTGCATAGTTTTGGCAGCAATAAGCATTTCAGGCACAAATAACTCTCCACTCTTGTACTTTTCACCAACAACATCCATCGCAGCAATAAGCGCCTCATCTATTAACTTGCCTGGTACCAAACCTTCATCTAATGCTTTTTGGGTTTTTTCAACCGCATTCACCATATCTCCCTTTACCACTAACTCTTTCAATTCGTCTAATAAAGACATTTTGTTCCTCCTTCTTTCAAATTTATCATGATACCTACAGTCTTAATTCTGGAATTTCCTCTGCCAGCTGCCGCTCAATTTCCGCTGGAATAGGAGTGGGCTTATGATTTGCCAGGATTTTCTCAGCGATTTCATTGGCACGATGCCAACCGTCCTTTTCCCCTTGCTCCTTCCATCGGTGATAGGTTTGCCTGTCACTAACTTGCGGCAAGAAGAACTCACTGCGCATATATTTCAAGGTGTGCTGCTCAGCAATGTAGTTACCCGCTGGCCCCACTTTGTTAATAACATCCACAGCAAGAGACTCTGTGTTCACATCAATACCCCGTACAGCACGCATAACCATCCCGTTTATCTCATTATCAATAACGTACTGGGCGAAACTGACCGTCATCCCTCTCTCAATTAAACCCGCACAGTCATGCACATAATTACTTCCTGCTAATGCACAGAGCAAGGCGGTGGTTGCCTTTTCATAACCTGCTTGAACATCTGGTATCTTAGAATCAGTGACACCTGAAGTTGAATAGATAGGAAGATTATAAAACTGAGCCACTTGAGAAATCGCGGCATTGAGAAGTCCCATCTCAACACTTCCAAACAAGAAATCCATAGTACGGATATCAACAGTTGTTGGTACCGCACTGTAGAGCACCGGAGTGCCTGGATTGACCTGCTGGGTCAGCACAATCCCTGCCAATGCTTCTGCATTTTGTTGGACCAAGGTGCCTGCCAATGTAACAGGCCCTGTGGCACCTGCCATCGGGCAAGGAGGAGTTGCCAAGGGAATCCCCTGTCGGGCTACTTCAAGCATCAACTCGGTGTAGGTATCATCAAATTTTAAGGGACTCATGATGCAGGTTATCATAGAAATAAATGGCCTTTCCCTTAGCTTATCCGGCCCTCCTGCTATTTTTTCAGCAATTTTGATTACCTTGCGAATCCCCTCAATTGTATAGACACCACCCATGATGTGCTTAGTGGTGTTTTGCATAGCAGAATAAAAACGGTTAACATCAACTTCCTCCTTAGGAAGTTCATTAGGGTAAACAGGTAGAACAAAAAAGTGAATATTGTCCAGCGCATCCACCAATTTTGCGGTATTCCGGCAATCTTCCAAGGTAGATGGCCTTCTTGTGTTATTAAGATCCAGCACGTTCAACGCGGTGCCACCTGTACCAAGATAAACACGCTTACCTCTTAGCAGCAAATCATTTTTCTCCTCCCTGCCGGCTAGCAAGACTTCAGAAGGAGCACTTCCTATGCTTTTTT
Organism: Syntrophomonadaceae bacterium; assembly: GCA_012516535.1. Classification (GTDB taxonomy): domain Bacteria; phylum Bacillota; class DSM-12270; order Thermacetogeniales; family Thermacetogeniaceae; genus DTU068. The sequence continues at coordinate 636 of JAAYWP010000098.1, read as the reverse complement.
CTACGAGTTCAGCGGGCAAATAAACACGGTTTCGTTCCTTTTCAACTCTGGCACCGGCGTTCGCCAGCAGTTCCTGGGCTGTTTTATTACTGATTTCAACCCCTGTATTACTTAACACTTCAAGTGTTGCCTTGTGTATTTGAGATATTTGTTCCTGTGACAATGGTTGATACTGTCCACCATGCAACCCACCACTAATTACCATAAACTAATCCTCCTCCTAATTTGATAAAAAACAATTTGATAAATTACTGCTAAAATGATAAAAGCAAAATACATACCAATTCATTTCTTTCTTAAACCAACTGCGAAAAACCTGATAACAGCAACATTTATTTGCTCTCCACCAAAAGATAAATAAATTCTAATTTCTCATAATTGATAAAGATATGATAAATAGAGTATGGTGAAAACCATTGAATTGAAAGGGGTGTTCTTATTTCTCAATTATGAACAATATAATTCTCATTAATAGATAATCATTTTTGTTAATTTTTATCGACTTTGCTTATTCCATTAAGATACTTTCTCATGTATAATATAGAGTGGAAAGCAATAAGGGGGAATTGCCTTGTCTTACCTATTAGAAATCGCAGACACAGTACAGGAAGTAGCAGATGCAATATCTGCAATTCT
>JAAYWP010000097.1 GCA_012516535.1 Syntrophomonadaceae bacterium | reverse complement strand
GTTCCCCAGCCGCGCATCTAAAAAGCGGGCGCGCCTGAGCAAAAGCCCCACCTCTGCATCAGCTGCTGTATCCTTTCCTGTGTATTCATCCTCCAGGCTGGGCACATCAGGGATGAGGATGATTACCTTGGTGTCCTCAAGGGGTGCCCGGTAAATGATCTCAGCATCATCTGAGCCTACAACAAGGCCGCCGTGGATCCCCACCATTGCCCCGATTCCTGTTTCAAATGTTCTGATTATATAGCCGTTCCCTGAGGGGCTCTCTTCACAGGCATTGTACCCGGTGATACGCCTTAGTTCTCTGTTGTTAAAGGGCCTGCCTAAAACCTCATTAATGCAGATACAGGCGGCACACATTGTTCCTGAAGATGAGCCTAATCCAACATGGCGCCTTTTGTGATCATAAAGCTCAATTTCAAAACCTCCAGGGTATTGGAGAATTTCCTTAAATACTCGTGCAAAATGTAATGCGATTAAAGGTCGCTCACCATTGACCACGATTTCCGGCCTTTTAGTTGAGCGAACCCTAGCTCTGAGTGGGATCTTGATACCTAAGCCGATCCCCCCGCCCCCGACCCGTTCAATACTGAAACGGTTCATATCCAGCACTGACATGTGCAGCCGGGCGGGGACAATGACTTCTACCTCCCGTTCTACCACATGGGAAACTGTGCGGGCTTTCACACCGCACTGTTCGGGATAGATGATGAATTCCTTTTCCCCCGGCTCAAATTCTTCTAGCACAGCGGTTAGGCGATCACAGGGGCTGCCTATAATGGGGATTTCGATTCTCTGTTTCCGGGGATGCTGGCTGATTTGACTTACCTGCATTAATAATCCTCCTCTCCGTGATACCGTACTTCCAGGATTAAAAATAAAGTTAAGTTTGTGCTTTCTATCCCCCTTTCTAAAAGCAGGAGGGCGGTTTGCCGTGAAAGGAACAAAAAAGCACTCCTGCATAGGAGTGCCGACTCTTTCGCTGGAACCGTGATCAGGCTTTGATCAATCATTGGACCAACTCGAAGCCGAGTCAGATCAGACTCCACTATGCTGCCATCCTACCATCCTGCATTTTTTCAAAATAAATTCCTACCGTGTTACCAGTATTAGTATTTTATTATACATACTGTGGAGAATATTACAAGAGGAGAAAAAATATTTTACCATTTGTTCATTAATTGCTTAATCAAAAAAGGGCTACCTTTACATAATGTAGATGGTTATTAATCATCCTCATATTCAATGAAAGTTCTCGGCACTGCAAAGAGTACAGCTTGCCAGGGCAGTTCTTATATCCAATGAAAGGCGAAAGAAAACTGGGCAGGGCAGCATACGAATTTATACCGGTACGATAGAGCTCTCATTTGGTCTGAATGACCGGTAATAAATATTCTAAGGGCAGGCTTGGCTTATGACTACCTTTAGATCGGGGGTATAGGTAGGATTTGGGAGATAATAAGTTTGAAATTCACAAACTAAATCTGTACTATGGCTCCAACCGGGTATTAAAAGATATTGATCTGAATATTGCTGAACATAAGGTGACCGCCCTGATTGGCCCCTCTGGCTGCGGTAAATCTACCCTGCTCAGAACACTGAACAGGATGAATGATCTGACCCCTGGGATACGAATTGAAGGGAGTATTCTCCTGGATGGGGAGGACATTTACCAGCCAAAGCTTGATGTGGTAGCCTTGCGCAAACGGGTAGGGATGGTTTTTCAAAGGCCAAATCCTTTTCCTAAATCAATATTTGAAAACATTGCTTATGGGCCCCGCCATCACGGTGTTCGGGACAAAGCAGAGCTCACTGAAATTGTGGAATGGAGCCTTACGAAGGCTGCTCTCTGGGATGAAGTGAAAGACAAGCTCCATAGGTCAGCTCTTGAGTTATCAGGTGGGCAGCAGCAGCGGCTGTGTATAGCCAGGGCTCTGGCGGTGAAGCCTGATGTCCTGCTTATGGATGAGCCCTGCTCAGCCCTGGACCCCATTTCTACCGCCAGGGTGGAGGATCTTATTGATGAGCTGAAAAAGGACTATACTATAGTTGTTGTTACTCATAATATGCAGCAGGCTGCGAGAATCTCGGAATATACAGCATTTCTGCTGAATGGTTCACTGATAGAGTATGCTGAAACCAATAGGCTTTTTACCAACCCATCCAGAAAGGAAACCGAGGACTATATTACAGGCCGTTTCGGTTAGCAGGAAAAGGGGAGAAGTCGGTGGCTAGAAAATCTTATAGTGAACAGCTTGTAAAGTTGAAAGAAGATGTGCTGAAAATGGGCGCAATGGTGGAAGAGGCGATCTGTCTTGCAGTGAAATCACTTAAAGAGGGGGATGTTGAGCTGGCTCAACAGGTGGTTGATGGGGATGATGCAATTGATGATTTCACAGTGAGAATTGAGGACTGCTGTATCACATTGTTGGCTCTGCAGCAGCCGATGGCACGGGACCTTCGGGTGATCACCACAGCCATCAAGATCATCACAGACTTAGAGCGGATGGCTGATCTGGCAGTTGATATTGCCAAAGTAACCCAGCGAATTTCCGGGCAACCGCTGATTAAGCCGCTGATAGATATACCCCGGATGATGGAGATCACTCAAAAGATGACCAGGATCAGTTTAGATGCTTATGTTAAGGAAGACCCCGAAATGGTGCACTGTTTGATTGATTATGATCGTGAAGTGAGCGCATTGTCTGATCAGGTTTTTCGGGAGCTTTCGCTGCTCATGGTTGATGACCCGCACACCATCAAACAGGCTGCCCAACTCCTTTTAGTTGTCAGATTTTTAGTACGGATTGCGGCTCATGCAACAAATGTAGGGGAGTCCACTTACTATATGGTTAAGGGTGAGCGCACAGAGCTCAACTTATAATTTAATACATTTGTTTCGAAAATACGGGGGTTCTGGTAGCTATTCACCAGAACTTTTTTTCTGATTCATGTGTTACCTGGGGCAGGGAATTCAGTAATGTTCTGGTAATTAAGGGCATGATCCATGGTCATGAATGAGTGACAGTTTTTCTTCTAGATTCAATTTTATAAGAATTCCTTAATTTTAAACAAATGTAATAGGGGCATGATATAGGTGTGTAGAAAACCGCCTGGCCTAAACGGTCCCGGTGACCGGACGGTTGGAAAAATGGGGGATTATTGTAATGAATGTGAGGGCAAGGGGCAGTTTGTGTGGAGTGATTTTGATAGAGCTGCTTATCCTGGCCGGTCTTCCCGGTTGTTCCCGTCCTGATCCGGAGAATACAGTCAATATTGCAGGCTCATCCTCTGTTCAGCCTCTTTCAGAGGAATTGGCCAATGCTTTTATGGAGGATAACCCTGGGATTTCCGTCAATGTGGCCGGAGGAGGTTCCAGCGCAGGTATTAAGGCTGCAAAGGATGGTACTGCGGATATCGGAGCATCATCCCGGGAATTGAGCAAGGATGAGGAAAAGGGCCTGGTTGTGATCTCCATCGCCATCGATGGGATAGCGATTGTGGTCAACCCGGAGAACCCGGTGAAAAACCTGACTATGGAACAGATACGCGGAATTTATGCCGGAGAGATCACCAATTGGAAGGAAGTCGGGGGGAGGGATGGGGATATTAATGCCTTCACCCGGGAGGAGGGATCAGGAACACGGGGGGCTTTTGAAAAGTTGGTGATGAAGGATTCCCGTATCAGCAATAAGGTGGGTGTTCAGAACTCCACCGGTTCTCTGCGCACTGCTGTTGCCGGGGATCCTCAAGCAGTAGCCTATATTTCATTGGGGAATGTCAATGATTCGGTCAAGGTGTTAGCAGTGGAGGGGGTTACTCCTACGGATGAGACAATAAAAAACGGTTCATATAAGCTGGCGCGTTTTTTTTACTATTTAACCAGAGAGCAGCCTCGAGAAATTACCCAACAGTTTATCGATTTTGTTCTTAGTCATGAGGGGCAGCAGATCGTTGGTGAGGTTTTTGTAGGTGTGGAATAGGTGGTTAGTGGTTAGTGGTTGGTGGTTAGTCGTTGGAAAATGGTGGGCAATACCCATGATGTTGACAATGGTCAGGTTGCAGAAGTAGATGCCGGAGGCCGGAAGTCTGTATATGCGGCTTATTGATATAAATTAGGCAAAAAGGCAAGTCAGGCGAATGAGATGTGGGAAGTGAGAGGTTGGAAATGAGAAGAAGGTTGTAATAAAACAAAAAAGCAAGCCTGGCTGGTATGAAGGTCGGATGCCGGAAGGCGGAGGTTGGAAAAAGCCAATTTAGTGGTTTGTGGTTAGGAAAGCAATAATTAGGTAGGTACTTGAAGGAATAGCCCGTTACTGGAAGGGATGGGTAGGGGGGATTCCGTCTTTGAAGGAAAAAATGTATGAAAAAATGCTGCTGTTTTGTGCTATGGCTTCAACCCTGGTGGTTGTACTGGTGGGTTTGTTTATCTTCCTTCAGGGGTACCCTTTGCTGGCAAAGACAGGTTTTTTATCCTTTGTGTTTGGGAAGGAGTGGCTGCCTGGGGATGGTGTTTTTGGGATCTTTCCTATGGTGATCGGTACACTGGCGGTGACATTAGGCGCTCTGGTCATCGGTGTTCCCTTGGGTGTCACCACAGCGGTTTTTCTGGCAGAATATGCACCTGGGATAGTAACTCCCTGGATACGCCGGGCGGTGGAACTGCTGGCGGGAATTCCCTCAGTTGTTTATGGATTATTTGGCATGACTGTTATTGTGCCTCTGGTTCGCTATGCAGCTGTACACTGGTTCGGTGGGGTGCTGTACCCTGAGATGAAAACCGGTTTTGGGATCATAGCTGCTTCCATTGTGCTGGGAATTATGATTCTGCCTACAATAGTAAGTATTTCCGAGGATGCTCTGCGTGCTGTGCCTAAGGAATATAAAGAAGGCTCTTACGCTCTGGGTGTACCCCGCTGGCAGACCATCATCCATAATACAATCCCTGCTGCCAGCAATGGGATTATGGCTGGTGTGGTGTTGGGAATGGGGAGGGCCATTGGGGAAACCATGGCTATCCTCATGGTAGCAGGTAATGCACCTGCTCTCCCCCGCTCTATTTTTTCACCCACTCGAACTTTAAGCGGGAATATCGGACTGGAGATGTCCTATGCCTCAGGAGAACATGCTCAAGCTCTTTTTGCTACTGGGATTGTCCTGTTTATAGTGATTATGCTGCTCAACAGTTTTGCCCTGTTCATTGCTAAAGGGGTGAAGGTGCGGTGAGTGTGCAGGTCAAGGAAAAGTTGGCGGCGTGTTTCGTCTGGGGGGCTGCCCTGCTTACAGTGGGTGCGCTGGTTGTCATCATCGGCTATATCATGATCCAGGGATTGGACAGGATCAGCATTTCTTTTCTTCTGGAAAACCCGCGCCGTATGGGAAGCGAGGGGGGTATTTTCTCTCCACTGCTGGGAACTATTTATTTTACACTGGTCACTATGCTGCTGGCGATTCCCATCGGGGTGGGAGCCGCCATCTATCTCACTGAATTCACAGCAGAGGGTTTTTTTGTGCGCGTCATCAGGTTTTTTACCGATGCCCTGGCAGGTATACCCTCTATTGTGATCGGGCTGTTTGGTTTTGCCTTTTTTGTTGTACTGTTGCGGCCGCTGACCGGTGGCTGGTCAATACTCTCTGCTTCACTAACAGCTTTTTGCATGATTTTACCCATTATGATTCGTGTTTCTGAGGAGGCACTGCATGCTATCCCTGCTTC
>JAAYWP010000020.1 GCA_012516535.1 Syntrophomonadaceae bacterium | reverse complement strand
GTGACAATACTTAATAGGGGTAAAGTAATACCTATGTTTCGTTGCTTAAATGGCCTACGAAATGGAAATGGTGTTTTCTAAAATCCAAAAGTCTATGATGATCTCGAAAAATAATATCCTATAAAAAGTTGACACCGTCTGTACCTTTGCCCCCATTGACAGTGGAAAAATAGATATGCTATACTGTTAAAGTGCAAGTAGAAGCCGCTCGCTTCTCACCTTAGGGCGAAAACAGCTACTAGGGTTATTTTAGGGATATCTGTATATAAAAGCGGGTGGTCATTGCCAACCCGCTTTTAGTTTTTTTTATAGATTATTAAGGAGGTGGCGTATAATTAGTAAGGATCTGCGGGTCAATGAGGAGATCCGTGTTCGGGAAGCTCGGGTGATTGATAGCAACGGCCAGCAGCTGGGGATTATGCCGATCAAGGAAGGGCTGCGTATTGCTGCTGAACAGGGGCTTGATCTCGTAGAGGTGGCGCCCCAGGCTAAACCACCGGTTTGCCGGATAATGGACTACGGCAAATATAAATACGAACAGAGTAAGCGTGAGCGAGATGCTCGAAAGAAGCAGCGTGTTATCAATGTTAAAGAAGTCAAAATCAGACCACGGATTGAAAACCATGACTTTCAGGTGAAGGTAAAGAATGCCCGGAGGTTTTTGAATGATGGAGATAAGGTGAAAGTAACCTTGATGTTCAGAGGCCGGGAAATTACACATGCCAGCATGGGACATGATCTTTGCCTGAAGTTTTTTAATGAATTGGAAGATCTGGCGGTTATGGAAAAGGAACCCAAGGTTGAAGGGCGTAATATGATAATGGTCCTGGCGCCCAAAACCCAGGAACAGTGAAAGGAGACTAAACAATGCCGAAAATGAAGACACACCGGGGGGCTGCCAAGAGATTCAAACCTACTGCCAGCGGCAAATGGAAAAGAGCGAAGGCTTTCAAGAGCCACCTGCTTGCCAAAAAGTCAAGCAAGAGAAAGCGTCGCCTCCGCAGGGCAGAGGTTCTCTGCGCCTCTGACCAAAAAAGGATGAAGCGATTACTGCCTTATTTGTAAGAACAAAGGAGGTTAACTGTCATGGCAAGGGTAAAAGGTGGACCGGCTACAAGGCGCCGCCGTAAAAAGATACTGAAGTTAGCCAGGGGCTATCGGGGAGCAAAAAGCAAGCTATTTCGGGTAGCCAACCAGCAAGTGATGAAATCACTGAACTATGCCTATATTCACCGGAGGCTGCGGAAGCGTGATTTCCGGCAGCTCTGGATCACACGGATCAACGCTGCTGCCCGCAGCAATGGTCTTTCTTACAATAAATTTATGAACGGGCTGAAAAAAGCTGGCGTCGGTGTGAACAGAAAGATGCTGGCAGAGCTTGCGGTCAATGATGCATCTGCTTTCAGCAAGCTTGTGGAATTGGCAAAACGCAATCTCTAACAGATGCAAATAAAAGAAGGCGAAAAAGTATGGTGTTTTACCATACTTTTTTTATAGAATAAATTGGTTTGCTAAACCGGTCTGCTGCGGTAGCTGATAGCACGAAGTTAAGGTGATTTTTTTGGAAATAAAAACAATGAAACAGGCGCTCAAATTTGCTCGCTGTTTAAAAAAAAGAAAGTACAGGGAGCTGTATCATAATTTTTTGATCGAGGGTGTCAACTTTGTTGAAGATGCGCTGTTCAATAATGCACCTCTCGATTATGTGATGGTGGCAGAGGATAACCGGTATAGCCAGAAGTGTAAAGAAATCATGGAACAAGCCAGGCTTCAGCAGCTTCCTTTGTTTTTTGTTAAGGATGAGCTGTTGGCAAAAATCTCTGATACAGAGACACCTCAGGGAGTTGTGGCTGTATGTTCTATGCCTGTCTGGAATGAAGAGCAGGTTATTAGAGAAGGGGATGGACTTTTAGTTGCACTGGACGGCCTGCAGGACCCGGGCAATCTGGGAACGATAATCAGAACTGCCGCTGGGGTAGGGGTAAAAGCCGTTTTTTTGGGAAAGGGAACTGTAGATCTATTTAATCCCAAGGTCCTGAGGGCAACTATGGGAGCGGTTTTTCGCGTTCCCGTTTTTCAACAGGTGGAGCTCGACACACTGATCAGAAAAGTAAAAGAGGCAGGTTTTCTCACTGTTGCTGCGGATCCAAGAACAGATAAGAAATATTATCATGTGGATTTTCGCAAAGGAGGCCATCTGATCCTGATCGGAAATGAATCCCGGGGTATCAGAACAGAGTTATTAGATTTGGTTGATCTTAAAGTCAGAATTCCTTTAGCAGGGGGAGTTGAATCTCTGAATGCCGCTGTGGCGGCATCTCTGATCCTTTATGAAATCTTCCGCCAGCGGGATCCGGGATAAGTGAGCATTGGGCAGCCCAATGCCAGGAGAAAGGGTAGAAAAGGGGATGTTGTGCCAGGAGCAGCCGTATGATATAATGCATTCAAGGTGCATCTAGTCTATCTCCATAAAGGATGTGAGAGGGATGCCGATTCCCGCTCGTTTTTACTGGATGATTTTTAAGTACACTGGATCACTGTATGCATTTATGCTCTATCGCAAATATTTGTATCACTAATATATGTGATAAAAGCAAAATTGCAAACAGCAAAAGCAATGACCGGGAGGAGTAAGTAAGCAAAGGGCCTTTCAGGGAGGCTGTATCAGAGACTGAGAGTACAGCTAGGACTCGGCTTGCTGAAGTTCGCCTATGAGCTGCACTGTTGAACGCGTAAATGGCCAGTAGATGGTGCCGGTTGTACCGTTAACATCAAGCATTACCCTAAAGAGGGCCGCAAGGCCAAGAAGGGTGGTACCGCGCGGGTTATCAAACCCCCGTCCCTTAAGAGACGGGGGTTTTTCATTGTTGATAAAAGGGGTGGATAACAGGGTGGAAAAGGAAATAAAAAAGATTAAAGAGAGTGCTTTAGCAGATCTCAAAAGTGCAGGCAGCAGAGATGAGCTTCAAGGGCTGCGGGTTAAGTACTTGGGAAAAAAGGGACAGCTGACTAAGGTTTTAAGGGGTATGGGCAGTGTCCCTCCTGAGGAAAGACCCCGCCTGGGAGAACTGGCCAATCAGGTGCGCCAGCTGATCGAAGAGGAACTGGATAAACGGTTGGCGGTACTGAGTGCTGCGGAGAAGGAAAGAAAATTAGCAGAGGAAGCCATTGATGTGACTCTTCCTGGCCGGCCTGTACAGATTGGCCATAAACATCCTTTATCAATTATCATGGCTGAGATAAAGGATATCTTTACTGCTATGGGTTTTAAAGTGGCAGAGGGGCCTGAGGTGGAATATGATTATTACAATTTTGAGGCTTTGAATATCCCCAAAGGCCATCCAGCTAGGGATATGCAAGATTCTTTTTATTTCAGTGAGGAGGTCTTACTGCGTACCCATACCTCCCCTGTACAGATACGTGTAATGGAAAAGAGGGTACCCCATCTTCCGGTGAGGATTATTGCACCAGGCAAGGTCTACCGGAGGGATGATGATGCTACCCATTCACCGATGTTTCATCAGGTGGAAGGACTGCTGGTTGACAGGGAGTGTACTCTTGGGGACCTGAAGGGAGTATTATTGAACTTTGCCAGGCAGATGTTTGGTCAGGAGCGGGAGATCAGATTGAGGCCCAGCTTTTTCCCTTTTACAGAACCCAGTGCTGAGGTGGATATATCCTGTATGAACTGTAGTGGAAAAGGCTGCCGGGTCTGTTCAAATACAGGTTGGTTGGAGATCCTGGGTTGTGGGATGGTCCACCCCAAGGTGCTGGCCAATGCAGGATATGACCCGGAGAGAGTTGTGGGCTTTGCTTTCGGTATGGGTGTGGAGAGAATTGCTATGCTCAAATACGGGATCAATGATCTGCGCCTCTTTTTTGAAAATGATGTGAGATTTCTGCATCAGTTTTAGGAGGGATAATACCTTGCGTGTAGCATACAGTTGGCTGCAGGAGTATGTGGAATGCGAATTGCCGCCAGAGGAACTGGCAGAAGAATTGACCATGGTGGGTTTGGAGGTTGAGGGGGTCTTCCCCCCAGTAGAGAATTTGGATCAGATCATTGTGGGGAAAATTTTGGATGTGAAACCTCATCCCAATGCTGACCAGCTCAGTTTATGCAGTGTGGATACAGGTTCTGCGATTATTCAACTGGTCAGCGGTGCCCCTAATTTAAAGGTTGGTGCTTGTGCAGCGGTGGCTTTGCCCGGAGTGATGCTGCCCGGCGGAAAGGTGGAAGCAAGGGAGTTTCGGGGTGAGCTATCTGAAGGGATGCTTTGTTCCGGTTCAGAACTGGGAACAGATGAATGGGGTTTTGGAGATGATAAGGGAATCCTGCTTTTAAGCGGTGATATACCGCCAGGTACTAGCTTGGATAAAGCATTGAATCTTGATGACCGCATCCTGGAGTTTGAGCTGACTCCCAACAGAGGGGACTGCCAGGCTGTGATCAATATTGCCCGGGAAGTGAAAGGGATTATCCCTGGGAGCAAGTTGCACCTGCCCCAAGTCGCACTGGAAGAATGTGAGGAGAAAACAGAGGACCTGATCAGGGTTGCGATCCTGGATCCGGATCTTTGCCGCCGTTATGCCTGCCGTGTTGTGCGCAATATCAAGTTAGGCCCATCCCCAGCCTGGATGCAGTATAGGCTGCTGTCAGCAGGGATGAGGCCGATCAATAATATTGTTGATGTGACCAATTATGTTATGCTGGAATACGGCCAACCCCTGCATGCCTTTGATTGTGATATGCTGAAAGGAAGACAGATCAATGTCAGACGGGCCAAAGCCGGAGAAAAAATGGTTTCCCTTGATGGAACTGAAAGGGAACTGGATGTTGATATGCTGGTGATCGCTGATCAGGATGAGGCTGTGGCTATAGCCGGTGTTATGGGCGGTCTGGCCAGTGAAGTGACTGAAAAAACCCGGACAGTTGTTTTGGAATCAGCCTTGTTTGATCCCTATAGTGTGCGCAGGACAGCAATGAGGTTAGGGATGCGGACAGAGGCCTCAGCCCGTTTTGAAAAGGGTGTTAACCCTGAGGGTGTTATTCCCGCTCTCAATCGGGCGGCACAGCTGATCCAGCAGTTGGGTGCCGGGGAAGTTACAGCAGGTGTGATCGACAATTATATAAGGCCTGAGCCTCAGCGCTCTATCAGACTGCGCACCTCCCGGGTGAACAAAGTTTTGGGTACAGAGTTATCCCGGGCAGAAGTACAGGAAATCCTGAGCAGGCTGGATTTTCCCTGTGAACTGTGCGGTCAGGATAGTATTTTAGTGACAGTTCCACCCTACCGGGTGGATATATATGAAGAAGTAGATCTAATCGAAGAGGTTGCTCGTCTCTATGGTTATGATCAGATACCAGTAACCTATCCAGCAGGGTCACTGGTCCAGGATCAGAAATACACAGATTCCATCAAAGAGTTGGTGACCGATACGGTCTGCAGCTTTGGGCTTGATGAAGTGCTTACCTACAGTTTTATCGGAGAAAGTGTTTTTGATAAGCTGAGGATACCCAAGGACAGTCCCTTGAGAAATGTTTTGAGAATCAAAAATCCGTTGGGAGAGGAGCAGGGTGTGATGCGGACAACGCTCCTGCCTGGCCTGATGGATGTGCTGACTTATAATTATCACCGCAAAATGACTGATCTCGGGTTGTTTGAGGTGGGTAATGTGTTTATCCCCAGCGGAGAGGGGAAAATACCTGATGAGCGCCTTCATCTAGGAGTGATTGCCTGTGGCAAGCTTGATACCGGCTGGCAGGTAAAGGGTATGGAAAGGGATTTTTACTATATCAAAGGGATTGTAGAGGGAATCCTGGAGATACTGAGGGTAGAAAATGTTCAATTTCAAAGCTATGCCGGTTCTCCAGCCCTGCACCCGGGACGGTCAGCACAGATCTTTTATGAGGAAGAACTGCTGGGGTATCTAGGAGAACTTCACCCTGATCTATTAGCTAATTACGAAGTTAATACAAGGGTTGTCTACTGTGAATTAGACCTGGATAAAGTGATTCAATTCAGCAGCCGGGATTTAATAGCTCAGCCCATACCCCGCTATCCTGGGGTAGTTAGGGACCTGGCTGTGCTTGTTCCATTATCAGTGCCTGCTGCCCGGGTACAGGAGTTGATCTACAGAGGGGGAGGAAGCCTCCTCAAGGAAGCGCGGCTGTTCGATGTCTATTATGGTGACCAAGTTCCAGAGGGTTATAGAAGTTTGGCTTATTCTCTGCTTTACCAGTCTCCGGAGCGCACACTGACCGATGAAGAGGTGGCAGCGGTGCACAGCGGTATTCTTCAACTTCTGGAGAGGGAAGCAGGTGCGCGTTTAAGATAGGCTTGGCAGGATTCTGCTAAGCCTCTGGAGAAGTTTTTCATATCCTCAACAATCCAGGGGGGGAGAATATGGAGAAAATAACTTCTGCATTGGAAGGGGCGGAGAGGGAGATCACAGATCAGGGAAAAACTAAGGTAACAGTGAATATTTATGGTGAGGAGTATATTATCAGAGGGCATGCTGAGCCAGCGGTGATTGAAAAAATTGCTGCCTATGTTGACCGGAAGATGCGGCTGGTAGGGCAGAAAAATCCACAATTACCCTTGAGCAAAGTGGCTGTGTGGGCTGCTCTCAACATTGCAGAGGATCTGGTCAAATTACATGAGGATTATGACAATCTTTCCAAACAACTGGATGAGGTCAAAAAACTGAGCAGTAAAGATGAATAACTGGGAAATAGCACAGATCTTCAACGAAATAGCAGACCTGCTGGACATCCTCGGGGAGAGCCCTTATAAATCCCGTGCCTATAGGAGAGCCGCCCATCAGTTGAGCAATACCTATTTAGATGCTTTTCAACTTTACCAGGAAGGGCGCCTTAAAGAGATACCGGGGATAGGGGATGCTCTGGCCGGGAAAATAGAAGAGTTAATAACCACAGGGAAGCTGAGGTACTATGATGAACTTCGGGAAAAAGTGCCCGCTTCCCTGCGTCAACTGCTGCTAATACCCGGAATCGGCGCTAAGACTGCCCAAATTATCTACCAACATCTGCAACCGAGGGATCTGGCTGAATTGGAGACTGCTGCTCGGGAAAAGCGCCTTAGGGAACTGCCTGGTATCGGCATCAAAACTGAAGAGGCGATTCTGCGCGGTTTGGAAGCCCTTGCGTCATCAAAAAAGAGGCTGCTGCTGAATCATGCCTTTTCTATTGCCGGGGAGATAAAGGATTATCTTCAAAGTTTGTCTGGCATAAAAATGGCAAGCATTGCCGGCAGCCTTAGGCGCGGTATGGAGACTGTGGGTGATCTAGATTTTGTTGCAGTTGCTCATGATCCTTTGACTGCAATTGAGGAGTTGGCGGCTGCTCCTTTTCTCCAGGAGTTGTTGATAGCAGAGGATTGTCAGCTATCGCTCATGACAAAGTGGGGTATCAGAGCGGATATAATGGTTGTTCAACCTGAGCATTATGCTGCTGCACTGCAGTATATGACAGGGTCAAAGGATCACAATGAGGAATTATGGGTTCTTGCCCGCAGATCAGGGTGGGAGATCAGTGAAAAAAGGCTCTATTCTAGTAAAAAAGAACCACCCCCTTCCTCTGAGGAGGAACTCTACAGCAGATTGGGAATGTTGTATATACCACCAGAACTGCGAGAGGGGAGGGGGGAGATCCAGGCTGCGATAAAAGGTGATCTCCCTAATCTGCTTGAGGAATGTGATATCAAAGGGGACCTGCATGTCCACAGCCGGTGGAGTGATGGGGTCAATAGCCTTGAAGAACTGGCTAAAGAGGCTCGCAAGCGTGGCTATCAGTATCTGGCTGTAACTGATCACTCTAAATCTCTCTATGTTGCCCGTGGTTTAACTGAAGGCAGGGTTTGGGAGCAGCGGGAGGAGATCCGCCGTATAAACCAAAGATTTTCTGATTTTCGTCTGCTGGCTGGGATTGAAGTGGAGATTCGCCCTGACGGCAGTTTGGATTTCAATGATGACCTGTTAGCAGAGATGGATATTGTTATAGCTTCTATTCACTCCGGCTTCAATCAGGACGAAAAGACCCTCACCGAGAGGGTTGTCGGCGCAATGCAGAATAAACATGTGGATATTATCGGGCATCCAACAGGGCGCCTGCTCGGCAGGAGAGAGCCCTATTCCATAGATATTGATCAGCTATTAAAGGTGGCAGCAGCAACAGGCACAGCTCTGGAGATCAACTCATCCCCGGATCGCTTAGACCTCTGTGACCGGTATATCCGCAGGGGGAAGGAACTGGGGGTGTGTTTTGCTGTCAATACAGATGCCCATAACCTGCATTTTTTAGATGATCTGCAGTATGGGGTGTTGCAGGCACGCCGGGGTTGGTTGGAGAGGGATGATGTTATTAATACCATGTCCTTTGAGCAATTGTCCGATTGGCTGCAGAGGAGTTAATCTCAGTTGAGGGAGGAGAAACTGGTGAGAATAAGGGAAATTTATGAGATTGCTGTTCGCAAAGGAATCGCTGCTGACCCGCGTGGTGAAAAAGGGGTAAGAAGGGAGTTATCTAAGCGGGAAAAGGAGTATGCGGACCTGAAAGAAAGTGAGAAAAAGGATTTTGACCAGGAGTCATTGAGAAATCCATATAGTGATACCAGAGTACTCTACGGCGACCTCGACCAGGATGTGGATTGTGTGTTGGCTGGTATTGATATAGAAGTGGGAGAGGTCTTGTTGGCTGATCGCCTGCGGGAAAGGGGGAAAAGGATCGACCTGCTGATCTCCCACCACCCGGAAGGAAAAGCACTGGCAGCTCTGTATGAGGTGATGCACATTCAGGAGGATGAACTCCATATGTTGGGTGTGCCGATCAATGTGGCAGAGGGTCTGATGGCCAAAAGGATTGCTGAAGTAGAGCGCAGGTTCATGCCCATCAACCATAACAGAGCAGTGGATGCAGCAGCTCTCTTAGGTATCCCATTGATGTGTGTGCATACACCGGCTGATAATTTGGTACAGGAGTACTTAACCAGCTATTTTACAAAAAATGACCCGGAAACAGTGGGGGATATAGTGAAATTGCTGAAGGAGATCCCTGAATACAGAGAGGGTATGAAGCGCAAGGCTGGGCCAAAGATCGTGGTAGGAAGCGATAAAAGGCGGGTAGGTAAGATTTTTGTGGATATGACCGGTGGCACCAGCGGTGCAAGGGAATCCTATGAAAAGCTGGCTGCTGCAGGTGTAGGAACCATTGTGGGGATGCACATGAGCGAGGACCACCGGAAAGAGGCGGAAAAACACCACATCAATGTGGTGATTGCCGGCCATATGGCCAGCGATTCCCTGGGTTTAAACCTCTTTTTGGATGAACTGGAACGGCGGGGTGTAGAGATCGTCCCCTGTTCAGGGCTGCTGCGGTTCAGCCGTGTGCAGAAGTGGTAATATAGGTTATTGGTGGGATGGGTTTACTGTTTAACGGGAATTAATATTTATTAAGAATTGATCATATATGGAGGTTGCTGATTAAAGGTATGGCAAACAGAAAACCGGAACTGCTGGCACCTGCGGGAAACCCCCAGGCTTTAAGGGCTGCGGTGGAAAACGGGGCTGATGCTGTTTACCTGGCAGGAAAGATGTTTGGGGCGAGAGCGTTTGCCGATAATTTCGACCGCAGTGCACTAAAGGATGCCTTTGAGTATGCCCACAGCAGGAATGTGCGGATTTATATTACAGTCAACACCCTGGTGGATAACAGGGAATTCGGTGAATTTACCGATTACCTGTTTTTTTTGTACAAAGAGGGTGCAGATGCACTGATCGTCCAGGATCTGGGTGCTGCAGCGGTGATCAGAGAACTGCTTCCTGATATTCCCTTGCACGGCAGCACTCAGATGACAGTTCATAATGCTGCAGGTGTCAGGTTTCTGGAAGAACTGGGGTTTGACCGGGTGATTTTGGCCAGAGAAGTGGGATATTCTGATCTGCTGCAGATTAGAAAGAAGACAACTATGGATCTTGAGGTTTTTGTGCATGGGGCTCTCTGCTTTTGTTATTCCGGGCAGTGTCTGTTCAGCAGTATGGTTGGTGGAAGGAGCGGCAACCGGGGCCGCTGTGCCCAACCCTGCAGACTCCCCTATCAGCTTGTAGATGAGAGGGGGCGGGAGCTTTATCCGGACCATCAGGGGGAACACCTGATGAGCCCTAAGGATCTGATGCTGATCAGAGAGCTGCCGGACCTGATTAAAGCCGGTGTTTCATCTCTAAAGATTGAGGGGAGAATGAAAAGCCCTGAGTATGTAGCAACTGTTGTGCGCATCTATAAAGAGGCTTTACAGAGAGCCTGGGAGGAGCCGGACAACTATAAGGTAACCCCTGAAGAAATCCGTGATCTGGCCCTTGTTTTTAACCGCGGTTTTACAACAGGTTATTTTTATGGCAACCCGGGCCCTGACCTGATGGGCTACACCAAACCCAACAACCGGGGGCTTTACTTGGGGAGGGTGCTCAAAGCTGGTCAAGGAAAGATAAAATTTAAAACAAAACTCCCCTTAATAGCTGAGGATGAGATTGAGTTTTGGACAGGAGATGGCTGTAAGGGGTTTACTGTAAAGGAGATGTACTCACAGGGTAGAAAAATGGATGGGGTTCTACCCGGCAGTGAGGTGGAGATCAATATCCCCTTTTTTGTGCGCAAGGGTGACCGGATTTTTAAAACCCGGGATCGCAAGCTTGAAGAGGAAGCATGGAAAGGGATCACAGGCCCCTCCAGACGAAAGATCCCCCTTAATGTGAGGGCGGTGGCTAGAATAGGCAAACCTTTCCTGCTGGAAGGATGGGATGAGGATGGTTATCATTATACTGCTCAAGGTGAGTTCATCGGTGAAAAGGCGATTAAGCATGAGCTGACCGAGGAAGCTGTGCGTGCACAGGTAGATCGTTTGGGGAACACCCCCTTTGTTCTTCAAAAGCTGGAGTGTGAGATCGAAAGAGGGGTGATGTTTCCGGTAAGTGAGATCAATGCTGTGCGGCGGCAGCTCACTGAGGCTCTGGAAAGGGACCGTCTTCTCCGCTACCAGCGCAGCCTCCCTGAGGATGCCCAAAGGAGGCAAAAGAAGTATTGGTCCTCGCTGCAGGAGCATGCAGATAAAAGGAGAGATGGACTGAAGCGCCCTTGTCTTGCTGTGGCTGTGGGGGATTTTGCTGGTTTAAAGGCAGCCCTTAGAGGGGGTGCTGATCTCATTTATTTTGGCGGTTATTCTTTAAGGGGTAGGGAGCCCTGGACTGAAGAGAAGCTGAGAGCAGCTGTGGAGCAGTGCCGCAAACAGGGAGCAGCCTCATATCTGGTGCTGCCGCGGATCTGGCAAGAGAACCAGGAAAAGGTGGTCATGAAATATCTGGAGCTCGCAAAAGACTTTGCTGCTGATGGTGTGCTGGCTGGGGATCTGGGTGGCTGCTATTACGCTTTGCAGGATAACTTGAGGGTGGTAGCTGATTTTTCGCTGCCGGTATTCAATGATCCAGCAGCAGATCTACTGCTGAAGGCCGGTGTAAGCCGCATGACCCTCTCACCTGAGTTAAACCGCAGGCAGTTGAAGGGTTTTGCCTTTAAAGGAAGCGGCAGTTTGGAGATGGTCATTCATGGGGCATTGCCACTGGTGATCAGTGAGCACTGCATCCCAGGTGCTATGGCCGGAGGAAAGGGGAAGTGTGCTTTTCCCTGCAAGCAATCATGTTTCTTGAAAGACCGCCGTGGCTATTTTTTCCCTGTGGTAAGTGATGAGAGCTGCCGCATGACCATTTACAATTCCCGGGAACTTTGCCTGATCGAACACCTTGCAGAGATAATAACTGATGGCTATGATATTCTTAGACTGGAACTCCGCCCTTACCCGGCGGAGCATGTATATTTGGTGACCAGCCTCTACCGAAGGGCGTTAACCGCTGCTGCCTGTGGGGAATGGGATCACAGGAAAGCAAGATCTGCCTGGGATGAGTTGGCTGAAGTGTCTCAGTTTGGGTTGACCCGCGGACACTACCTGCGGGGTGTGCTGCAGGATGATAGCAGGGGAGAGGAAGAAGCTTAAATGGATAGATATTCCCTTAAGAAACTGGAGTTTCATAAAATAAAAGAGATGCTGGAACGGCATTGTGCCACTTCTCTGGGGAGGGCCTATGTACGTGATTTAGAACCGGCTGTGGATCCAGAAGAGGTCCTGAGGCTGCAGAAGGAAACCACAGAGGCGTGTCATCTTTTGAGAATGCATCCAGAGCTTACCCTAGAGGGTGTACAGGATGTGACACCTTCTTTGAGGCGGATCCTGATCGGAGCCGTTTTAGAGCCTGATGAACTCCTCAAACTGCTGGGACTGTTAAAGGCAGCTCAACGCATGAAAAAAATACTCTTAAAAGATGATATGGAACTCCCTCTTTTGCAAGAACGGGCGGCAAAGCTGCAGGAGTGCTTCCCGCTGCAGGAGAAGATTTCATTTTCTATTGAGCCTGATGGTGAGGTCGCGGACCGTGCCTCACCAGAACTGTTCAGATTGCGCCAGCAGGTGAGGAGTCTGACAGGAAGGATCCGTGAACAGCTGGATGAGATACTGAACAAACCGGAGTGGAATAAATATCTACAGGAGCCCATCTACACCATGCGTGGTGACCGTTATGTGGTGCCTGTTAAACAGGAATACCGCAGCCAATTTCCAGGTCTGGTGCATGACCAGTCTGCTAGTGGAGCAACTGTTTTTATGGAGCCCATGCCTTTGGTTCGGCTGGGTAATGAACTGGCAGTTGCACGCTCTGCGGTGGAGCAGGAGGAATTCCGTGTTCTTGAGGAGCTATCCAGATCAGCTGCAGTCTATCATGATGAAATGAAAGAGGACCTGGATTTGTTGGGAGAGCTGGATTTTATTCTGGCTAAAGGGTACCTGAGCAAGGAGATGAACGCCAATCCTCCTGGCTTCAATCAGGAAAGATATCTGATCATCAAAGGGGGGCGTCATCCCCTGCTCAAAGGAGAGGTAGTTCCTCTGGACATCAGGCTGGGTCAGGATTTTGACTGTTTGGTGATCACAGGGCCCAATACTGGAGGCAAAACAGTTGCTCTTAAAACAGTGGGTCTGCTGCTGGCCATGGCTCAAGCCGGCTTGCACATACCGGCACAGGAAGGAACTGTTTTACCTGTTTTAAAGAATGTCTTCGCCGATATCGGTGATGAGCAGAGCATCGAACAATCCCTCAGCACTTTTTCCGGACATATGACTAATATTGTGCGTATAATGCAGAGTGCAGACAGTGGGTCCTTGGTGATCCTTGATGAACTGGGAGCAGGGACTGATCCGGAACAGGGTGCTGCCCTGGGGATGGCTATTTTGGACAGCCTGCTGCAAAAGGGTGTTCTGGTGATTGTAACAACCCATTTCAGTGAATTAAAGGTGTTCGCCCATAACAGGTCACGGGTGGAGAATGCCTCTGTAGAGTTTGACAGCAAAACACTGAAACCCACTTTTAGGCTCTCTATTGGTGTTCCTGGGGAGAGCAATGCTTTTGCTATTGCCGAGCGGCTTGGTCTTCCTTCAAGAATAATCGAGCAGGCAAAAGGCTTCCTGGATCCCAAACAAAGGGAACTGTCAGATCTGATCCGGCATCTCAAAGAGGACCAGTTTGCTGCATCTTCGGCCCGGGCTGAAGCAGAGGAATTGCGCCGGGAGATGAAGGAGTTAAAAGAAAGGGTAGCCAGGGAAGAGAGGAAGCTGCGGCAAAAGCAGAGGGAGATTTTGTCCCGGGCACATGAGGAGGCCCGGGAACTGGTGCGAACAGCCAGAAGAGAAGCAGAGCAATTGATTCGTACCCTGCGGGAAGAGGTAAAATACCAGGAGAGTAGGGCAGGTCTGGAACATGCCCGATTGATCAGGCGTGAGATCAGTAAACTGGCTGCCAGGATAGATGAGAATATCAGTTCTGTTGAAATGGAGCCTGAAGGTGAAATCCCTACTGCTTTAGAACCGGGAGATATTGTGCTGATTCCCCGTTTCAAGCAGGAGGGGTGTGTACTGGAATCTCCTAATGAAGATGGAGAGGTGCTTGTTCAGGTAGGGGCCTTAAAGTTGAACATTCCCCTTAAGGACCTGCGAAAGAGCAAAAAGAAACAGACCTCAGCACAGTTTTCTGTTTCCAAGGACCAGGCTATCAGTAGGAATGCGGCAGTGCCCCCTGAATTTGATTTCCGTGGACTCAGGGTAGAAGAAGGTTTAAAAGAGGTGGATAAGTATATTGATCAAGCATACCTGGCGGGTATGACCAGGGTTTCACTTATCCATGGCAAAGGGACAGGGGCTATGCGGCATGCGGTGCGGGAGTATTTGGCAAAACATCCACTTGTGGCATCATATCGCAGTGGTGATTACTATGAAGGGGGAACAGGAGTTACTATTGTGGAGTTTAAATAACCGGTAAAAATTTAAGAGCCAGCAGAGACCTGCTGGCTCTTTAGATCATTTATTTTTAGCCATCACCATTGCCTTTACCTTTGCCGTTGCCATTACCATTATTATTATCTATTATCGGCAGCTTCTTTTTCTCCACCTGATGGTCCGGCAGCGGACAGCGCTGTTTCGGTGCCTCATCTTGTTTGAATTTCCGCTCTTCAATAAATTCTGCTGGGCACCCGCCTGTTTCTAAAAGGCCTGGTGTGTTGGCCAGATAGAGCACCCCATTGTGGCGCGGGTCAGTGCAGACTTTAAGGGTGACCTCCTGTTGGAAGTCAGGCCCATGTTTGTCACAGACCTCTGTGGGTATTTTGACCTTTGAGTCATTTTTGACGAAAACTGTTTTTACTTTGTGGGGACAGTGGGGGCTTGCCAGCAGCTTGGTCTCTTCACATATTTCTACCTGTACATGTAGGTCACAGGTGTCTTTGGGCAGTGACCCCCGAACAAATATTTCCTTGAGTTGGGCATCTTCAGGGCAAAAAGCATTAGGTAGTTTACCTGATTTTAAACAAATTGCCTGTCGTACAATTCCCGATGGCCTGGTAAACTCTTTGACAGGAAGGCCCTCTGTGGCTTTTTGCATAACCGCTTTCCAAACCAGGGCAGGGAAGTATCCCCCTGCTGCCCGCGAATCCTTGATCTTATCTTCTTTATCAAATCCCATCCAGACCGCACCTGTGAATTCAGGTGTATAACCCATAAACCAGATGTCCTTTGTCTCCTCAGTAGTTCCAGTCTTACCGGCAACCGGTCGATTCATCCTGGCTCTTGTCCCTGTACCGCTTTTGACAACTGTTTGGAGCAGGTCCGTCATGATATAGGCTGTTTCTTCAGACATAACCACCCGTTTTTGGGGATTAGCCTCATATAAAACATTTCCGTCACGGTCCAATATTTTGAGTACAGTGTGGGGCTCAATGTAAACACCCTGATTGGCAATGGCACCAAAAGCCCCTGCCATCTCCAATGGTGAGATACCATAGGTTATTCCTCCCAGAGCAAGGGCTAAATTGCTGTCACGGGCATCTTCAAAACTGGTTATACCTAGTTTTTTGGCGAACTCCAAGCCGTAGTCGATACCTATGGTGTTCAGCAAACGAACAGCATAGGTGTTTTTTGACCACTGAACAGCGTAACGCATAGTGATCATACCTTCGTATTTATGGTCATAGTTATGAAAGGTCTTATTTCCTACCTTAACAGGGGCATCCAACAGTGAGAGGGCTGTGGTATACCCTTTTTCCAGAGCAGGGCAATAAACAACCAATGGTTTAATTGCAGAACCCGGTTGGCGCTTAGCCTGGGTTGCTCTGTTGAAGGAGCGCCGTCCTGAGTGTTCTCTCCCACCAACCAGTGCATGAACCTCTCCTGTTTTGTTTTCTAGCAGTACCAGTGCACCTTCTACCTTTTTATCGCCCTGATCTCTGGGGAAATTAGCGCTGTTGGCAAATAATTCCTCAGCTTTTTGCTGTACTTCTGGGTTGAGTGCTGTGTATATTTTTAAACCCCCGCGATAAATAAGTGCCTGGCTGTCCTCAGACGACATCCCCAGTTCCCGAAGGATTTCTTCAGTTTCTGCGATCACATGATCAGTGTAGTAGGGGTATGTGTAACTGGTCACTTCCCCCTCCCGGTACTGGAGTTCCTCCTGTTTGGCCTGTTCTGCTTCTTCTTTTGTGATTTTGCCATAAAGAACCATTTGGCTTAAGACAAGTTCCTGCCTTTTCTTGGCCTTTTCCGGGTCATGTACAGGGTTATAGTTATTGGGGCTGCGCACAATACCGGCTAGGACAGCACTTTCCGCAAGTGTAAGGTCCTTTGCATTTTTCCCGAAATAGTGCTGAGCTGCAGTTTGCACACCGTAAACTCCGTTGCCAAAATAGATGCGGTTTAAATAGAATTCCAAGATTTCATCCTTGGAGTAGCGGTGCTCTACCTGGAGTGCAAGAACAGCCTCCTGGATCTTTCGCTTAAATGTCTTTTCCTGGGTGAGGAATGAGTTCTTAACGAGCTGTTGAGTAATGGTGCTACCCCCTTCAGCACCGATACCCCCTTTGATATTGGCAATAACAGCTCTACCGATGGCCTCCAAGTCCACACCATAATGATCATAAAAACGATTGTCCTCTATTGCTATAAATGCTTCTGGAAGATAGGGGGGGAGATCATAGAGTGAAACAGCGGTGCGGTTTTCTTCCGCAAATAAACGGGAAGCAGCATTACCCTCACGGTCGTAAATAATTGAAGACTCACTTCCCTCAAGTTTTTGTGGATCCCATTCGGGCATTGACATCACAGCACCTGCCACATAGCCGCAGCCAACAAAAATAAGAACTATTCCCAGTAAGACAAGGGTAAGGAGCGCTACCCTTGTAAAGCTGAGCTTTCTTTTTCTTTTTTTTCTTGTTGCAGATTGCCTAGCTTTAGTTTCTCTGTCAGACATGTGGATCACCCACCTTGGAAGGTTTATTCGGTTATTCCCGTCAAATTACCTGCAGGGCCTGATAAATGTGTAAGGTTCAGTGCCCGGGACTCATCAATGGATTCCTGTGGGGCAACAACAGTGAGTATATCATTTTTTTCAATTATTGTTTCTGCGTCAGGTGACACAATCTCTTTTCCATTGCGGTTAATGGATAGGATTGTGCCTCCTGTCAGGGTGCGGAATTCAGTTTCTTTGAGACTCTTCCCAATTAAAGGGGAGTTTTCCTCAACTCGAAACTCATGAATTCGCTGATAGCGTGTTGCCATTTTAAAGGTGTATTCCAACAGTTCATTGGTGAGCTGAGCAATTTTTTGATCGAGTTTTCTCCGTTCCTGCAGGTAATAATGCAGCCTCTTTTGTATATCCTCTAATATTTGGCGCTGACCATATTCTGCCAGGTAGTTTTCTGCAGCGGTGCGGGAACAAACAATGACCCCCACTCCCGGCTGCATTTTTACAACTTTTCTTTCTTCTAGAACTGCCAGAGCCCTCCTTATTGTTTCTGGAGAAACATTGTATCTTCCTGCCAGTGTTGACCTGCCGAGTATTTTTTGGCCTACCCGGTATTCACCCCTGGCGATACATGTAGCTATATCTACAGCAATTTTGATATAACGCGCAGTTTTGCTGTGGGGTATCTCTACAGACACAAAAAGTCATCCTTCCGATTTATATTCTTTTCAAAGTATAGCATATCATGTCTAGGTCGGGAAGTTGTGATAATAACAAAAAGATACAGATCAAACTCCTTGATCTGAATGTGTTTCTTCAGATGACAAGGTTTTTCCGCAAGTTTGCTGTCAAGAAAAACTCCCTGGGCAATGATGCAGTTTACGTTACGATAAAGTTGAGGACAGAGTTGATCAGCGGGTGGAGGAAAACTATTGGTGGGGGTTCAATGAGATGTCAAGCAAAAGAATGTGCTTGAAAAGTAGGTGCTGATCCAGTATAATATGTTTCGTCAATAGATAGACTGCCGAAGTGGCGGAATTGGCAGACGCAGCGGACTCAAAATCCGTCGGGCTCAACACCCGTGTGGGTTCGACTCCCACCTTCGGCACCAACAAGTAGACCCCTGAAGTTTTTCAGGGGTTTAAATTATTATACTCCTCTAAAGCTTCTTATAAATTACCTTCCAAATATATCAAAAGTTAGCCAAGTTTTGATTTTCTCAATGAAAATAAACTTTAATGCACATCAGAAAATATATAGCTGTTGTCCGTATTACAGTTTTTCACTATCAAAAATAAGGTTGTAGTTGTTATAGTAGTTGTTATTGTTAATTTTTCTTGGTTTAGAGCAGATTGAAATCAGGGCTGGCTTGTTCTGCTGCCTTCAATGCTTCTAGGTACTCTTTATAGGTGATCCTTCTATTAATTTCAGGATAACGGTGAGCCAGATAGGTGGGGTAATACTGATTCATGATATTGATCCAGGATTTTGGTGATATTTCTTCTGCTATGAATTTCATAAGTGAAGCTGTGCCTGCTAAACCCCCTGGCATTACCAAGTGGCGAATTAGCAGCCCTTTGATTGCTATACCTTCCTTATCTAGCACCAAATCTCCCACCTGTTGATGCATTTCTTTGAGCGCTTCCTTTGCCACCCGGGGGTAATCGGAGATCTGTGAGTATTTGAGTGCTATATCTGAATCAGCATATTTGATGTCAGGCATGTAGATGTCAACGATCCCAGCGAGCTGGCGCAGGATTTCCAATCTCTCATATCCGCTGCAGTTATAGACCAGGGGCAATTTCAACCCATTTTCACAGGCAACTAGCAGTGCATCTAAAATCTGTGGGATGTAATGGGTTGGGGTGACCAGGTTGATGTTCACGCATCCTCTTTCCTGGAGTTTGAGCATGATTTCAGCCAACTCAGTTGTGTTTACGGCGTATTTATCCATTCCCCTACTGGTCTCGAAATTCTGGCAGAAAACACAACGCAGACTGCAGAAAGCGAAAAAAATTGTTCCTGAGCCTCCGCCTCCCACCAGAGGTGGCTCTTCCCCAAAGTGAGGGCCGAAACCTGATATTTCCGCATCTTTCCCAGCACCACATTGACCGCGCTCCCCTGAAAGTCTGGAGGCGCCGCATTCTCTGGGACAAAGGCGGCAGGGTTCAAGTGATTCTTTAAGCACTGAAACCATTTTAACCAATTCACCGGTTCGGTAAAGATCAATGTAACTCATAACATACCCCCTTTTTTAGTTTATCAAATATTTTTCCCCCAGGGCTAAAAATCAATTTGATTTTCTTTTGTGTGAGCAAAGAAAAGCCTATATTATGTCCCATTATTCTGCTAAACTATAGTTAGTGTCTTTTAAACTATTGCTTAGCAAAGCTTATTTGGTTTCGTAGCGGTCCTCTTGTCAAAAAAATCAGTTATAATAAGGTTGTTATTAGTTCAGCACAGGATATTGTTCATTTGGAGGCACAATTATGACCACAGATAATGTATCCACTGATCATGTCACAAAAAGAGTAGCCTCATTGATCGCCGCTGTCAGTTCCTTTATCACACCTTTTCTTGGTTCATCAATGAACATCGCTCTCCCTGGGATCGGAAAAGAGTTCGGGGTAGATGTAGTTTATTTGAGTTGGCTGGTAACCATCTATATTCTCTCTTCTGCTGTTTTTCTGGTTCCTTTCGGTAGAATTGCCGATATTTATGGTAGAAAGAGGATTTTCTTATATGGGACAATTACTTTTACCATTGCTTCACTGCTGGCGTGTTTTGCCCCCAATGCTCAACTGCTAATGGTGACCAGGGCCTTGCAAGGTCTGGGCAGTGCCATGGTATTTGGGACCGGTGTGGCCATTCTCATATCAGTTTACCCTTTAAATGAACGGGGTAAGGCGCTGGGAATAAATGTTGCCGCAGTTTACTTGGGGCTTTCCTTGGGGCCTATACTCGGAGGTTTTTTAACTCATCAGCTGGGTTGGAGGAGCATCTTTTTGGCGACCAGCCTGCTTGGTGTGCTGGTGGTTATTCTTGTCCTTACCAAACTGACCGGGGAGTGGGTAGAGGCAGTTGGTGAAAGCTTTGATCTGGTGGGATCACTGGTCTATGGTAGTATGGTACTTGCCCTGATGTACGGTTTTTCCAGGGTTCCCGAAGCATTAGGTTTTCTGTTGCTGGTTGTTGGTGTTGCTGGTCTGCTCTTTTTTATCTGGTGGGAACTTCGGTTCGATAGCCCGGTTGTAGAGATGAGGCTTTTTCATCATAATCTGGCCTTTACCTTTTCCAACCTGGCGGCTCTGATCAACTATAGTGCTACCTTTGCTGTGGGTTTTTTATTAAGCCTCTATCTGCAGTATATTAAAGGGTATGGAGCACTCCATGCAGGGATGATCCTTGTTTTCCAGCCTTTGATGCAGGTTATTGTTTCCCCTTTAGCGGGAAGGCTGTCGGATCGCATAGAACCACGGCTTGTGGCTTCTGTGGGAATGGGATTCTCTGCACTGGGCGTGGTGATGTTGATCTCTTTATCTGAAACCAGCTCTGTAGCCTATCTGATCTTTTGTTTACTATTGCTTGGCTTTGGATTTGGTCTGTTTTCTTCACCAAATACCAATGCTGTGATGAGCTCGGTAAATAAAAAATATTATGGTGTTGCCTCAGGAATTCTGGGCACTATGCGGCTGTTGGGGCAGATGTTGAGTATGGGGGTTGTTACTCTGATCTTTACCCTCTATTTAGGAGGGATGCAGGTTACTCCCAGTATGTTTCCTTCATTTTTAAAAAGTATGTATCTGTCTTTTATTGTTTTCTCTGTTCTTTGTGCGTTTGGTATTGCTGCCTCTTTGGCACGGGGCAGTATTAGGGCTGAGAATGGAATTAAGGAAGAAGGAACATGCGTACGGGAGGGCGAATCCTGAAAAGCGGAGGTTATTTTTCATGATAATTTTGGGGATTGACCCCGGTGTGATTTCCACCGGGTATGGTGCTATTAAAACAGATGAAAGAAGGGCGAGCCTGCTCAATTTTGGTGTGATCAAAGTGGAAAGGGAACAGGAGCTGCCTTCTCGCCTTAATAAAATTTATCAAGGAATTGCTGGCCTCTGTGATCAATTGCGTCCAGATGCTCTTGCTATAGAAGAGATATATTTCAGTAAAAACGCCCGCACAGCTTTGACTGTAGGGCATACGAGAGCTGCGGTCATTTTAGCGGCAGTTCACCATGGTGTTGAAGTTTTTGCATATACACCTTTACAGATTAAGCAGACAATATCTGGGTATGGAAGAGCTGATAAAAGACAAATGCAAAAGATCATCAAGATGATTTTAGGGCTTCAGGAGATCCCCCGGCCTGATCATGCTGCTGATGCCCTGGGAGCTGCCCTCTGCCACTATTATATTTCCCGTACCACAGCAAGGATGCTTCATAGAGCTACTGAATGGGGTGAGGAGCGGTGATTTCCTATTTAAGGGGACAGTTGCTGGGTGTTGATGAAGACAGGGTTGTGCTGGAGGTGCAGGGGATCGGCTATGAGGTGGCTGTGCCTTCAACTGTTTTGCAGAAGCTTCCCTCGAAAGGCCAGGAGTTGGAGCTATACACTCACCTGCATGTGCGGGAGGATGCTCTCCAGCTTTACGGTTTTTCTACACCTCAGGAGCGGGCTATGTTTCGTGTGCTGATCACCGCCCGGGGTATCGGCCCTAAAGTGGCCCTGACCATACTCGACAAATTCCCAGGGGATAGTTTGGCAGCAGTTTTAGAACGGGGTGAAGTGGATCCACTTCTGAAAGTACCGGGGGTGGGTAAGAAAACCGCTCAGCGGTTGATACTGGAGCTGAAAGGGAAACTGCCTGAATCCTTTTTTAAAGATGAGGAAAAAACGGTAGAGGCACAGGTTGACAACGAAGTGGTTCAGGCTTTGCTGGTTTTAGGCTATAGCCGCCAGGAAAGCTTGGAGGCTTTACGAAAAATACAGCCGCGGAGTGCAGAGGAATCTTCTACAGAGGCTGTTTTGCGCCTGGCACTCCGGGAACTGGGGAAGAAGGGTAGATAATGGATGAGAGGCTTGTTTCTGGAGAAACCATACCCCAGGAGGATGACGCGGAAAGCACGCTGCGTCCCCGTACACTGCGGGAATTTATCGGACAGAGCCAACTGAAAGAGAATCTGGAGGTTTTTATTAAGGCTGCCCGCCAGCGGAAGGATGCCCTGGATCATGTTTTGCTTTACGGGCCCCCGGGTTTGGGGAAAACCACATTGGCTCATATTATCGCTGAAGAGATGAGAGTACAGCTCTACTGTACTTCTGGGCCTGCTTTGGAACGAGCTGGTGATATGGCTGCAGTACTGACTAATATAGAACCCTATGGGGTTCTTTTTGTGGATGAGATCCACCGGATGCCCCGGGTAGTGGAAGAGATCCTGTATCCTGCATTAGAGGACTATTATCTGGATATTATGATTGGAAAGGGGACTGGTGCTAGGTCGCTGCGCATTGATCTGCCGCCTTTTACACTGATCGGAGCCACAACCAGGGCTGGATTGATCAGCATGCCTCTCAGGGACCGCTTTGGTATTATTTTGCGGGTGGATTATTATCCTGTAGAGGATCTCCATCAGATCGTTTTGCGGGCTGCAACTCTGTTAAAGATGGAATTGAGTGATGACGGAGCTCTGGAGATAGCCCGCCGCGCCCGGGGGACACCGCGCATTGCCAACAGATTGCTGCGCCGTATCCGGGATTTTGCTGAAGTGAGCGGTTTCCGATCTGTGACCCTGGATCTGGTAAAAAAATCTCTGGAAAGGCTGGAGGTAGATGAGGCAGGGCTGGATAAGGTGGATCGGATACTTTTAGAAACAATTATCTGTAAATTTCAGGGTGGTCCTGTGGGGCTGGAAACACTGGCCGCTGCTGCCAGGGAGGAGTCTGGCACTGTGGAGGATGTTTATGAACCCTATTTGCTGCAGAAGGGTTATCTACAGCGTACCCCTAGGGGAAGGGTTGCAACCCCTCTGGCCTATGCCCATCTAGGGATTCCTTATCCTCAGGAGAGAAAAATAAATCAGCAAAGGCTGTTTACGGAGGATGATTAGTGTGAAGATATTGCTGCATATCTGCTGTGGCCCTTGCGCCATCTTTCCTGTGCAGGATCTATTAAAACAGGGGTATGAGGTTAAAGGTTATTATTATAACCCAAATATTCATCCCTATCAAGAATACGCCAAAAGACGTGAGGGAGCGGAGCAGATGGCCAAGGGG
Organism: Syntrophomonadaceae bacterium; assembly: GCA_012516535.1. Lineage (GTDB taxonomy): Bacteria > Bacillota > DSM-12270 > Thermacetogeniales > Thermacetogeniaceae > DTU068. Next base: position 17,713 of record JAAYWP010000020.1, on the reverse strand, counting down.
TTAGATCTGCCTCTGGTGATAGCAGAAGGCTATCAACCAGAGCTCTATTTCCGGGATGTAGCTTATAAAGAAAAGGAGCGCTGCCGCTACTGCTATCTGCTGCGCTTAAAAGAGACTGCGGCCAGGGCAAAAAAGGAGGGTTTTGACGGTTTTACCACCACCCTGCTGGTAAGCCCCTGGCAGAAGCATGATCTGTTGCAGCAATTGGGTGCTGAGGTAGGGGAAAAGGAAGGGATACCCTTTCTGTATTTTGACTGGAGGAAGGGTTTCAGTGAAGGAAGAAGGCAGGCTAAACAGATGGGGCTCTATCGCCAGCAGTACTGCGGTTGTCTCTACAGTGAACAGGAGAGATATGAAGGGAGCGAAAAAAAGAATGGATAGCTTTTCTTCTTTGGGCAAGCTGCTGGTTATAGGAGGAGTATTTTTATTGATAGCTGGGGGATTCCTTTTGCTGCTGGGTAAAATAACTCCTTTTGGTAGGCTGCCTGGGGATATCTATTACCAGAAAGGGAATTTCACTTTTTATTTTCCCCTGGTCACCTGTTTGCTTTTGAGTATCCTCTTGACTTTGATCGTCAATCTGTTTCTGCGCCGTTGAAAAAGCATTAAGATAACAGGGAGCCGGGCGGCACTGGGTAAGCTGGAGCCGTCTTTTTGTTTGTCCGCTGTGACTAGAGGGTTGAAAGTACAGGAAGGCAACCTGCAGGGCAAAGGCATCACCGGCAAGGGCCGGGAACACACCGAAATAATGGGTGCAGGAGGAGCCGAAGGGGGGCTTGGGAACACCTACAGGATAACGAAGAGGAAGACCGATATACAAATCGCAAGCAGGAGCCAGTCTATTTTGTTAGTTTTAAAAACTGCTCTGGTTCGTACTTCTGAATAACACCTTGCTTCCATCGCATATACTATTTCGTCAGCTTTTCTTAGAGTTTGGCTAAGAAGCGGAAAAACTATAAAATTTATACGCTCGATGGGGTTTTTTCTCAACTCAACACAACGAGCTTTTTGCGCGTACATCATTTCAGCAAGATTGTCAAAGATAACTGGTATCAGCGTGAAAGTAAGGCTTATCATGGTAGCGATCCTTACCTCTGGTACAAAAGGAATAGGGCGTAAGAACCATTCAACAACATTTCTCAGGGTCATTAAAGAAGTTGTTCCTGTTATAACAGCACAAACTAGGATGATAATGGTTAACCGCCCTGCAAAGCGTAAACCTGTAATAAGCCCTTTTGTGGAAATGCTTGTGACAGGGAAGTATGGAATCGGATCACCTGGTATATTGAAGGCGTCAACTACAATAACAATTAAAATTATTATCCCAAAGAATTTAATATCCTTTAACAAAGCCTTAATAGGCAGCTTTGCTATCAGTAAAGCGAAGATCACAACAAACAACAGCACTAGGTAGTGTTCCAATTTGGAGGCAAAACTAGCAGACAAACTGAGCAATAACAAACAGATAAGCTTTAATCTGCCATCCATCCTGTGCAATACTGTATCTTTATGTATATAGTGAAAGAACGTTATTTCAGCCATGTCAATGTCGCAACCTTCTGTCCATCGTTAAGGGGCATTCTTACACCGTAGTTTTCAGAATGATAAATTACATCTTCCGGTTTCCCATCTTCAACCAACTTTCCCTTATGCATGATCACTAATCTATCAGCATGTGCCAGTACCTTTTCAAGTTCGTGTGTGATCAAAAGGATTGTATGCCCCATATTGTGGAGCTTTACAATTTGTTTAAGGACTTGCACAACACCGGGATAGTCAAGCCCTGTAAAGGGTTCATCAAATATAATGACCTTGGGTTTCATGGCTAGTATTCCTGCGATCGCTAGCTTTCTTTTTTCTCCACCAGACAGGGTATGGGGGCTTCGAGTGGAGAACCGGCTTAACCCGACTGCTTCCAATGATTCTTTGACAACTGCTTTAACTTGGTTTGCTGGTAGATTAAGATTTTCGGGGCCAAAAGCCACATCCTCTGCAACAGTTTGTCCAACAATCTGGCTGTCGGGATTTTGAAAAACAAGCCCGACTTTTCTTCTTGCTTCTATTATATTTTCGGTTATTGGTTTTCCATCGATCAAAACACTCCCTTTTGTGGGTTTTAGTAAGCCGTTCAGGTGCCGGGCGAAAACCGTTTTCCCTGACCCATTAGCTCCTGCAATGACAACAAATTCTCCCTTGTTGATCTTTAAGCTTATATCTTGAATGGCTATTGTGCCATCTGGGAAAATGTGTGTTAAATTTTCTGTTTCCACAATGGGCATTTCGTCATCTCCATTATCTTTATTTAACAGAAGTTTTTCGCAAATTAGAAAACAAATTCCGGCATAAGCTCTTCATTATTTTTACTTAACAGAAGCCGAATCATTAAAACGAGGTAGGAAAGCACGGCTTAAAGCAGCAGCAACGGTTATCTTGATAATAATACCCGGTATAAAAGGGGTTAATCCGGCAGCCAATGCACCGGCCCAACTTAGGTTCATCACTGCTTTAAGCCAAGGCACACCAATAGCATAGAGGAGCATATTGCCGATGACTAAAGCAGTCAGATTTTTTATAATTGACTGTTTTCCTTTGCTTGCAATAAAACCCACAGAAGCTACTAGAAGCAAATAACCAAACAGGTAACCACCGGTGGGGCCGAAAAGAACAGCCAGACCTGATGTGCCGCTGGCAAAGACAGGCAAACCAAGTGCTCCCAAGGATAAATAGAGAGCAACACTTGTCACTCCCCATTTGAAGCCAAGAAAAAGCCCGGTTACCATAACGAAGAGATCAGCCAATACAATTGGAACAGGCCCTAATGGAAGAGGCACACTTATGTAGCCTCCAATAATGATAAGGGCTGTAAACAGTGCCACATAGACGGTTATGCGAAGATTCAGATTTGCTGTGGTTGTATCCGTTGGCATTTGTGTCACTTGGTTTTGACTCATCTATCTATCACCCCTGATTTTTATTATAAAATTTATCATCTATTGTCATCATATTGTCAACCGTTATTTTCACATAGGAAAGATGCGATTTTTATTTTAGGGATTCCTAAAATAGAGAAATGTGTTTGCCTTTTGTAATGGTGGTATAATACATTTGTGTTGGAAAAAGACTCCTAGAGAAATCAAAGAAGAAAGGACATCTGAGTTGCTGGTAGATGAATTTGATTATGAACTACCTCAGGAATTGATCGCCCAGTATCCCGCAGCAGAGCGGGATATCTCTCGTATGCTGGTCTTGGACAGGACCACAGGGAGGATAACCCATTCTAATTTCAGAAAGATTGTGGATTTTTTAAGGGAAGGAGATCTACTGGTTTTCAATGAGACAAAGGTTTTTCCCGCAAGGCTGAAAGGGCAGCTGGTCAGAACCGGAAGCAGCCTGGAGGTGCTGCTGCTGGAGGAAAAAGGCTGCTGTAGCTGGGAAGCACTGGTGAGGCCCGGGAAGCGGGCCAAAGAAGGGGAGGTAGTAGCTTTTGGTGATGGGCAATTACAGGCTGTGATCTGTGAGCGTACAGAAGCAGGTGGAAGGATCATCAAGTTTAACAGCAGGGACCAGGCTGAATTTTGGGACCAGCTGTTTAAGATCGGAGAGGTCCCTTTGCCTCCCTATATCAGAAGGCCTGCTGAGGAGATTGATAAGGAGCGCTACCAGACGGTTTATGCCCGTTCTCTGGGCTCTGCTGCAGCACCAACTGCCGGCCTGCACTTTACAGAGGATATCCTCAATGAGCTGCAGGCAAAGGGTGTGGAGTTTGCCTTTGTGCTGCTTCATGTGGGTTTGGGGACCTTTCGGCCTGTGCGTGTTGAACGGGTAGAGGACCACCAGATGCATGCTGAGTACTGGAAGCTTGATGCTGTTAACGCTCTCAAGATCAACAGGGCCAGGCAGGAGGGCCGGCGGGTGATCGCAGTTGGCACAACATCTGTACGGCTGCTGGAAAGTGCAGCAAAGGAGCAGGAAGAACTCCAGGAGGGAGAAGGGAGGACCAGATTGTTTATTTACCCGGGCTTTCATTTCCGGGTGGTTGATGGTCTGATAACTAATTTCCACCTCCCTCGCTCCACACTGCTGATGTTGGTCTGCGCCTTTGGGGGTTATGACCATGTGATGAATGCCTACAGGGAGGCTGTTGAAAAGCGCTACAGATTCTTTAGTTATGGTGATGCCATGTTGATACTGTAAGGAGGTGTCCTAGCTGGTTTTTTTTCATTTTGAACTTATTAAGAAATCAAGCAGAAGTATGGCACGGCTGGGAATAGTCCATACACCAAGGGGGAAGATTCATACCCCTGCCTTTATGCCTGTAGGGACACAGGCTACGGTCAAGACCCTTACCCCAGAGGAGGTAAAAGGGCTAGGGGCTGAGATTATCCTTTCCAATACCTACCACCTCTACCTGCGGCCTGGGATGGAGATCATAAGAGCGGCAGGAGGGCTGCACAGTTTTATGAACTGGCCAGGCCCGATCCTGACTGATAGCGGTGGTTTTCAGGTGTTCAGCCTGTCTAAGCTGCGAAAGATCACAGATGATGGTGTATATTTCAGATCACATCTGGACGGATCCAAGCACTTTATCGGTCCTGAGGAGTCCATGGAGATACAGAGGATACTTGGTTCTGATATTGCGATGGCATTTGATGAGTGCTCTCCCTTTCCTTGTTCTTATGAAGAGGCCTTAACAGGGGTCGAAAGGACCACACTCTGGGCAGAGCGCTGTCTAAAAGCTCCCCATGCAGATGGTCAGGTGGTGTTCGGGATTGTCCAGGGGAGTGTCTACCCAGAACTGCGGGCGCGCAGTGCCCGGGAGATTACAGGCCTCGATTTTCCCGGTTATGCTGTAGGTGGTTTAAGTGTTGGTGAACCGAAGCCGATCATGTATGAGATACTGGAATCTACAACCCCTCTGCTGCCGGAAAACAAGCCCAGATACCTGATGGGAGTAGGTACAGCTGACTGTCTCTGGGAGGGGGTAGCCCGGGGGATCGATATGTTTGACTGTGTTCTGCCCACCAGGGTCGCCCGCAATGGAACAGCACTTACCTGGCGGGGAAAGGTTGTAGTGCGCAATGCTGAGTATGCAGATGATTTTTCCCCATTGGAGGAGGGATGTGGCTGTTATACCTGTCAGCATTATAGTAGAGCATACCTGAGGCATCTATTTCACGCTGGGGAAATATTGGGTCCTCGGCTGCTGACCATCCATAATCTGCATTTTACGCTGAGAGTTATGGAAAAAATTCGCCAGTCCATCAGAGATGACTGTTTTGAAGAGGAGAAGGAGGCCTTTTTCAAGCAGTATGAATTATAAAAAAGGATATAATTATCTTTTAGAGAATTCCAATTAGAGTAAACCAGGAGAGGGAATAAAATGTCAGAGGATCCGATTACTTTAGAAGAGATTAAAACCATCCCTATTGTAGAAACACTGATCAGGGTTGGTAATGCGAACCTGGAAGTGATGGGTTTTACAGAGCATGGTTTCCGCCATATCAGCCTTGTTTCCAGTATCGCTTATAATGTACTCCGGCTGCTGGGTTACCCTCAACGGGAGGCTGAACTGGCAAGGATCGCCGGATACCTGCACGATATTGGGAATGTGGTTAACAGGAAAGGCCACCATTTGTCAGGCGCCATCTTAGCCTATTATATCCTGGAGCAAACCAGGATGCCCCATGATGAAATTTTTACGGTGGTCTCTGCTATTGGCAATCATGATGAAGACACAGGGCAGCCGGTCAATAATGTGGCTGCTGCAGTGATCCTGGCGGATAAATCTGATGTGCACAGGACCAGGGTGCGCAATAAAAATATCGCTGGGCTTGATATTCACGACCGGGTGAATTATGCGGTTGAGCGCTCTTTTTTGAGGGTGAATCCGGATAGTAAGCAGATTTTACTTGAATTGGATATCGACCCCCATATCAGCCCGGTGATGGATTATTTTGAAATCTTTTTAAGCAGGATGATGATGTGCAGAAGGGCCGCGGAGTTTTTAGGCTGTACATTTGGTCTGGTGATCAATGATAAAAAACTTGTTTAAGCATAAAGGAAGGAGAGAAGTAAGTGGCAGGGAAAAAGGGTAAGCGGTCAAAGGCACGACAATTGATGAAAGGTATGCAGGGTGCAGGGCCGCAGCAAAAAAAGATAGGAATCAGCTGGCCGGAAGCGGTGCTCTTTTTTGTTCTGGTAGCGGCAATAATCGTAACTTCCATTTTCACTGCAAAGCCCATAGCAGGAAAACTGAAACAACAGTTAGGGCTTGATCTGCGGGGTGGGGTGCATGTGGTTTATGAGGCAGTTCCCTCTGAAGGGGCACCTGTAACAGATGATGCTGTTGATAAATTGATCGGTGTGTTTCGCAACAGAATCGATGCCTATGGTCTCAAAGAACCTCTTTTACAAAAAGAGGGTAACAATAGAGTTGTGGTAGAACTGCCCGGTGTCAAAGACCCTCAGGAAGCTGTGGAATTACTGGGAAGGACGGCACACATGGAGTTTAAAACCGAAGATGGCAAAACTGTCCTGACGGGTAAGCATTTGAAGGATGCCCGGGCTATGCTTCGTCCCGATAGTAATGAACCATTTGTTGCCCTGACCTTTAATGATGAAGGTGCGGAAATCTTTGAAAAGGTGACAACCGCCAATGTGGGCAGGACACTGGCTATTTACCTGGATGGCCAGCTGATTACCGCCCCGACCATCAAAAATCCTATTCCTGGCGGTAATGCGGAGATCAGCGGTGGTTATCGATCGCTGGAGGAGGCACAGCAGGAAGCTTTGCTTCTGCGCTCAGGTGCACTTCCTGTTAATGTGGAATTGATGGAGATGAGGAATATTGGCCCCACTCTGGGTCAGGAGTCCCTGAACCTCAGTTTGAAGGCTGGGATGATCGGTGTAGCGGCTATATTTTTATTTATGCTGCTTTATTATAGATGGCCCGGTGTTATTGCTGACCTGTCTTTGCTTGTTTATGGGCTTATTATGGCGGGAATATTTATCCTGCTTAAGACAACCCTGACACTACCTGGCATCGCAGGTATAATCCTCTCCTTTGGAATGGCAGTGGATGCCAATATTGTCATCTATGAGCGTTTGAAAGAGGAACTGCGGGCAGGAAGGACTCTGCGCTCAGCTATTGACGCTGGTTTTAAAAATGCTTTCAGGGCGATTTTGGACTCTAATGTGACAACTTTGATCGCTGCTTTAGTGCTTTACTTCCTTGGTACAGGCCCTATCAAGGGTTTTGCAATTACTTTGGGCACCGGTATTTTGGTGAGCATGTTTACAGCCATTACATTTACACGCTTCGTGCTCCACTTGGTGGCACAGTCCCGCTTGGTGATCAATCCTTGGGCCTATGGTGTTAAATTGGGAGGTGATAGGGCATGAATTTGGTCAAAGCAAGGAAGTACGTCTACTTTTTGTCTCTTTTCATCATTATCATTGGTTTGCTCTCCTTTGGTATAAAGGGTTTGAATTATAGCATTGATTTTACCGGCGGCACTTTGATCGAAATGAAGTTTGACCAGGCAGTGAATATCGCTGATGTGCGTTCAGTACTGGCAGATGCCGGCATCTCACAGGACAGCAGGGTGCAGGAGGGTGAAGGGAATGTGATCATCATCCGCACAAAGGAGCTGACCCAGGAGAAAAGCGGAGAGCTGTTGAAAAGTGTGGAGGTAAAGATCGGCAGTTATACTTTGCTGCGCAATCAGAGTGTAGGCCCCACAATTGGGAAGGAATTGCGCAATAATGCATTGTTATCAGTGATCATTGCCTTTGTTTTAATGATCGTTTATATTACTATTCGTTTCGAGTTTTTGTCAGGCCTGGCTGCTATTACTGCCTTAATTCATGATATTTTGGTAACTGTGGGGTTGGTATCTCTGCTGGGTTTGGAGGTTGATGGAGCCTTTATAGCTGCTTTATTGACCATTGTCGGTTATTCGATCAATAATACCATTATCATTTTTGACCGGGTCAGGGAAAACATCGGAAAGAAAAAGAAGGGTGACCCTTTGGATGGGATTATTCACCGCTCTGTTATGCAGACCCTTGCCAGATCAATTAATACAAGTTTGACTGTGGTTTTTGTTCTAGCAGCATTGATCCTTATCGGTGGCTATACCATCAGGAGTTTTATCCTTATACTGCTGATCGGAGTTGTTTCAGGATGTTATTCATCTGTTTTGTTAGCAAGCCCGCTCTATTATGATTTTCGGCGGCTGCGGGGCGATAATATATAAGTATAAGCTCTTGAAAGATTAAAAGTATTGTGTAAAATAAATAGCAAATGAATATCAGCGGTGACAGGTGCCTTTTAATAAGGAGAATAGGGAATCAAGGTGAAAATCCTTGAGCGGTCCCGCCACTGTAACCGGGAACAAACCTGCATTATGCCACTGGCCGGTTCACCGGTCCGGGAAGGCGCAGGGGAGGATGAACCGGGAGCCAGGAGACCTGCCTGTTAACCTAAATTCCCCAAAAGGGAATGTTGAGGGATGATGGTAAAGTCCCCAACTCTGAAAAGAGTTGGGGACTTTTTTTGTAAATCAACAATACTTTGAGGGAGGTTTTGTTAATGCTGCTGGAAAAAACGATTGAAGGGATCAGGGAATTGGATAGGGAGGCTATGGAGCGAGCCTGTGAGCACCAGAAGAACCTGATCAAACCCTTTGGAAGTTTGGGCCTGCTGGAGGATGTAGCTGTTAAAATTGCGGGGATTACCGGGGAGTTGAGCCCTGATCTCGCAAAAAAAGCTGTTATCACCTGTGCAGCTGATCACGGGGTGGCAGCCAAGGGTGTGAGTGCAGCTGAGCAAGAAGTGACAATTCAGATGTTGATAGGGATGTTGAACGGGGGAGCTGCTATCAATGTGCTCAGCAGGCATGTGGGTGCTGAAGTGGTTTGTGTTGATTTTGGTGTTAAAAGAGCTGTGGATGATCCCCACCTTGTGGTAAAAAGGGTGGGTCCGGGAACTGCTGATCTCAGTGAAGGCCCTGCTATGACCAGGGAGCAGGCTAGAGCTGCTGTAGAAGGCGGGATCGAGGCAGCTATTGAGCAGATCGACAAGGGCGTACAGATCCTGGCAACAGGTGATCTGGGTATCGGCAATACCACACCCAGTTCTGCTGTTCTTGCAGCCTTTAGCGGTTTTCCTGCAGATCTGATTATAGGCAAGGGAACAGGTATCAGCCCTGATGCACTAAAGCGTAAGATCAATGCTGTGGAACAGGCTATCAAAATCAATAAACCTGACTCCAGAGATGGCCTCGATGTACTGGCTAAGGTAGGGGGGTTTGAGATCGGAGGTATTGCCGGAGTGATCCTGGGTGCAGCATCACGGGGGGTTCCTGTGGTGATCGATGGCTTTATTTCCGGTGCTGGTGCTATGATCGCCAAGGCTTTAGCACCACGATCTGTTGATTATATGATCGCTTCTCATCTTTCAGAGGAACCTGGACACAAAATTATGCTCAGCTGGCTGGGGTTAAAGCCTATGCTGCACATGAATATGCGTTTAGGAGAGGGAACAGGTGCAGTGCTCGCTTTTAATTTGATCGATGCTGCCCTCAAGATCGTTAGGGAGATGGCTACTTTTGATAGTGCAGGAGTATCTGATGCCGGTTTACGCTGATTGAGGATAATACTCATTTTCATTTAGTTGCCACCTGCTGCCGGCTGTGTTAAGATTTTGATAACAAAGTCAGGCTCAAAACTTTGAGCTGGGTCTGTTTCAGACAGCGGGCTTATGAATTCCCGTGGGACTTCATCAAGCATTTTTATTAACCTTGATGGAGTCCTTTTTATATATTAAGTTAAGCGGGGGTGTCAGCTTGGAAAAGGTAAAGGTGGCTAGGCTATCTGTTCTATCCAACTCAGTATTAGTAGTGATCAAGTTAGCTGTGGGAATCAGCATCAGTTCTGTCAGTGTGCTTTCAGAGGCGATACATTCAGGATTGGATCTGGTGGCTGCTTTGATCGCTTTATTTGCTGTGAGTAAAAGCAGCAAACCGCCAGATCGAAAGCACCAATACGGTCATGGGAAGATTGAGAATGTAGCTGCAGTGATAGAGGCATTACTGATATTTGCGGCATCTGTTTGGATTATCAGGGAGACGGTGGTCAAAATCACCACAGGTGCCCGGGTGGAGGCCCCCTTTTGGGGACTGATGGTGATGGCTTTTTCTGCCGCTGTCAACTGGGTTATCTCTTCTCTCTTGATGAAAACAGCTGTTAAGACCGATTCTGTAGCACTGGAGGCAGATGCGCTCCACCTGAGAACAGATGTTTATACTTCAGCAGGGGTGGCAGTGGGGTTATTACTGCTCTGGATTACCGGTATTCACCTGTTCGATCCATTGCTCGCTATAGGTGTAGCTCTGTTAATTATCAAGGCTGCCTGTGAGCTTATGGTTAAAGCATTTTATCCGCTATTGGATGTGAGTTTACCCCAGGATGAAGAAGAGGAAATCAGAGCGATTCTCCAAAATTACGGAGATTATTTTATCGAATATCATAAATTGAGAACCCGTAAGGCAGGGCCCCAGAGGTTTATTGACCTGCATCTGGTGGTGCCTCAGTATATGAACATTACAGCCAGTCATGAACTCTGTGATATTATTGAAGAAAAGATCATGGAAAAATACCCTGGTGCCCAGGTGCTGATCCATGTGGAACCCTGCAGGAATGAAGAGGATTGTCTGAGTTGCAAAGAGAGCGAACAGTGCCAGATACTATTAGAAAACAGCGAAGAGAAGGGAAATAATAGATAAGAAGCGAATAATCCAGGATAAAGATCTGCATTGCTTAAGGGGTGAAATATGAAAATGCAGTATTATATGATCGGAGTTTTTCTGTTTATCATATTAATTGCTGTTTTTGCTGTTCAAAATGCAGGGCCTGTTTCAATCAAGCTTTTTTTCTGGACAGTGCCGGGTATCCCCCTTGTGTTGGTCATTTTCGGAACCGCTTTTTGTGGTTTTGTGATCGGTGTTCTGATGGGCCGCTTAACAAAAAAGGGAGGGCAAAGGGTTTCTTCTCTAAGTAATATCAAAGAGAAGTGATGGTTTGCTTGACAGAAATACTGCATACACCCTACCATATCACATGAGGAAGGAGGGTGCAGGTGAGACTAGAGCGTCTTTTAGAAAAGATCGAAAGTTACTATCCAGGCTTTGACCGGGAAAAGGTGAAGCGTGCCTATTTTTTCGCGGAAAAAGCTCATGCTGGTCAATTGCGCAATTCTGGTGAGCCTTTTATTCAGCACCCTCTGCAAGTGGCTTGTATCCTGGCAGATCTGCAGTTGGATATCACCTCCATAATTGCTGGTCTATTGCATGATGTTGTTGAGGATACTGAGGTTACCCTTGATGAGATTGAGGCAGAGTTCGGTTCCTCTGTGCGTTTTCTTGTCGCCGGAGTGACTAAGCTCGGAAGAATTGAATATAAGTCAAAAGAAGATCGACACGCGGAAAATCTGCGGAGGATGTTTATCGCCATGGCCCGGGATATCCGGGTGATACTGATCAAACTTGCAGATCGCCTGCACAACCTGCGCACTTTGAGGCATCACCCACCAGCAAAACAGTGTGAAATTGCACAGGAAACCCTGGAGATCTTCGCTCCTGTAGCTCACCGGCTGGGGATCTATAAAATTAAATGGGAGATCGAGGATCTGGCTTTTCGTTATCTGGAACCAGAAAAATATTATGAACTGGTAGAGAAAATCGCGAAAAAGCGCAAGGAGCGGGAAGATTACATCAATTTAGTGATCAGTAAACTGAAGGATAGATTGGATGAAGCTGGTATCAAGGCTGATATATCGGGAAGGCCAAAAAACCTTTACAGCATCTACCGGAAGATGGTGGAGCAGAGTAAAGACATTTCTGAAATCTATGACCTGATTGCGGTCAGGGTTATTGTCAATTCAGTAAAAGAGTGTTATGCCACCCTGGGAATAGTCCATACCATGTGGAAGCCGATCCCTGGGCGTTTCAAAGATTATATTGCTATGCCCAAACAGAATATGTACCAATCACTGCATACCACTCTGATCGGGCCCCTGGGTGAACCCTTTGAACTGCAGATCCGCACCTTTGAAATGCACCGCACAGCAGAATATGGAATTGCTGCCCACTGGAGATACAAAGAGGGCGGCCGGCCTACAGATGAGGAATTTGCCAAGAAACTGTCATGGCTGCGTCAGATTTTAGATTGGAACCTTGAATTAGGCGATGCCAGGGAGTTTATGGAATCCCTAAAAATCGATCTTTTTTCAGATGTTGTTTTTGTTTTTACCCCAAAAGGGGATGTTGTGGAACTCCCTTCCGGCTCAGTACCTATCGATTTTGCCTACCGCATTCATACCGAAGTGGGTAACCGCTGTATTGGCGCTAAAGTCAATGGTAAGATAGTACCTCTTGATTATCAGTTGAAAAATGGTGATATTGTTGAAATACTTACTTCCAAACAGAGCGGTGGGCCAAGCCGTGACTGGCTTTCTATTGTTAAGACCTCACAGGCGAAAAACCGGATCAGGCAGTGGTTTAAGAAGGAACAGAAGGTTGAAAACATCATTCGGGGAAGGGATATGCTGGAAAAAGAGATGCGCAAACAGGGCTATGATCCAGCTGCCTTTTATAGAATTGAAGGAATAGAGGAAGTATGTAGACGGCTTGGTTTTCAATCACTGGAGGATTTGTTTGCGGGAATCGGAGGGGGTACTCTTTCTCCGAATACAGTGATCGGCAAGGTGCGCTCTGATCTGCAAAAAGAAGAAACTGTACCTGCCATCGAAGAGACTCAACTGCTGTTGAAGATACCTGAGAAAAAGAAAACCGTAGCTACAGGTGTCAGGGTTAAAGGGGTAACAGATCTGGCAGTTCACCTCTCCCACTGCTGCAATCCCTTGCCTGGCGACAAGATTATCGGTTATATTACACGGGGGAGAGGTGTGTCAGTGCACAGGGCGGATTGCCCTAATATCGTCCATCATTTTCGTGGGGAAACCGAGCGGATAATAGAGGTGAGTTGGGATGAAGATGCCCCTGCCTCCTATCAGGTAGAAATAGAGGTAAAAGCCTTTGACCGTCCCCACCTAACAACAGATATAATGACCACTATTGCAGAAACCGATACTGTGATCAACGCGGTCAATGCCAGGGCTTTGAAAAATAGAATGGCCAAAGTCAATTTAAAACTGGAAATACAAAATATTGAACATCTTTATAAAATCATGCAAAAGGTTAGCCATGTCAGCGATGTATTGGAGGTACACCGAGTGGTACCCAGTTAAGGAGTGGTTTTTTTGAGAGCTGTGGTCCAGAGAGTAAGCCGCGGCTGGGTGCGGGTGGAGGACGAAGAGATGCGCCCAATAAATGCCGGGCTTGTTGTGTTAATTGGTGTAGGAAAAGATGATGATCAAAGTGATGCCTGTTATCTAGCAGATAAGATCTTAAACTTAAGAATATTCCCCAATAAGGAAGGGAAGTTTGATCAATCTGTCACTGATCTGAGAGGGGACCTCTTGGTGGTTTCCCAGTTTACACTTTATGGTGACTGCCGCAAAGGGAGGCGGCCGAGTTTTACTGATGCAGCGGCTCCTGAAAAAGCTCTGCCCTTGTTCGAAAAGGTATTGGAGTACTTGAGAGCAAGCGGTCTTAATGTAGTAACCGGTGAGTTTCAGACCATGATGGAGGTTGGAATTGTCAATGATGGGCCTGTAACAATTCTGCTGGACAGTAAAAAAGCATTTTAGATAGGGAGGACCTTTTATGAAAGTCAAGCGACTGCCTGTTGGCGTGATTGCTGCAAACTGCTATCTGCTTTGGTGTGAAGAGACAAAAGATGCTTTGGTGATCGACCCCGGTGGTGAGGGGCAGCGAATTCTGGAAGAAATAAAAAAGGAAGGGCTTAATGTAAAATATGTAGTTGATACCCATGGGCACATTGATCATATTGCAGCTAACACAGAAGTGCTCGAGGGCACAGGTGCAAAACTGGCTATCCATGAGGAGGATGTTTCCCTCTTGACTGATCCCAAACAAAACCTTTCTTCATACATGGGTGGAGAATATATATGCCAGGCTCCTGCTCTCCGGCTTAAAGATGGAGATGAGATCACAGTGGGTAAAGAGGTGTTGACTGTTTTACATACCCCTGGACATACCAGAGGTAGTATATCACTTAAAGGTGATGGGGTTATTTTTTCAGGGGATACCCTTTTTGAGGGGTCCATAGGCAGGACCGATTTTCCCGGAGGTTCATACAGGGATATTATTGCCTCTATCAAAAATAAGATCTTGCCTTGTGGGGATGATTATGTGGTTTATCCAGGGCATGGCCCTGCTACCACAGTTAAAAATGAAAGACTGAATAACCCCTTTCTCAAATAGATCGTTTTACCCGGCAGACCCTGATTTGGTATAATCGGAATATATTGAGGCAGTTTTTGGTTTAAAAGGAGATGGTGACATTGATTAAGGCACCCCGGGGCACAAAGGATCTGTTACCAGGGGAAATAGAGAAATGGCATTATGTGGAGAAGATAGCCAGGGAACTAAGTGAAATTTACGGCTATCATGAGATCAGAATTCCCATTTTTGAGCACACAGAGCTTTTTCAGCGCGGTGTTGGGGATACCACCGATATTGTGCAAAAGGAGATGTACACCTTTCAAGACCGGGGAGGAAGGAGCATCACACTGCGTCCTGAGGGGACAGCAGGGGTTGTGAGGGCTTATCTGGAGAACCATTTGAACAACCAGCCCCAGCCTGTGAAACTCTATTATCTGGGCCCAATGTTCCGCTATGACCGTCCCCAGGCAGGGCGTATGCGTCAGTTTCACCAGTTAGGGATCGAGGCTTTTGGCAGCAATGACCCAGCACTGGATATGGAGGTCATCTGTTACACCTACGACTTTTTCACCAAACTGGGATTGACAAATTTAAGGGTGTTAGTCAACAGTGTGGGCTGTCCTCAGTGCAGGTCCAATTATGGTAGGGCTTTGAAAGAGTTCACAGAAAGCCACCGGGACTTGCTCTGTGCAAACTGCAGGGACAGATTGGAGAGAAATCCTTTGCGAATTTTGGACTGTAAGGAAGAGAGCTGCCAGCAACTGCTGGATGGTTCACCAGATATTCATGATTACCTGTGTGGGGATTGCAGCAGTCATTTCCAGCAGGTACAGGAGTATTTGCAATTAACAGGGATGCCCTTTGAAATCAATAAAAAACTGGTGCGAGGGCTTGACTATTATACACAAACCGTGTTTGAAGTAACAACTGTTGGGCCCGATGAGGGTTCATTAGCTGGAGGGGGTCGCTATAACAATCTGGTGGAAACCATTGGGGGCTTATCTATACCTGGTATCGGGGTTGCCATCGGATTGGAGCGTGTTTTAATAGCACTGGAGAATCAGGGTGTCCAACTCCCCATAGAGCAGAAAAAGATCATCTATATAGCCACAGCAGGGGAAGACCCGGAAGGAAAATTGGATAGGGATGCTGTGCTGCTGCTTCTGGAACTGAGAAAGGCCGGTTTTGCTGCAGAAAAAGATCTGATGGGCCGCAGCCTCAAAGCCCAGATGAAATTTGCGGGCAGGTTAGGGGCAAGTTATGTGGTTATTTTTGGCCTGGAAGAAATTCAGCAGGGCCGTCTGCTGCTGAGGGATATGCTAAAAGGGGAACAGGTAGAACTTCCTAAAAATGGTCTTGTGGAATACCTAAAGTCTTTGCTGAACTAAGGAGGCTGTAATGTGGAAAGCAATGGGGAATTAAAGAGAACTCACAAATGCGGAGAACTTTCCTTAGACAATACCGGTCAGGATATAGTTTTAATGGGCTGGGTGAAAAAAAGACGGGACCACGGAGGGGTCATTTTTCTTGATCTGCGGGATAGAAGTGGTGTGGTCCAGGTGGTAGTAAGCCCAGATATTAATGTGGATGCCTTTGAGATGGCGGACGGTGTGCGTGCCGAATATGTGCTAGCTGTGCAGGGTGAGGTCAGGAAAAGACCGCCCGGTACAGAGAACCCCAAAATGGCTACAGGTGATATTGAAGTTATAGCCCATGATATCAGGGTCCTTAATACTGCTAGAGATCTACCCTTTTACCCTGGGGACGCGGCAGGTGTTGATGAAGCACTTCGTCTGCGTTACCGCTATCTGGATCTGCGGCGGCCGGAGTACTGGCATATTTTTTCTATGCGCCATAAGGCAGCGGCGATTATTCGCGATTTTTTAAGCAAGAATGGTTTTTTAGAGTTGGAAACCCCTTTGTTGACCCGCAGCACCCCAGAAGGGGCAAGGGATTACCTGGTCCCCAGCAGGGTGCACCCGGGTGAATTTTTTGCGCTGCCTCAGTCACCACAGTTATTTAAGCAGATCCTGATGATCGCCGGCTTTGAACGATATTTCCAGTTTGCCCGCTGTTTTCGGGATGAGGATCTGAGAGCAGACCGCCAGCCGGAATTCACCCAACTGGATATTGAGATGTCTTTTGTAGATGAAGCAGATGTACAGGAACTGATCGAGGAGATGTTTGTTCATCTTTTTAAGGGATTGTTGGGTATTGAACTGACTAGGCCCTTTCCCAGGCTTACCTACCAGGGGGCCATGGCCAGATATGGGACCGATAGGCCGGACCTGCGCTTTGGGCTGGAGATAGTGGATGTATCAAGACTGCTGACAGACAGCGGCTGCAGGGTTTTTGCTGATCCTATTAAAAAGGGTGGAGTTGTGAGGGGTATTTGTGTACCTGGTGGTGCTGTGTTCAGCAGAAAGGTGCTTGATGAGCTTTCCGCGCTGGCAGTGGAGTGGGGTGCCCGGGGGCTTGCTTGGTTTATCCTGGGAGAGAAGGGCATCAGGTCACCTCTCTTAAAACTGATGAAACCTGAGGAAGTGGACAGCCTTGTCGCTGAGATGGGAGCAAAAACAGGAGATCTTCTGCTCTTTGTTGCGGATCAAAGTAAGACCGCTGAAGAGGTTTTAGGACTGCTGAGGTTGGAGCTTGCTAAACGGCTTAATCTGATAGACACCGGTGTGTTTTCTTTTGTCTGGATAACAGATTTTCCTTTGCTGGAGTATAACGAAGATGAGCAGAGGCTGGAAGCTGTGCATCACCCCTTTACTTCCCCTAAAGAAGAGGATCTGCCATTACTGGAAACTGACCCAGAAAGGGTCAGAGCACGGGCTTATGATCTGGTTCTCAACGGGATAGAACTAGGTGGTGGCAGCATCAGAATCCACAAACAGGAGGTGCAGAAGCGCCTTTTCTCTGCCATCGGGCTTAAAGAGGAAGATGTCCAAGATAAGTTCGGTTTTCTTATAGAAGCTCTGGAGTATGGAGCACCTCCCCATGGCGGGATAGCCCTGGGCTTTGACCGGATGATGATGACAATACTGGGTTTGTCAACAATTCGTGATGTGATCGCATTTCCCAAGACCCAGAGTGCTACCTGTCTTTTAACCAGTGCACCTGCACCTGTTGCAGAAAAACAGTTGGAGGAACTCTATATCAGGACAGCCCTTGATGAAGAGAGTGATGGGGAGAACTAACAGGAAACATAGTGTAAAGTTTTTATAGGAGAAAACAAGAAGAAAAAGACAAGAGATCATCACTTTTGGTAAAATTGAATGCACCAAAACAAACCAACCAAAAGGAGAGGATCTCTTGTGAACAACATTGTACTACAAAAATGT
>JAAYWP010000096.1 GCA_012516535.1 Syntrophomonadaceae bacterium | reverse complement strand
AACTGTTACTGGGAATATACAGGAACAGTCTTGATCAACATAATGGGAGAAGAACCAAGCTATGATGAAGAGCAGTGTTACAATGATGTCAAGGAGTGGGATGAAAAGAACGGGATCATCTGGCTGGACTATGCTCCTTTGAATAACACCTATTCCATTATGACGACCAAGGAAGTTGCTGAAAAGTATAATCTAAAGACCACTTCAGATGCAGTAGAGGCTATAAAGAATGGCGCAAAACTCCGTTTTGTAACCGCTCAGGAATGGGTTGAGCGTCCTGATGGTTTGCAGCATTTTGAATCTGTTTATGGTTTCACCTATCCAAAGGAACTTCATAGTCAGGCAGCTCTAAATATGGGGTACGAAATACTTAAGAACGGTCAAGCTGATTTAGGTCTTGCTTTTACTACTGATGCCAGAGTAAAGGCTTATGGTTTGGTTCTCTTAGATGATGATAAATCAGCATTCCCTGTTTATAACCCTGCGCCGCTCTTCAGAGAGGAGATTATCGAAGCTTATCCTGAACTTCCGGAGCAAATGAAAAAACTAAGTTCTTTATTAGATAATGAAACAATAATGGGACTAAATGAACAGGTTGATATAGGCAAGAAGAGTGTAGACGAAGTTGCTAAGAATTTCTTAAAAGAAAATGGTTTGATCGAATAAGAATTGCATGATGTCTGATATCGTTTAAGCAGATAGGGATCAGGGGGACAGGTTGACTGATCGGGACTGATCAGGGGTACTGTCCCCCTGTGCGATCCTGCCCCCATTTTTATGGAGACGGCGTCCTTTTATTATTCTAGAGACTATAATATCCGATTTATACCAGCAAGATGGCCAACCTTCAAAATGATTGGCCTACAGTACTGCCCACCGCAAAAAATATTTGCGCCCAGTAAAAATTCGCATAGTTCTTTCAGAGTTTATAAGGAAGCAGGTTTTATGTGCATCTGTTGGTGCAAGAAATGAACTGTTTCTTGGATCTTGACTTATTTTTTGTGTAATCAGTATCTGATGCCGGTTGCTTTATAAAGCGCTTATGTGAGAGAATTCATAGCTAACCTTGGGCTGATAAAAAGCAACGGGGATGGGAATATTTGAATTATATTCCCCAAATACTAATCAAAATGCAGTGTTAGAAAGGGGAACAGGAAAATGATCAGTACCACTATTTTTCCGGGACGCTATGTCCAGGGTTATGACACCATGAAGCGCTTAGGGGAGGAGATGGCTCGCTTTGGAAAAAAGGGGCTGTTGATCTGTGACCCTTATGTCCTAGAGAAGATCATCCCTTCCTATTTGCCTGCTATCCAGAAGGCGGTGCAGGTGGAAACAGTCAGGTTTGGGGGAGAGTGTTCTGAAGAGGAAATCCATCGACTAGCACAGCTGATGAGGGATACTGGATGTGACCTGGTAACCGGTGTTGGTGGGGGGAAAACACTGGATACAGCCAAGGCAGTTGCTTATCAAATGAAAGTCCCTGTTGTGGTGGTGCCTACTATCGCCTCTACTGATGCTCCTTGCAGTGCTCTGTCTGTGATCTATAAACCTGATGGCACTTTTGATCATTATTTGATTCTGCCCCAAAACCCCAATGTGGTGCTGGTGGATACTCATGTTGTGGTACAGGCTCCTGCCAGATTCTTGGTGGCAGGTATGGGTGATGCCCTGGCTACCTGGTTTGAAGCTGAATCGGCTAGAACTAAGTATGCACAGAATATGACCGGGGACTATGGGTCGATGGCTGCCTTTGCACTGGCAGAGCTGTGTTATGAAACTTTACTGGAATATGGTGTGGCAGCAAAGGAAGCGTGTGCAGTTCATGCGGTTACCCCTGCTGTGGAACATGTGGTTGAAGCCAATACCCTGTTGAGCGGTATCGGTTTTGAGAGTGGGGGATTGGCGGCAGCCCATGCAATTCATAACGGGTTAACTGTTTTGGAGCAAACCCACAGCTATTATCATGGTGAAAAGGTGGCATTTGGAACACTGACCTCTCTATTCTTGACAGACAAGCCTATCTCTTTAGTGGATGAGGTATTCTTGTTCTGTGAGGCTGTAGGCCTTCCCACAACTTTCGCAGACCTAGGGATGGAAGGGGTGTCAGATGAAGACCTGATGAGAGTTGCTGCAACCGCATGTGCTGAAGGAGAGACTATTTATAATGAACCAATATCTGTAAGCCCTGAGAGTGTTGTTGCTGCTATGAAAGCGGCAGATGCCTACGGTAGGATGAGACAAGGAGAATAATACTACCCTGCGACCATCAGGGTAACAGTCCTACTGGGTGACGAGCAGTTTTGTCCCTGCCGCTTGCGACATAAGCTCCGGTTGGACTTGCCCGTATACTTTCCGCAGACGACAGCCGATCGGCTCCTATGCCGATTCAATAGCGCATAGTCGCCTAGCTCAACATCCATGTTTCGCTTCGGCTGTTGTTAGCTGCTCCTTCGTCAAGGGCAAGTAACAACCTTTGCAGGTCGCTGCGCTAGCAGGGATGAACTGACCGATCTGGGGGACAGACCCCCGCGCGACAAAGCGGTTCCTACATGCGATCTATAAAGAAACCCTGACCCTGATCTGCTGCCGCAAAATATCTTTGCGGCAATTTATGAGCAACCTTAAAAAGGCGCAAATATTTTTTGCGTTTGCAGAAGGAATATTTTTGCGTAAGGCAGCAAATAGGGATCTTACAGGGTTTTTTTCTTTT
>JAAYWP010000019.1 GCA_012516535.1 Syntrophomonadaceae bacterium | reverse complement strand
GAAGAAAGGTGAGTTGGTGTGGAGAGGTTGATTGTAACTGGAGGGACACCACTGAGGGGCTCGATAGTGGTCAGTGGGGCAAAAAACGCAATTTTACCGATTATGGCAGCATCACTGCTTTCTGAAAGCCATGTGGTGCTTGAGGGAGTACCTTTTTTAAATGATGTGCAAACCATGAAGGAAACACTTGAGTCTTTGGGTGCTGAGGTCAAATGGACCGGTGATACCATTGAGGTGAATACATCTGCTTTGCATTCCCATGAAGTACCCCCTTCTTTAGCCAGGCGTATGCGGGCTTCCAATTTGGTGATGGGGCCACTGCTTGGCCGGTTTGGTACTTTTAAGGCCTCCTACCCCGGTGGATGCACTATTGGGTCACGTCCCATGGACTTGCATTTAAAGGGTTTTATGGCTCTGGGAGCGAAAATTGATGAGGATCATGGCTATATTAAGGCTGAGGCTACCAAACTCAAGGGAACGGAAATACACCTTGATTTTCCCAGTGTAGGAGCCACAGAAAATATAATGATGGCTGCTGCTCTGGCTGAAGGGACTACCATTATTAGAAACGCTGCTCGTGAGCCGGAAATCGTTGATTTGCAGAACTATTTGAATAAACTGGGTGCCCGTATCAAGGGGGCAGGAATGGATAGCATCCGCATTGACGGCGTAAAGAGGCTGAATAGGGAGATTAGCTATCGGGTTATCCCTGACCGGATTGAAACAGGAACCTTTATGGTTGCGGCAGCTATCACCAGGGGAGAAGTGGTTATTGAAAATGTTATCCCTGAGCATGTAGAAGCTGTAACAGCCAAGCTCAGGGAGGCAGGTGTTCAAGTTCGAGAGGTAGATGACCGGATTATTGTTAAAGGCTCTCCTGTGTGGAAAGGGTTGGATATAAGAACTATGCCTTTTCCAGGCTTCCCTACAGATATGCAGCCTCAGATGATGGTTTTTCTCACTTTGGCTCAAGGAACAAGTGTTATCACCGAAAATATATTTGAAAACCGCTACAGGCATGTTGGAGAATTAAGGCGAATGGGGGGGCAAATTCAATTAGAGGGAAGAAGTGCCATTATCAAAGGTGTGCCACGGTTGACAGGAGCTGTTGTGGAGGCAACGGACCTTAGGGCAGGGGCGGCACTGGTTTTGGGAGGGCTTGCTGCGGAAAATTCAACTGTAATAGAAGGGGTACATCACCTTGATCGGGGCTACGGAAATTTTGAAGAGAGGCTGCGGATGCTGGGAGCTCAAATTTATCGTGAAACTTGATAAAGTCTACTATTTTTTTGGAATTAGGGAGGACAAGCATGTCTTCTAGCAGAAGCCGAAAAAAGCGCAGGGCAAAAAAGGACCTGCGAAAAATAATTAAAGCACTGAGGAATCTGCTGCTCATAACTTCAGGTGTTTTGGCTCTTTACTACTTTACCCAATCTCCTTTTTTTGCCTTGCAAGAAATTGAGGTTAAAGGTAACAAACAGCTCCCTCAAGATGAGATCGTACAAAAGAGCGGTTTAAGCTTAGGAATAAACTACTTTGACATTGACACCGGTCTGGTTGCAAAGCGTTTATCCTCTATACCTGTGATCGCATCTGTGGAAGTGAACAAAAACCTCCCCAATCGGATGGAGATTGTGGTTAAGGAGCGGGAACCGCTGGCACTTTACTGCAGCCAGGAAGGTTTTGCTGTGATCGATGGTCAAGGATACTGCATTGAAAAAAATGTTGTGTTCAACGATTATGACCTACCAATTATCACTGGCTTGTCCCCTGATATACTGCAGCCGGGGGAGAAGGTCAGTAATAAAGAATGTCTGCAGTCGGTTCTTGCAGTTTTAGGTGAGGATGTGCAGCAGCTGATTTCTGAGATCGATCTTGCCCAGGAGAACAATCTTATTGCCTATACTAGACAAGGAATTCCTGTGTTTTTGGGTGCCCCGGATCAACTGTCAGAGAAGATAGAGATGGCGGTTTCTTATCTTGGTCTGCTGGGTACGGTTGAAGGGATCGAATATTTGGATATCAGAAGCTTGAATGCTCCTGCAGTGAAATGTGAAGGAAAAAACTTAGAAAAAATAGAAAATTCGATCTCTACAGCAGAAAATTAGAGGAAAAAATCGATTTACGTTGAAAAGGTTTTATGTGTGTGATATCTGGGTGGAGGTGCGGTAGTTTGACCCGGGAAAACCTAATTGTCAGCCTTGATCTGGGCAGTTCAAAGGTTTCTGTTATCGCTGGGGAGGTTGGCCAGGAAGGCCAAGTTCATGTGGTTGGTTTTGGGGCCGTTGTTTCGACTGGAATCCGTAAGGGTAATATCATTGATATAGAAAACACGGTACGTGCCATAGAAGCTGCTGTGGAACAAGCTGAACAGATGAGCGGGCGCCAGATCGAGGGTGGATATGTGGGGATTACAGGTCTTTTAGTTTCTTCACTGAATAATCGCGGTGTTGTTGCAGTCGCAGGTCCTGAGCAGGAAATTACACAAGAGGATGTGAATAGGGTTCTGCAAGCAGCACGCGTCATTGCCTTACCTCCTGACCGTAAGATCATCCACGTTATACCCCGCCAGTATTTTGTGGATGGAAATTCTAATATAGTTGACCCGGTGGGGATGGTTGGGTCAAGATTAGAAGTAGAAACACATATTGTGACCATCAACAATGCCACTCTCCAAAATGTTATTAAATGCTGTGAGCGAGCAGGATTTCATCCCTGGGAGATAGTATTCAACGGTTATGCATCAGGAGAGGCAGTGCTTTTCCCGGCAGAAAAGGAGCTAGGAGCTGTGGTGGTAGATATTGGTGGGGGTACAACAGATATTGCTCTTTTTGACCAGGGAACCTTATGGTATACGGCAGTTCTCCCGGTGGGTGGGGATTACATCACCAGTGATCTGGCGGTGGGTCTACGCACTCCACTGACTCAGGCAGAGATTATCAAAAAGGAGCATGGAGGGACACTCCCTTCACTAACATCTGATAGTGAATTTGTGGATGTCCCCAGTGTAGGGGGGAGGGAGACCTTTAGGGTATCTAAAAAAGTTGTTGCTAGCATCATTGAACCACGTGTGCAGGAAATTCTCACTCTCGTAAAGAATAAGTTGGATGATTCCGGTTATCAAGGTTTGCTTCCGGGGGGAATTGTTCTGACCGGAGGAACCGCTTTAACCAATGGAATTGCCGAACTGGCAGGGGATCTATTAGAAAAACCTGTCAGGGTCGGATATCCAGAAGGTATAGTTGGATTGGCTGATGTTGTACATAGCCCTGAGTATGCTACAGGTGTAGGGCTGTTGATGTACGGAGTCAGACGTCACCAGGCAATGGAAGAAAATGAAGACAGTTTTTTTGCGAAAAGTATTTTTAGCAGGATTAAAAAATGGTTTCTAGATCTTTTTTAAGAAGTGAGGGATCGACAGGGAGATGTTGGAATTGGAGGTTGACACAAATCAGTTTGCTGATATTAAGGTAGTCGGTGTGGGTGGTGGTGGTGGGAATGCAGTTAATAGAATGATCCAGGCAGACCTGAAGGGCGTGCATTTTATTGCTGTCAATACAGATGCCCAGGCTCTGAATTTGTCTTTGGCAGAGCATAAGATGCAGATTGGGTCAAAACTGACAAAAGGCCTGGGTGCAGGTGCAGACCCGGAGATAGGGAAAAAGGCGGCTGAGGAGAGCCGTGATGAATTAATGCAGGCCCTACAGGGTGCTGATATGGTATTTGTAACAGCAGGTATGGGCGGAGGAACAGGAACCGGTGGAGCACCGATAGTTGCTGAAGTTGCAAAGGAAGTTGGTGCTCTGACCGTTGGGGTGGTGACTAGGCCATTTACCTTTGAAGGCAAAAAGCGAGCTAACCAGGCAGAGCAGGGGATTCAGGAGTTAAAAAGCAAGGTGGATACCCTGATTACCATCCCCAATGACCGGTTGCTGCAGGTGGTGGATAAGTCTACCTCGATCAATGAAGCCTTCCGCATTGCAGATGATGTGCTGCGGCAGGGAGTTCAGGGTATTTCGGATCTAATTGCTGTCCCGGGTTTGATCAATTTAGATTTTGCTGACGTGAAAACAATAATGGCAAATACAGGTACAGCCTTGATGGGGATCGGCAGCGGTAAGGGGGATAATCGGGCAGCAGAAGCAGCAAAAATAGCCATTTCCAGCCCGCTTTTGGAAACCTCTATTGAGGGTGCCAAAGGTGTACTGCTTAATATCACCGGTGGACCTGATTTAGGCCTTTTTGAGGTAAACGAGGCAGCTGAGATCATTTCCCAGGCAGCAGATCCAGAAGCCAATATCATCTTCGGTGCGGTCATCGATGAAAAGCTTGAAGATGAAGTGAGGGTAACAGTTATTGCCACCGGATTTGATGCGGTAAGTCAGGAGGAAAAAGAAGGCGCTGTTGTTGATCTGCGCTCATTTACCACTGATGATTTGGATATTCCTGCATTCCTGCGCAAACGTTAAACAACGGCAATATATTCTTATCTGAGCTATGACTTGATGATTTAATACAGCTAGTGTTCCTACTCGTTTATTGGTCAATGCCGAATGAGTTTTTCTTCGGCATTTTTCTATTGGCCCCTTCTATAGGGTCTTTTTTTTATATCTGACAATGCCTCATATATTTACAGCTTATAAACTCATATTACCTCGATATAAGGTTGATAGCTGTTTTAATGGGCGACTGAGGTTAATTAGTGTCTAAAACCGGCTAAAGTTTTTGGTGAATCCCCCGATATATTCAAACAGCAAATTATCATATTCTGACAGATATCGTTTTTCCTATTTTATATAATGACCATTGGTATTGTAGCAAATTTCAATGAATATACATTAAATAATAAGTTTTGAAAATTATGATACCCGGGGTGACGGTATGCCCGGAAATACTGCTGTCTATGTGGATATGCTGTTCCTAATCAATTTTGTAATGGACTTTGTGGTTCTCTGGGCAGCAGCCCGGTTAGCTCAAATCCGAACATCTTATTGGAGGTTGGGACTTGCAGCAACTTTAGGTTCTTTGTACAGTGTGCTTGTTCTGCTGCCTGCTTTTCAGATGATGTCCAGGATGGAAATCAAGTTTATCGTTTCCCTGGGGATGGTTGTAATAGCTTATTGCCCTTTACCATGGAAAAAGTTTGGGCAGGCTGTTCTCTATTTTTATTTGGTTGCCTTCACAATGGGTGGAGCAGTGCTGGGGTTTATGTATTTTTCTAGCAGCAGTTCATTGATAGCAAACCTTCCTCTTCACTATTTGTGGCTTGCTGTGGCATTGGTAACAGCTGCTGTACTGGGAAAATACGGGATAGCTTATATCAAAAAGAATTTATTACAAGATTTATTGAAGGTACCTGTAGAGATCTGTATTCAAGGGAAGAGCTTTAAGGTGACTGGCTTGGTCGATACCGGAAACCAGCTTGTTGATCCTCTGACTAAAAAGCCGGTTGTTATTGTGGAATATGCTGTCTTAAAGCCATATCTGCCATTGGAATTGCAGAATATAATCGATGCTGATGGAGAAGTTGATCTGGCCAGATTGACTGAGCTAGTTCCCAGTGAGGGAAAAACTCTATCATTGAGGTTGATACCATTTACGACCATAGGTAAACGCCATGGTATGCTGGTTGGCTTCCGGCCTGATAAGATAACAGTTTTTACAGGGGATCAACAGTTTTGTAAAACCGATGTGGTTATTGGTATTTACAACAGGCGTCTTTCGCCCCAGGGGTCTTATCGAGCCTTGCTTCATCCTGATCTGATTCAGGCAGCCGCAAATTGAGTTTAATATAAAGGGGGATTGCGCTGATGAGAGAGAGAGTTTCATTATTGTGGCAGGTTCGGTTGTGGTTGATACGCTTTTTACAAAGATTTAGATATCAGTCCCATATCTATTATTTGGGAAATCATGAGGCACTGCCGCCTCCTCTGACCAGTGAAGAGGAAATGGCTTTATTGAGCAAGCTGGAAACAGGGGATATCACTGTAAGGAATGCTCTTATTGAAAGGAATCTGCGGTTGGTGGTTTATATTGCCCGGAAATTCGACAACACCGGTGTGGGTATTGAGGACCTGGTCTCTATTGGGACTATTGGACTGATCAAGGCTGTAAATACCTTTAAACCCCAGCGCAAAATCAAACTGGCTACCTATGCCTCCCGCTGTATCGAAAATGAAATTCTAATGCATCTGCGCAGGAGCAATAAAAACAGGGCTGAGGTGTCCTTTGATGAGCCCTTGAATACTGACTGGGATGGTAATGAACTGCTCCTGTCAGATGTGCTGGGAACAGATAGTGATGTTATTTACCGGCATTTAGAAGAAGAGGTTGATCGCAAACTGCTGCATACCGCTGTCAACAGACTATCTCCCAGGGAACGGAAGATAATGGAACTCAGATTCGGCCTGTCTGGTGCCAAAGAAAAAACCCAAAAAGAGGTGGCTGATCTGCTGGGAATATCACAGTCTTATATTTCCCGCTTGGAAAAGCGTATAATAAAGAGGTTGCGTAAAGAAATTTGCTGTCTGGAATAACTTTTGCCGGTTATCCCCCTTAACAATTGAAAATTTAAAAGCTGTTCTGGGAATCCATAGGGTTCCCATTTTCTTTTTTTCAAGGCT
>JAAYWP010000018.1 GCA_012516535.1 Syntrophomonadaceae bacterium | reverse complement strand
GGAGTTTTTGTTCTTTTGTCAAATATACCAATTTTAGATGAATCTGGAAATGATTGGCTGATTTGGCGCAGAGCTGCACAGGGATCAAAGGTCTGATAGGCGCCGCAAAAATTCCAGGAATGTTTATATTTCCCTTTTGGCCGCCGTCAGGGATTATGCGCCATTTATCTTAAAAAAGTGCTAATGAAAGCCAGATACAGGTCATACCTCCCTTTGGCAGAAGAGATATTGGCCTTCTATAATACCGCTGAGGAGGCATTAGATTCCTGTTTTGAGGAGTAGAAATACTGCGGCCAGGATAGATCGGGTGAGCTTGACCTACTGCGGGGGAACTTTCCGCTTAGAGATCATGCCCGCCCTGAATTTTCTCAGCAGGATTGGAGTTTTGCAAAGGGAGAACCATGGCAGCTTAGAGCTTTTGGTTGAATAAGGGAGAGATGAGCAAATCGTTTTTCAATGAAAAAAGGGGTACTTCTCTTGAATGCAAATAAAGATCCTACATTAAATCAGGTGGTGGAAGCAATCCCTCTGGGGGTTGTGGTCTTTAATAGAAGTTGGAAAATTGTTGTTGTGAACAGCTTTTTCGCTGAAATTTTGGGCATAAATACCCAACTTGCAAGGGATTGCGATCTAAAAGAGATACTTCTCAGTAAAGGGGTAAGTCATAAACACCCTCTTTTTCAGACACTTTCTGGTTATGAATACACAGGTCCTGTATCCCCTCTCACCGATAGTTATCCCTCCTATATCAGCACACACCTTCTGCGGGGAGAAGCAGGGGAGTGTTTGGGGGGACTTCTTGTTCTTTGGAATGCTGAGCGACAACAGGAGTTGGAGCAAGTGGTGATCAAAGCCGAAAAACTGGCTATTATGGGTCAGTTGGCTGCATTTACTCTCCATGAGGTACGCAACCCTTTAACAACTCTGAAATTATCCCTGCAGTTGCTGCATAAAGAGCTTAAGGAATCAAAGCATGAGAAAAGTATAAAAAGAATGCTTGAATCCCTAGACAGAGCAAATAATCTGATCGACAATTATCTGCGGTTGGCAAAGCCCGGTATCCCCAAAAGACAGATCTGCAAAATTGGGGAATTGATCGAGAGGATTGCCTCCTTTTATGCAGCAGAGTTTAGCAGCAGGGGAATATCTTTTACTTATTCATATTCTCCATCCCTTCCTGCACTCAGCCTTGATGGGGACCAGTTTCAACAGGTTTTGGCCAATATCTTGCTAAATGCCGCAGAGGCAACACCCAGCGGAGGCAGGGTCAGTTTGAGCGCAGAGTATGATCAGGGAACTGAGAGTGTCCGGATCTCTGTAAAAGATACAGGGCCAGGTATTGCTGAGGATGTGCTCCCCCATATTTTTGAGCCTTTTTATAGTTCCAAGGAAAAAGGGACAGGCCTGGGGCTTTATGTCTGCCGGGAAATAATCCATAATCATGGAGGCGATATTCAACTTGCCAATAATCCAGATAGGGGTTGTACAGTAACCATTATTTTGCCTAAAATAGATAGTGGTTAGTGGTTAGCGGTTATGCATAAAAATGGTATAATACCGAATAATAGGATAAGAAGTTTAAAGAGGAGAATGATATGCTGCTAGAAGATTTAAGAAATGCGATCTATCAGGATTTAAAGGAGGCAGCTTTAAAGGCCCGGGAGGAAGGGCTGCTGGAATTTGAGGAGCTTCCGGTGTTTGTTCTGGAGAAGCCCAGGGAAAAGGCCTATGGTGATTTAGCTACTAATTTGGCCATGGTCTTAGCCCGCCCCGCCAGGTGCGCACCAAGGAAGATCGCCCAAATAATCCTTGATCACTTTCCTATGGGGAGCAACAGGGTGATGCGCTGTGAGGTGGCAGGGCCTGGCTTTATCAATCTTTTTCTCGATCCATCCTGGGTTTATGATGTGATCCCTGAAGTTGAGGAGATGGATGAACACTACGGGTGTTCCAACATCGGTAAAGGGGAAAAAGTGCAGATTGAGTTTGTAAGCGCGAATCCCACTGGCCTTTTGCATATGGGGAATGCCCGGGGAGCAGCTCTGGGTGATACACTGGCCAATATAATGGCTGCTGCCGGTTTTGATGTTACCAGGGAGTTCTATATCAATGATGCAGGAAGCCAGATCGAAACCTTCGGCCGTTCTCTGGAGGCCCGCTACCTGCAACTGCTGGGCCATAATGTGTCTTTCCCTGAGGATGGTTATCCCGGAGAGGACCTGATCGAATCGATGAGGGGCTTCATTTCACAGGAGGGGGATAAATACCTGAAAGTGGCTCCCCAATTGCGCCGGGAGATTTTGGTGAAGTATGCTTTGAAAGAGAAGCTGGAACAGATGAAAAGTGATCTTGCCTCTTTCGGGGTTTTTTATGATGTTTGGTTTTCAGAACAGACCCTACATGATTCCGGTGCTATTGAGGATGTTTTAAAAGAACTCCAGGAGAATGGTTATCTTTATGAAAAGGATGGTGCTATCTGGTTCAGATCCACTCTGTTCGGTGATGAAAAGGATGAGGTGCTGGTGCGCAAGAATGGCGTACCAACCTATTTTGCGGCAGATATCGCCTACCATAAGAATAAGTTTCAGCGGGGGTTTGACCGGGTGATCAACATTTGGGGTGCGGATCACCACGGCCATGTGGCACGACTCAAAGGAGCTATGAAGGCTTTAGGCTATGACCCTGACCGGCTGCAGGTGATCATCATGCAGCTGGTACGGCTGTTCAGGGGAGGGGAGCCGGTGAGAATGTCCAAGCGCTCCGGAGAGTATATTACCCTGCGGGAACTGATCGATGATGTGGGCAAAGACGCGGCGCGTTACTTTTTTGTGAACAGAAGTTCTGACAGCCATCTGGATTTTGACCTGGACCTGGCCCGGGAGCAGTCCAGCAACAACCCGGTTTATTATGTCCAGTATGCCCATGCCCGGATCTGCAGTATATTGAGACAGGCAGGAGAGATCCCCAAATCCAAAGAGATCGATCTGTCTTTGCTCACAGATCCAACAGAACATGCCCTCTTGGAGGAGATTGCAGAACTGCCCAGTGAGGTGGGGTATGCTGCCCTCAATTTAGAGCCTCACCGTCTGACTCATTATGTGTATAACCTGGCTAACCTTTTTCATGGCTTCTATACAAACTGCCATGTGCTCAATGCAGAAGCTGGTTTGCGTGAGGCGCGGCTGGCCCTGGTTAATGCCTGCCGCATTACTCTGCGCAATACTTTAAGATTAATTGGAGTTTCAGCTCCAGAAAGGATGTGAAAGAATGATTATTCGCTGGCTGGGACATGCCTGTTTTTTCTGTCAGGGGGAGGGGCTGGGGCTGCTTACTGATCCCTTTGATCAGCAGGTAGGCTATCCTCTGCCAGATGTTGAGGCAGATCTGGTTACGGTCAGCCATGATCACTATGATCACAATGCTGTTGATCTCTTGCCAGGGGAGCCTGAGGTGATCCGCGAGCCTGGCGAACATAAGTACAGGTCACTGCTTGTTAAAGGATATTCGGTTTACCATGATGAGGTAAAGGGGGCTAAAAGGGGAAAGAACATTATCTTCAGCTGGGAGATGGATGGGATTCGCCTCTGCCACCTGGGAGACCTAGGGCACCTGCTTGATGCCGAAACGGTTGAGGCTATCGGTGAG
Organism: Syntrophomonadaceae bacterium; assembly: GCA_012516535.1. Lineage (GTDB taxonomy): Bacteria > Bacillota > DSM-12270 > Thermacetogeniales > Thermacetogeniaceae > DTU068. The sequence goes on along the minus strand of JAAYWP010000018.1, from coordinate 10,028 downwards.
CTGGATATACTGATGGTGCCTGTGGGAGGGGTTTATACTATCGATGCAAATAGAGCCCGGGAGGTAGTAAACCAACTCAAACCCAGAGTAGTGATCCCTATGCACTATAAGACCCCTCATCTTTCTTTTGAACTGGGATCACTGGAGGACTTCACCAGCTATTTTGAGAGGGTGCGCAGGGAAAAACACTGGCAGGGCACAAAAGATGACCTTCCCTCAGAACAGGAAGTAGTTGTGCTTGACTATCTGGAATAGGTGCTTTTCTACCTTGACAAGCTATAGTTTCCAAGAGTAGAATTTGCTTTGTGTGGCACCGCGATCCTTATGGATTATCAGCCGTATAAAATGATGGGCTTGCGGTCACGAATCATTGAAATGAATAACATTAGGAGAAGAGGGGAAAGGGCTTGACGAAGTTTATCTTTATTACAGGTGGAGTTGTATCCTCCCTGGGTAAGGGAATTACTGCTGCCTCCCTTGGCCGTTTGTTGAAAAGCAGAGGGTTTTCGGTGAGCATTCAGAAGTTCGACCCCTATATCAATATTGATCCGGGAACCATGAGCCCCTACCAGCATGGGGAGGTTTTTGTAACAGATGATGGAGCAGAAACCGACCTGGATTTGGGACACTATGAGCGCTTTCTGGATCAGAGTTTGTCCTGGAGAAGCAATATCACTGCAGGCCGTATTTACGATGAAGTGATCCGTGAGGAGCGGAGTGGTCGTTATAATGGGGGCACTGTCCAGGTGATCCCCCATATCACAAATAAGATCAAAGATTATTGTAAAAGCATAGCTGAAAAAGAGCACTCCGATGTGGTGATCACTGAGATCGGCGGCACTGTAGGGGATATTGAATCCCTTCCCTTCCTAGAGGCGATTCGTCAGTTTAAAACAGATATCGGGCGGGAGCATGTGCTCTATATCCATGTGACACTGGTTCCCTATCTGAAAGCAGCCCAGGAGATGAAAACAAAGCCGACACAGCACAGTGTCAAGGAACTGCGCTCCATCGGTATCCAGCCTGATATTATTGTCTGCCGCTGTGAAGAGGCCTTGTCTAAGGAATTAAAAGACAAGATCGCTCTTTTCTGCGATATTGATAAAAATGCGGTGATTGAGAATCCGGATGTTGAGTTTATCTACCAACTTCCCTTGCTGCTGGAGAAACAGCAGCTGGCAGAGATCGTTTGTGAACACCTGGGCCTTCCCAAGCGAGACCCGGACTTGAGTGAGTGGAAGGGCTTTGTGGAGATCTATTTCCGTACAAAAAGAAAGGCCCGGGTAGCGGTTGTGGGGAAATATGTGGAGATGAAAGACGCATATTTGAGCATTGGACAGGCTTTGATACATGCTGGCCTGGCTCATGAAGCCAAAGTGGAGACCATCCGCATCGATTCCGAGGAGCTGGAAGAGGGAGATGTTGGGGAGATCCTCTCCGGAGTAGATGGGATTCTGATCCCCGGCGGTTTTGGGAGCCGCGGGGTATTAGGCAAGATCAAGGCTGCTGGTTACGCCAGGGAAAAGCGGATCCCCTTTTTGGGTATTTGTTTGGGTATGCAGTGTGCAGTAATTGAGTTTGCGCGATCTGTCTGCGGCCTAGAGGAGGCCAACAGCAAGGAGTTTGATTCCGAAACACCCCACCCTGTGATCGATCTTTTGCCAGGACAGGAAGGCAAGGAGAACACAGGCGGGAGCATGAGGCTAGGCAAATTCCAGTGCAAATTGGAAGCAGGAAGCAGGGCTTATGCTGCTTACGGGGTGGATCTAATAGAGGAACGGCACCGGCACCGCTATGTGTTTAACAACAGTTACCGGGATCAGTTTACAGCAAAGGGGATGGAGATCACCGGTATCTCTCTTGGTGGAGATCTGGTGGAGGTTGTGGAGCTAAGGGACCATCCCTGGTTTGTTGCTTGCCAATTTCATCCCGAATACAAATCACGCCCCAACAGACCACATCCACTTTTCCGTGATTTTATAGGGGCAGTGCTCAAAATGAGCTGATATGTAAGTTTTTTAATTTGATTCTTGTATTATTATTAGAGTCAGAGAAGGGTATAATATAGCATTGAACATACCAATAATCAGCAATAATGGGAGCGACTGGGGGTAGCATTTTGTATAAAGTCCATTTGGTAGATGAAGATAAGAGGGAAATGTACAATCGATTTGTTCATAGTTCACTGCGCCCGCACTTCCTGCAGACCTATGAGTGGGGTGAGCTGAAAAGAGGCACTGGCTGGCAGCCCCTGCGCCTTATGTTAACTAAAGATGATACCCCAATAGCTGCTATTTCCCTTCTGGAGAGAAAGCTTCCACTGATCGGAGGCTCGATCTTTTATGCGCCTAGGGGCCCTGTGATAGGAAAGGGCTGTGACAGTAAAGATGAGGAGTTCTTCTGGCAGGAGGTTAAAAAACTGGGCAGAAAACAAGGGGCTATACTGATTAAGATCGACCCCGATATAACTGTGCAGGAAAGGGAGGCAAAAGCTCGCCTTGAAGACTTGGGTTTCAGGCCTGCAGTTTCGGTTGGCGGTTTCGGAGGGATACAGCCCCGTTATGTGTTTCGTCTTGATATTACTAGAACAGAGGATGAACTGTTGGCCGGGATGGCCAGCAAGACCAGGTACAACCTGCGTTTAGCTATCCGTAAGGGGGTCAAGGTTCGCACAGGAAAAGACAAAAATGACCTGCAGGTGTTTTATGATATTTTAAAGGTAACAGCGGAACGCGACCGGTTCCTGATTAGGGATTACAGCTATTTTGAGAAGATGTGGGATCTGTTCATTGCTACAGATACCGCCCGCCTGTTTTTAGCTGAGTACCAGGGCAAGGTAATTGCCGGTACTATCGCTTTTCACTGCGGAGACCGGGTCTGGTACTTATACGGGGCATCCAGCAATCAGCACCGCAATGTGATGCCCAACTATCTTCTGCAGTGGGAGATGATCCGCTGGGCCAAATCCCTGAACTGCACCCTTTATGATATGCGGGGGGTTCCCCCCAATGAGGACCCGGACAATCCTTTAGTTGGTCTTTACCGTTTTAAAAAAAGGTTTGGAGCAGAGTTTACCGAATTCATTGGGGATTATGACCTGCCTTTCTCTACTGTGCGGTATTTCCTCTGGCAGTGGGGGATGGCAGCCTATGAAAAATATTTGAATTATGTAAAACATAAACAGATAGGGCAGGATGAAAACTGAAACAAAGGGGAGCAGATCAACTGAAATGGAAATTGAAGAAAAAGTCAGACCAAGATGGATAGAAGTTAATCTAGATGCAGTTGGCCGTAATACCAGACGAGTGAAGGAAATGATCGGTGATGGGGTAAAGCTCCTGGCAGTTGTGAAGGGTGATGCCTATGGCCTTGGCATGGTTCCTGTGGCTCACACTGTCATCAGCCAGGGTGCTGATCTGCTGGGGGTTACCAACCCTGATGAGGGAGTAATTTTAAGGAATAAGGGTATTGATGCCCCGATTTTTATATTTCGCCCTCTGCTTCCAGGTGAAGAGGAGCTTGTAGTCAATTATCAGCTGATATCCTCGATCAGCAGTTTGCAGCAGGCAGAACGGCTCAGCGATAAGGCCCGGATCTATGGGGTCAAGGTGCCTGTTCACCTAAAGGTGGAAACCGGTTTGGGAAGAACCGGTTTTCTGCCTAGTAGCATTAAAGAGCATGCTGACAGGCTTTTTTCTCTTCCGGGCCTGGAATGGGAGGGGATCTATACCCATTTCGCCTCTGCCGCAGGGGATCCCCAGTTTACCAGGCAGCAGTTCCGGCTTTTTCAGTCTGTTGTGGAGGGCCTGAAAAAACGGGGTATACAATTCCCCCTCTGTCATGTTTGCAATAGTGCTGCTGCCCTTCTCTATCCTGAAATGCGCCTTGATCTGGTGCGCATCGGAACCCTTTTATATGGAGAAAACCCCCCTGGTGTCAAAGATGACCTGGGGCTAGAAAGCACTTGGTCCTTCTGGAGCAGGGTGATCCATCTTCAGAAACTGGAAAAGGGGATGATGGTAGGTTATGGGAGAACCCACCGGGTCTCCAGGGATACCACAATGGCAGTCATCCCTGTTGGTTACAGGGATGGCTTTGGAGTTGATGTTACCCCTCGTCCTGCAGGCCTGATTGACTTAACCAAAGTTGTTGCTAAAATTGTTTTGGGTTACCTGGGCTTTCCGGTGGGAAAGTACTATGTAGAGATCAACGGCACCCCTGCTCCTGTTTTAGGGAGGGTTGGCATGGAATTAACATGTATCGATGTGGGAAAGATACCGGGTATAGAGGTGGGGACACCGGTGCGATTAATGGCAAGGCGCACTGTGATCAGAGAGTCAATTCCCAAAAGCTATTGTCAGCAGGAGAAGGCCGGCAGCAGTGATACTCAACCCGTGTAATAAAAAAACAATTAGTGTATTCATTATCAGAAATAATAAAAGGATTTAACAGATCAATGGAGAATTAGATAGAGATTGCATATAGCTGCGGCAGTGGCGGAGGAGGTATCAGTAATGATCATACAAACCATCAATGTGGTCGCTTTACGCTGCCCTGAATGCGGTAAAATAAAATATCACACATTATCTTTTTTTTCTTTTAAAGACAATCAGCCCGTGCGTTTCAGCTGTGATTGCGGAACACAACTCCTTTCTATAGCTACCAAGGATCGCAAACTCTACTATCTGCAGTTAGACTGTCTGATGTGTGAAACAAAACACCTTTATCATTATCTTTTCAAGGACCTCTGGTCAGCTGAGGTGTTACCTCTCTATTGTGAGGATACCGGTCTGGAGATAGGGTTTATCGGCCCGCTGCAGAAGGTGAGGCAGAGCATTGCCCAGCAGGAAAAGTCCCTGCGGGAGATGGCGGAAGATCTGGGTTTTTCCGATTACTTTGCTAATCCTGAGGTTATGTATGAAATTTTAGATGATCTGCATAAACTAGCAGCGGAAGGGAAACTGTCCTGTCAGTGCGGAAATATGGATGTGGAAGTAGAGGTTTTTGCGGACCGGGTGGAACTTCGCTGTCCTAGCTGTGGGGCTTTGGGAATCATAGGAGCAGAAACCAAAGATGACCTGAAGGCCATGAAAAACATTTGGGAGATCGTGTTAAAGACAGGTACTCTGCAGTGGCTCTGCCGCGGTAAGGCAAGAAAAAGGAGAAAGTCCAAGGAATAAAGGGGGTATCACCCTTGGGCCTGGTGAGTTCTGCTGAGCTTTTAAAAAGAGCAGATGCTTTGGGCTGTGCAGTAGGTGCTTTTAACTGCAACAATATGGAGATCTTGCAGGCTATTATCTCCGCCGCTGAGGCTGAACAGTCCCCTGTGATCATCCAAGCCAGCCAAGGGGCGATCAAGTACGCAGGTCTTGAGTATATCACAGCCATGGTACGGGTGGCTGCTTTATCTGCCAGTGTGCCGGTGGCGCTCCATTTGGACCACGGGACCGATTTCAAGCAGGTGATTGAGTGCATCAGGGCCGGTTTTACTTCTGTTATGTTCGATGGTTCTCACCTTCCCCTGGAAGAAAACATAAAACTGACCAGGAAGGTGGTAGAAGTGGCACATGCGGTAGGGGTTTCAGTTGAGGGGGAACTGGGACGCTTGGTAGGCACTGAAGATGAGATCAGTGTAGATGAAAGAGAGGCCTTTTTTACTGACCCCCAGGAGGCTGCTGTTTTTGTCAGGGAAACAGGGATCGATGCCCTGGCTCCCTCCATCGGTACTGCTCACGGCCGCTACCGCGGGAAGCCAAAATTGGATTTTGACAGATTGAAACAGATCAGGGAACTGGTTGGGATTCCTCTTGTGCTGCATGGGTCCTCAGGTGTGCCTGCTGAGGACATCAGAAAAGCCATTTCCCTGGGTGTGCGCAAGGTGAATATTGATACAGATATCAGAGAGGGATTTGTTAAAGAGATGAGAAGAGTGCTGGCAGCAAAACCTGATGAAATCGATCCCCGCAAGGTATTGGGGCCGGCACGTTCAAAAGCTGCGGAGGTGATCAGGGAAAAAGTCCGGCTGTTTGGTTTTGTAGAACAGTATGGGAAGTCTTGAACCAGGGGGTAGGATTGAGATGGAGATTTATTTGGATACTGCCAATGTGGATGAAATTAGAGAGGCTGTCACTTGGGGTGTGATAAGCGGTGTTACCACCAACCCCACTCTGATCGCCAAAGAGAGCGGGCGTGACTTTCGCGAAATAATCAAAGAGATCTGTGGTCTGGTTCAGGGGCCTGTTAGTGCTGAGGCAGTGAGCCTTGATGTAGAGGGAATTCTCAAAGAGGCGCGGGAACTGGCAGCCCTAAATCCCCATGTTGTTATCAAGATCCCGGTAACAGAGGATGGATTGGCTGCGGTGAAGGTGCTGTCCAGAGAAGGGATCCGTACCAATGTAACACTGGTTTTTAGCCCTTTGCAGGCCTTGTTGGCCGCACGGGCGGGCGCTACTTATGTCAGCCCCTTTATCGGCCGGATCGATGATACCGGCCAGGATGGGTCGGATGTTTTGGCTGATATTATGGATATTTTCCGGAATTATCAGCTGGAAACCAAGGTGATTGCTGCCAGCATCCGTCATCCGCGCCATGTGTTGGAAGCAGCGCGGCTGGGGGCAGATATCGCCACTGTGCCCTTCAAGGTGTTGAAAACCATGTTTCGGCATCCCCTTACAGACCGCGGGATAGACCGTTTTCTTGCTGATTGGGAGAAAGTTATTAAAAGTTGATATGCTGCTTGACTTTAATAATTAGTGCTGGTAAAATATACAAAAATTAGCGAAGTCGGCTTTTTCCCCTTATATATTCTTAAAGCCTTAACAGCTGAAGTTCTTATTTATTATAACCTTCCTTTGGTAACCCGCAGATTTGAGGGAAATCAAATTAATGATATAACTGCCGTTATTTAAAGATCCTACCTGGAGGAATCAATTTCTCTGACATTATTAAGTATGCCCAGGAACTAATGCGATTTTTTATATTAAAATACATTAAACAGGAATGGTGATCTGAACTTGAATATTACAGAGTTAGAGCAAAAGACCATGGTTGAACTCTATAAAATTGCCAAGGAATTGGAGTTAACCGGATATTCCCGATTGCGCAAAAAGGAACTGATCTTTGAGATCATGAAGGCTCAAACGGAAAAGGATGGGCTGCTCTTTGCCCAGGGTATTTTGGAAATCCTTCCTGATGGCTACGGTTTTCTGCGCCCTTTCGCCTATCTGCCCAGTCATGATGATATCTATGTTTCGCCTTCCCAGATCAGGCGGTTTGACCTGCGCACCGGGGACAGGGTAGCGGGACAGGTGCGTGCTCCCAAAGAAACTGAGCGTTTTTTTGCGCTGTTGCGGGTGGAATCGGTCAATGGTTATGACCCTGAAGAAGCCTCACAGAGGCTGCACTTTGACGCACTGACCCCTATTTTCCCCAATAGCCGCCTGACCATGGAAAGTGAAGAGGTGACCGATATTTCCTGCCGGATCATTGATCTGGTGGCACCTTTGGGAAAAGGGCAGAGGGGCCTGATCGTTGCTCCCCCTAAGGCAGGTAAAACATTCCTGCTCAAGAAAATCGCTAATGCCATCACAAAAAATTACCCTGATGTTTACTTGATGGTACTGCTCATTGACGAACGCCCGGAAGAGGTTACAGATATGCAGCGTTCTGTGGATGGTGAAGTGATCAGTTCCACCTTTGATGAGCCTCCGGAGAACCATGTCAAGGTATCGGAAATGGTTTTAGAGAGGGCGAAAAGGCTGGTTGAGCACCAGCGTGATGTGGTAATTCTTTTGGACAGCATCACCCGCCTGGCTAGGGCTTACAATTTGGTTGTCCCTCCCTCAGGCCGCACACTTTCCGGGGGAGTGGACCCCACAGCTTTGCATAAACCAAAGAGATTTTTTGGAGCAGCCCGCAACATTGAGGAGGGAGGCAGCCTCACTATCCTAGCCACAGCTTTAGTGGAAACCGGCAGCAGGATGGATGATGTGATCTTTGAGGAGTTCAAGGGTACAGGGAATATGGAGCTGGTATTGGATCGAAAACTGGCGGAAAAACGGATTTTCCCTGCTCTTGATGTAAAACGGTCAGGCACAAGGCGGGAGGAACTGCTGCTCAGCAAAGAGGAATTGGATTTGGTCTGGAACTTCAGAAGGACCTTTGCCAATTATGGTACAGCTGAGAGTATAGAAATGCTGATAGATGCCATGAAAAAGACCAAAGCAAACAGTGACCTGCTACGGGCACTGCCCCAACTCTTCCAAGAGTAAGCCCGCTTACAATTAAGCCAGCCTTATGATTATTAGTTGTTTCCGGAATGGAGACAGATTATGCCCTAGAATGAATAAATTCCAGGATGTGGGTAAAAATAGCAGTAGATTATGGCTTTAGCGAGGTGACAGCTATGCAAAGGAAAAAGGCCATTATCTGCTGCTTGGCAGTACTGACGGGGCTGCTGATCCCCTTGCAACAGGCTGCTGCTTATTTTGCGGAGGATAGTTTTACAGCTTACTGGAATAAAGAATCGGTGGCAAAGGTGTCTGGGAGAGCTGTTTCTCCTGTTTATACTGTTAAGCCTGGTGATACCCTGTGGAGTATCAGCCGCCTTTTTGGGGTCAGTTTAAGTGAGCTTAAAACATTAAATGGGATCCAAGATGAGGATCTGATCAGGGTTGGGCAGATTCTGCGGCTGCCGGAAATGAGGACACACCGGGTGTCCAGAGGAGAAACCTTGTGGAGCTTGTCGCGCCGCTATGGGACCAGTGTGGGTCAGCTGATGGTTCTGAATCAGATAACAGACCCCGCTTCTCTGAAGGCTGGGCAGGAGTTGATCATCGCCGGAAACAGTAAAGGGGTACAGCCAGTTACAGGACAGGCACAAAAGATGGTTTTTGCCTGGCCCCTCAAGGGTAGGATTACTTCTCAATACGGTCCCCGCAATGGGGAATTTCACCATGGTTTGGATATCGCCGGTGAAATGGGAGAATTGATCAGAGCCGGAGAAAAGGGTGTGGTGATCACTGTTGGTTATCTGCCCTTTTACGGGAATACAGTTATTATCGACCATGGTGGGGGTTATAAAACCCTGTACGGACATATTTCAGAGTTTCTGGTTGCCAAAGGTGATACAGTAGAAAAGAGACAGCCCATCGCCAGGGTTGGCTCTACAGGCAGATCCACAGGCCCTCACCTCCATTTTGAAGTTAGGATCAACGACAAAACAGTAAACCCCATCCATTATCTGGACAGCTAAGGAGCATTTAATGGAACAGTACCGCACACTTTGTAGTGTGCGGTTTTAATATGTGCCCGGTGTGACAAGGGGACGGGGGTCGCGTCACATGCAAACATGTCACAGTCGCGCGGCGGGACAGCCCCGGTGATCGGTCAGATCAGTCGGTTTATCCCTGCTGCTTGCGACATAAGCTTCGGTTGAACTTGCCCTAAAACTCGTCGCAGACGACAGCCAATCGGCTCCTATGACGCCATCCATGGCGCATAGTCGCCTAGCTCAACATCTCTGTTTCGCTTTGGCTGTCGTTAGCTGCTCCTTCGTCAAGGGCAAGTAACAACCTCCGCAGGTCGCTGCGCTAGCAGGGATAAATACCAGTGAGTCAGGGGGACGGTGAGTCAGGGGGACGGTGACTTTGACTCACTCGGAAGTTCTTCACTGAACTGAAAACGGAAAATTCCGGGACCCCTGGGGCAACAGGCTTTCAGAGGTTTTTTGTTTTTATCACAAGGGGACGGGGTGTTGTGTCACCGCATGTGATAAGGGGACGCAGATAACGTGAAAACTCCCGGTGATCGGCCAGATCACCCAACCTGTCCGGTGATCGCGGTGATCGCCCGGTGATCGGTCAATAAAGCAAAAAAGCAAGCCTGGCACCGTTTAGGCTCACATAGTGTAAAGTTTTTATAGGAGAAAACAAGAAGAAAAAGACAAGAGATCATCACTTTTGGTAAAATTGAATGCACCAAAACAAACCAACCAAAAGGAGAGGATCTCTTGTGAACAACATTGTACT
>JAAYWP010000095.1 GCA_012516535.1 Syntrophomonadaceae bacterium | reverse complement strand
GCCAAAAGGGAAATATAAACATTCCTGGAATTTTTGCGGCGCCTATCAGACCTTTGATCCCTGTGCAGCTCTGCGCCAAATCAGCCAATCATTTCCAGATTCATCTAAAATTGGTATATTTGACAAAAGAACAAAAACTCCTTCCAGGTAAGACATATTATATAAATTTTGTAATCAAAAGGAGCAATGGTCATGCTTAGGGGACTGTTCCAGTGATCGGTCTTTTTTTTGCTGCTTGCACAATGGACCCCTAACCAGCCGGTAAGACAGTCCTGACTTTGACCTCCTACCTCTGACATATTCTCTGACTTCCGACCTCCGGCCTCCGACCTCTAATAATGGTAGGGTTCATTGTTGAGGATGCGCAATGCCCGGTACAACTGCTCCAGCACAATCACCCGGGCTAGCTGATGGGGGAAAGTGAGGCGGGATAAGGAAAGGATATAATCAGCTTGACGCAGAACAAAATCAGGCAGACCCAGGGTGCCCCCCAGAAAAAAAGCGATATCCCCTCTTCCGGAATTAAACTGCTCACCCATCCAGGAAGCCAATTCCTCAGAAGAAAGGGCCTTACCACGGGGGTCCACAGCAACAGAAAAACACCCGGGTGCCTTTTTCAACAGCCTTTCACCCTGGCGTTCTTTAACATAAAGGCGGTCCTTCTCCCCACGAGGAATAGGGTCATCAGCAACCTCATGGATAGTGACCTGAGCATATCTGCTCAACCTTTTGCAGTACTCCTCCTGGGCAGCAAGATAAAAGGGTTCTTTCATCTGCCCCACAGAAATGATGAAAAAGTGCATCGACAACACCAGCTCATATTTTTGTTAAATGGTGAATATCTATCCCCTGATTGAATTGAGGCACACCAGGTTCCTGCACAGTAACCACCTGAACGGCTTTTTCCTCTTGCAAGCCTAAAGACCGCTTTATATCATCAATAAACTGCATAGTCACTGGACGGGAGGGATGGGAAAAAAGCAGCTGTCCCCTTACTGACAGATTGCGCTCCAGAATACCGGCAACATAAGGGTTTAATGTAGGATTGTACAGCACATCAGAGCCGATAATCCAATCAAATTTTTTATCACATTGGAAATCACGCCAGTCAGCCAGCAGATAAGAAGCAGCCTGAATCCCATTGCGCCGCGCATTCCTGGCGATAATATCCAGCGATTCCTCTATATAATCAGAGAAAGTGACCAAACCGCCCTTTAAGGCTGCGACTAGACCCGGTAGCCCCAGGCCTGCTCCCAGTTCCAAGACGGTGGCGCCCTGAAAATCGATCCTCTCCCAAATATACTGGGCCAACCCCCGGGCAGCAGGCCAGAGTTCTGCCCAATAAGGGATCTGGTCATCATCCTCTGGGTCCGTAACCAGGTCCTCAACATTGGCAACTATCTCCAGGGAAAGGTCTAAGCCCGGCAAGTGAAAGGCTATTTCTCTGGTGGTTATCATAGAATCCCCCTGTAAAACATCATTTCCCATTCCTGAGCAGTGCTCACAAGCGGGTCTAGATATAAACAACAAGCAGTGCACAAATAACACCACAAAGGACACCACAGGTGGCCTCCAGTGGTGTATGTCCCATCTTTTCCCCTAGGAGGGGTAAATGCTTGGATTTTTCCCGCAGCATTTCTCCTAGGATGCGGGAATGCTCCCCTACCATTCTCCTCAGAGTAAAGGAATCATAAATAACTATACCGCCCAGTACTGCGCTGATCTGAAACAGAGAGGAATTCCAGCCATACTCCAGACCAAGTGCAGTGGTGAGAGCAGCAGCAACAGCTGAATGTGAACTGGGCATTCCCCCGCACTGAAACAACTTGCGCCAGGAGATTCCATTCCCTTTGATAGTAAAAGGTTTCATTCCCTGGGTACAAAGCACACTGAGCAAACTGGATAAAATAAAACGGTCACTGGAAAGGAGCGGCAGAAATCGCAACCCTCCCCACAACAGTATGCCGGTTACTGCTGCCAGGCAAAACAAGCGGCTTCTGGCCAGTCCCATAATTACAGACATAACGGTTCCTCCGGTCATCTCCTAGTCCATCCTTCCCTTATTATAAAATCAGGAACTGGCGCACCCAGTCTGATCATCGTCTCGGTCTTCTTCATGGCCTGAAAGGCCAGCACAAATTCCCAGACCATCACCTTCATCAGCCAATGCCTTGATCTTTGCCCCCATAGCGCTGAATTTGCCCACTACTGCTTCATATCCCCTGGTGATCAATTCAGCAACTGAGATTTCTGTTTCACCCCGTGCAGCAAAACCTGCCAGCAGCAGAGAAGCACCTGCCCTCAGATCAGATGCCTTCACCTGGGCACCGGAAAGATATTCAACACCTTCTATCACAGCAGTGTGACCCTTAACCTGTATTTTGGCACCCATGCGCTTTAGTTCATCTGCCACCTGAAAGCGGTTTTCAAAAACATTTTCCACGATCACACTTGTGCCCTTGGCCAGAGCAAGGAGAACCATCATAGGAGACTGCAGGTCTGTAGGAAAACCCGGGTAAGGAAGGGTTTTGATATCTGTGGCGGTCAGTTCCCCCACCCGCCTCACTGTTACCTTGTCCTCATTAACCTCCACTTCAAGACCCACATCCTGTAGTTTGGCTATTACAGGCTGTAGGTGCTTAACGATCACATTTTCCACTGTCACCTCTCCGCCACTCACACCGGCTGCGATCATATAGGTTCCTGCTTCAATGCGGTCCGGTATAACGCTGAATCTGGTTCCATGGAACTCTTGGGTTCCATCAATCCTGATCAAATCTGTACCGGCCCCGCGCACCTTCGCCCCCATAGCATTTAAAAAATTAGCCAGGTCAACTATTTCCGGTTCTTTAGCAGCATTTTCGATGACCGTAGTGCCTGATGCACCAGCTGCTGCCATCATAATATTTTCAGTTGCCCCCACACTGGGAAAGTCCAGGTAGATTGTGCAACCCTCCACCTTTTTAGGAACGGCTTCAATAAAACCATGTTCCAAGCTAACATCAAAGCCCAGCATGCTGAGGCCTTTAAGATGCAGATCCATTGGTCTGGACCCGATATTGCAGCCACCGGGAAGAGGTATTTTGACCTGTCCTCTTTTTGCTGCCAGAGCACCCAAAAAGAGATTGGATGCCCGGATTTTTTTAGCCAGGCTGTATGGAATTTCCCGGTTCAGCCGCTCAGGCCACTTTAAACGCAGGGTATTTCTCCCTTCCCAAACAACCTGACCACCAAGTACACGCACAATCTCCAGCTGTGTTTTTACATCAGCAATCCTTGGTACATTATCAAGAATAACCTCTCCACTGCTGATAGCACTGGCAGCGATCAGTACCAGTGAAGAGTTTTTTGCTCCACTGATTCGAACCCTACCCTTAAGCGGTGTGCCACCCTGAACAACTAATTTCATGATCTTTCCCCCAATATAATAGTGAAATCTTGTGTGATAAAAGATTCTAGCAATACTCTCGCAAAATGACACCTTTTCTCGTACTTTATTCTATTAAGAGATAAATATTCCTCTCTTTCCTTTTAAACTATTTTAATGCATAAATTTCATGTTTTATACATTTTGGTTAAATCTGCTCTCATATTGCTCAATAAAACCATGGGTATCCAACCCATAGACCCTTTTGAATGATGTATCAAGAGCAGAACCCCGGCCCAGCTCATTGAGCAGCAGAGGGAGCTTGCTTTCGCCATAGTTATTGATCAGAAACATTACCAAGTCCTCTGATACCGCATAACAGTAGTCCTGCCACTGGGAATCGTCAAAGTTCTTGTTCAGTTCGTCAAGGGAGAACTGCAGGGGAAGATCAATACCCTCCTCTGCTTGGACACCCATTGTTTGAACACCCAGCAGCAGCTGCCTCTCTCCAAACTGAGCTAAGCCCTCGGTCAGCCAGCGGGGGTAGTTACCTCTGGTCTGATAATCCACCAAGAAGTGGATATATTCATGGGCGATGGGCCCCTGCTGACAGAAAAGAGCATCCCGCTCATTTGATGGTATTTCACCAAGCCATTCATCTGGAGAAAGAAGCCTTATAACTCCAGCCCAGTACACACCCATAGCCCCTTCATCACTTCTCCAGCCGAAAACCCTGTTCAAAGAAGCCCTGTCTTGATAGATGGCTATCGGCACTTTTTTATCGGGAAAACAACCGAAGTACTGGCCTAAAGGATAGTAAACCCGTTCCGCTTCTTTTAATGTCAATACCGCGATCTCCTCAGCACCCTCTTGGTATTTAACCAAAAAATGGTCGCTCTCTACTGTATCCCAGCCCCTGGTTTCCCAGGCGAATAATAGCTGATGAACAGTATGCACCAAGCCGGAGCCCAGATGATATACAAAGCTGGGAAGTGTGGCCAGCAGTAATAAACAAAAAATGATCAGGATCCCAGCTAAACGCTCCATCCCCAGTCCTCCTCCTTCATCAATTATACATGAAGGAGAAGGCATTTTGAGAGACAAAAAAAGCCAGCCAATTTATAGCTGGCTAAATCTCTTCACTCTTTAGTTCTTCTTTTCTATCTCTTCAATGCGAGACCTGGCAAACTCCCTTGTCAGCTCTTCAACATCATCTAATGATGCCACCTGTTCCCAAATCTCCAATGCGCCTTTCCAGTCCTCCTTGGCCTCCAAGAGCATACCCAGCTGGGTCAAAGCTTTTATATTCCCGGGGTTCTGTTCCAAAACCTTCTCCAGTTCTGCTTGTGCCTTTTCATAATCCTCCATATACTGATAAGCGCTGGACAACTCCAGGCGCAGATCCGGGTCCTCCTCCTGTTCCAGAACCTGCTGGTAAAACCCCACTGCCCGCTGGAATGCCTCCATTCCCTTTTCTTTATCGTCATTATGCAGATAAAGGGCACCCAGAGTCAGTTCCACCCTGGCAGAACCGGTCAGAACAGCAGCATCATCGGGGTTACTAGCTCGCAGCCCCTCATACTGCTTCCTTAACTCCTCCTGCTCTTTCAGCTCAAGGGAAAGGAGATCCTCTTCCTCTGTTTCTGTTGCAGAACTATCAGATGGTTTTATTTTATGTGCATCTTCCAAATACCAGGCAACAGTTGTGCCCAAAAGTCCTACTGCGATCATCACTACCAGGACCCAAAGCCCTATTTTTACAATAGGACGCTGTTTGCGCAATGCAGACACTATAATCGCCTCCCAGGTTAATGTGCAAACAGGCATCTCCATCTAAGGCATTATAACATAAAAAACCCGGGCATGAGCGGCAAGCTGCTGCACTGGTCCTGCAAAATGTTACCGCAAGTAGTTTAATGGATTTCTATGGGAACCATTGACCAAAACCTCAAAGTGTAGATGAGGCCCTGTAGACCTACCGGTTGAGCCAACACGACCGATTATCTGTCCACTGCTCACACTCTGGCCGCTGCTCACATTAATCTGAGAAAGATGGGCATAGCGTGTAACCAACCCCCCACCATGGTCGATGGTCACCATATAGCCGTAACTCCCCTGCCAGCCGGCTGATATAACACGCCCACCTGCAGCTGCTCCTACTGCAGTGCCATGATTTGCCCCGATATCAAGCCCTGTATGAAACTCACTTCCCCGGTACCCAAAGCGGGAGGTGAGCACCCCACCTACAGGCCAGCGCAGTGAGCCGCCTCCTGAGCCTCTGCTGGCCAGCATAGTACGGGTACCTTTTGCCACAACCTTTGCCTCAGGTTCTTTTACAACAGTGCGCTCGATCTCCTGTTTTTCCACTACCCTGTTGTTCTCCCGCACAATACGGTAAACCACCCTAGCCTCCCCGTTTTTCCCGGCTTGAACAACTTTGGTTTTACCGCTGTCAAGATTGGAATCATATTTTGTTTTGGTTTCATAGGGAAGAAGCTCTTTGGTAACCAGATTGCTGGTGATCACCATTTTGAGCAATGGTTCAACAGTGGTAAGCTTTAACTCCTGACCAGGTTTCAAATTCTCTGCTGTGAGCTGTGCATTGGCCTGCAGCAGTTCATCAACCTGCATATTGTGCTTTGCCGCAATATCCCAGAGGGTATCCCCTTCCTGCACAATATAGGTCTTCTCCTTCAGGCCCCCTCCCATCAGTATCTGCAGGGCTTCCTCTAGGGGCACTATCTCCTCAGCCGCTACCTGCTTATTCCGGAAACTGATATTCCCCTCAAAGCGGACAGACTCGATAGTCTCTTTGCTTTCATCCGGAATAATAGCATTTTGATAGCGTTCGAGGAGTTCATCCACCACTTCCTGAGAGGCCAATACCATTATAGGCTGATCATCTACACACAGTTCCACACCGGCGGCAGTCCAGGGAAGTTTTTTAAGGATGGTTTCATAATAGTCTGCAGACTTTACCTCACTCTTGGGCACCATACAGGTCTTATATTGAACAGACTGATGCAAAAAAACATCCTGGCCAATGGCCTCCTCTAATCGCTGCTCAAAACCAGAAAGAACCTTTTCTGCCTCCTGCTGGGAGGCTAGAACAGCAATCCTTTGCCCGTTGTAGTATGCAGCACAAGCCAGCTGATTTTTTTGCAGATATAGATTACTGCCCACTACTATCATTCCGGTAATAACTGCAGTGATCAGATATGGGCTCTTCCAAAAATTTGGTCCCGGCTTCCATTGCCCGGTTCGCAGATTATCCAACAGACGATAAAAGGCATCTCTGCCCTTTCCCAGATCGCTCTTTATCCAGTTGTATCGTTCAATCCACCATGGCCCTAGCTTGTGGAACGATTCAGAGGCAAACCCTCGGAAACCAGTAAGTTGGCGCGACAAAAATGATACTTTTTCTTCTTTTTCTTGAGTATCCACGGTTTCTCCCCTTGCTATGAGTTGTATTACACCTGAGCAACTCTCTTTAATATAATTGCTTCTAGGTGTGCTCTTTTGTAATAAATATTTAAATCATTCTACAACTATTATAGAATTCCTGCATCAAAATGTTATATTTGGATCGAAAAAAGCAGCCCCACCGGACTGCTTTTATTTTTTTCTACATAACAGTATTAAATATAGTTTTAAATAGTGTTCTCCTTGAGCGCCATATAATAAAGGGCTCCGTTAAGCCGTGCCTGCATCACAGCACAGGCCAATGGTGAAGGGCGCTCAAGGCTTCCCCCCTGTGTTATAGCCTGGGCATGGCAGCCACCGCCGCATAAAAAACGCGCCCAGCAGGAGGAGCACTCCTCTTTGCGGAAAATATGTGCCTCCCGAAACTTTTCCTGCAGCTCAGCTGCGGTAATGCCCTGCTCAACATCACCCAACAGGTACTCCCGGTTGCCTACCAATTGATGACAGGGGTAGAGCTCTCCCCCTGGAGTAACAGCCAGATAGTGGTAGCCTGCGCCACATCCGGTCAAACGCTTGGCAACACAAGGGCCGCCTGTCAGATCAAGCTTATAATGGTAAAAGTCCACACCACACCCTTTCCGCTCCAGTTCACACAAAGCCCGGGCTAATCTATAGTACTCCATCTGCAGTTCCGGGATATCATCTTCTCTCAGAGCATAGGGCATCTGCTCCGGAGCTACAACCGGCTCCATTGAAATGCTCTTTGCCCCAAGGGATGCCAGGTAGAGAACATCATTGGTGAAATCCAGGTTATGTCTGGTAAATGTCCCCCTGACAAAATACTCGTCAGCTGCCCCTCTCTCCAGGAACTCCTTGATCCGCCTGGTAACCACTGCAGAACTACCCTGGCCACCTGCCGTCAGCCGGTACTGGTCATGGACTTTAGGCCTACCATCACAGCTCAAAACAAAACTGAAGTTATGTTCCTTAAAAAAGGAAAGCTGCTCTTCCCCCAGCAAAAGGGTATTGGTGCTTACTGTAAACTTCCACTTTTTCTCCTTGCCTTGCTTTAGAGCATAGTCAACCGCAAATTTGATACCATCAAAGTTGAGCAGGGGTTCTCCCCCAAAAAAATCCACTGTGAGGTACTCATAAGGTGTATTCTCCAGCAAGAAATCCAGAGCCTTTTTTATGGTTTCCCTGGGCATAATCTGCTGCTCACAGCGAATATCTTCTGGCACAAAACAGTAACTGCAGGCCAGGTTGCAGCTGTGGGCTATGTTCAAACACAGAGCTTTGATCCCCAGTTCCTTACCTGGAACGAACTCCGGCCATGCCTCACCTGAGGAAAAAAGCAGCCCCTCACTGATCAATTCCTGCAGTTCATTATAGGCTTGTTCAACTTCCTCCTGATCAACCCTGCCCATCGCTTCTTTTGCCTGTTCCCAGTCGCCACAGTCCAGGTAGCGCAGCAGCAACTGCCAGGCGATTTCATCAACAGTGTAAAGAGAACCGCTGTTAACATCAAAAACAATGCTCAAGCCGCTGGCTTGAAGCAGATGAACCCGCGATTTGAGATCAGTTATTTGTTGAGGCTGCAAGCTTGATTCCCCACAGTACAGGATGTTTTACAGGCAGACTGACAGGAAACCTCGCATTCCCCACAACCCTTCTTTAGCTGAGGTTTTCTCAACGTCCCTTTTACAACGGTTTTAATATGTTTTTTCTTCATTCTCTCCGACCTCCCAATGTTTATTAAATTATTATGACTTCCCGATAGGATATAACACAGTAAGCATCAAAACATAGAAAGGAATATTATTTCCTGTATTAATATTTTATACCTGCAGCTGTGCCAATGTAAACCGGTATCCCGGGCCTTCTTCAGCTTTCAGAGCTGTTCACCTGGGAAAGCTCCTCTACCAGTGGTTCAATCTGATCAGTATAAGGGATCCAATAGCTGATCCCATTTATATACTTGGGGGTGCCAGGGAGGGTTTTGCACTCCATCTGAGAACTGCTCATCCCTTTGAAAGCAATGGCGAAATCCATCAGTTGAACAGTGCTCAAATTGGTATCAACAGCACCCTGGGTTTCCCTGATCAATGCAGGTGTTTTGCCTATATGGCGCAACTGCAGGGCTTCATCTACTAAAGCCTGCAAAAAGACCTGCTGGTGGTTGATCCGCTCAATATCAGCCATAGGATACCCCCGGTAGCGTACAAAGCGCAAGGCCTCTTCCCCCTGCAAACGGTGAGTTCCCGGAGGGATGCCTAATCCTTTGCTGGCTGCTTCATCAACCTCAACAGTTACACCACCCAGTGTATCAACAATCTTTACAAAGCCCTGCAGGTCAGTTGCCAGATAGTATTTGATCTCCCTGTTCAATAAAAGGCTAACCGCCTCCAAGGCTGCCTCCGGACCCCCTGCAGCATAAGCGGAATTGATTTTATCTTTTCCACCGCGGGCAGGCACCTCAGTATATGTGTCCCTGGGTATGGACAGCAAATTAACTTTTTTGTCCTTGGAATTAAGAAAAGCCACCATCATCGTATCGGACCTGCCGGGCTCATTCGCCTTCTCCCGGTCAATCCCCATCACCAGCACAGCTACCGATTCCTTGCTGTCCGTTCCAGGTGTCAGAACATTTTTGAGCAGTCCCCATAGCCCTGCTGTGATCACTACTGCAGCCAGCAGAAAAAGCAGTATAAAAACTATACAACCACAGCCGGAACGGCGCCAGGAGCGGGGCACCTTTTTCACTTTCCCGGTTCCCGGCTCAGACTGCAGGACATTGATCACTTTCCATTCCCTGGTCTCTTCCCAATCCCCGTGATTCAAAAAACTCCTCTCCCTATTAACCAAATATTCGACTTTCTTTTCTACATGACCAGGTCAAATACCTGCTTATTTAGTGGTTGGTGTTTAGTGGTTAGTGGTTGGTTGTTAGTTGTTAGTTGTTGGTGGTTGGTTAATTGTGTCACTATTGACCTCAAGCTTCTGGTTTCAGTTTTTTCCGATATCCGACCTCTGGCTTCCGGCTTCTATGAGTGGTTGGTGGTTAGTGGTTAAATCTATTCCCATATTTTCTCTATTTCCACATCCTTGAAATAATAGTGGATGATATCTGTATGGCTTTTGCCCTCTTTAGCCATATAATAAGCTCCCCATTGACTCATTCCCACACCGTGGCCAAAACCGCGGCCAGCCATCTTCAATGTGCCTCCCTCTACAGTTAGGTGATCGAGGAGAGTGGAGCGCATCTGTTCAGGACCTAAGCCCAACCGCAGTGCAGGGCCGCTGATCTCCACATTACCCAAGCGTATGGTCATTGCCCGTCCTGAGGGTCCCTTTTTGACAATGGAGGCACTGCTAATCTGGCCAGGGTCTTTGCCGGTCTGTTTGATCACTGCAGAGCGCACCTCATCCAATGAAAATTCGGCCTTCCACTCTCGATCATCGGGGTCAGCCACCTTCTGCCCAGGATCTGTCACACTCTGAATATAGGGTGTCGCTTCTTTTTTAAAGGCCAACCCTTCTTCTGCGGTTGCTGTTTTTCCCCCTGCATTGGAGTGGAACCAAGCCCTGATATATTTTCCATTATGCTTGATCACTTCGCCCCTGGTCTTTTTTACCGCTTCTCGAACACGCGGGGTAATCCGGCTGGGGTCATAAGCCTGGAACTCCTCTGTACTGGTAGAAGCATCTGCTCCCCGCTGTGGAACACCCTTTTCATACTTAATCTTGTGTAGGGTAAAGGTGCGTGCCAGGATGGATTGAGCGGCCAGAGCCTCTACAGGCCAGGAGGGTTCCATCTCTGCTGCCACTACCCCAGCAATATATTCTTCCATCTTAATCCTCTTTTTTTCTCCAGTATCGTTGTCATAAAGGGTTATTTCCGGTTCTTGATAGCGATACTCATCGATCGGTTTTTTTTCGGGTTCTCTGCACCCAGCGGGAATAAACAGAGTTATCAGCAGCACTATAAGCAAAAAGCAAAATATTTCCCTTTTCATGTTAAATCTTCCCCCTGCACTTCTGTTGTGTTCCTAGTATTAACAGGGGGGAATTATTGTATGCGTAGACTTTACTCCTCAGTCCCGATGATTCTTTCCTCCAAAAGCTGATAAAGGGTTTTCGCCTGGGCTGAGGGAACATTGCGCAGGGGGACCTGCACCACCTTAACCCTGGTCAGCCTTTTTCCCCAGGTCAGTGTGATTTCATCACCCTCCTTTACTTCACTTCCTGCTTTGGCGATTTTACCATTGAGCTGGACCCGTCCCGCCAGACAGGCTTCTTTAGCATTGGTGCGCCTTTTAATCAAACGGCTCACCTGTAAATATTTATCCAGTCGCACACTGTTACCCCTTTCATTTTTATCCCATTTAAACTTAGCTCAACCGTAGCCCGAGTTGCTTTTGTCATAAAAATGGCAATACCTCTTTAGATAGGGCAATCAGGTGGTTACAGACTTCTCCCCCAATGTTTAAAAACCTGTTAAGCTTTCAATTGGGTTTCAATTTGATAAACTCAAAACAATAGATTTTTATATCTTTTTGACCTCCAGTAAATTATACCATGATTGCGCACATACTATCAGTTCCATATCTTGATCCCACCGTTAAAAGAGCGGGTCAATAAAAATGGGGGCCAGATGCCAGAAAACAATAAAACTGAATGGGTGACTTACTGATCTAAAACAAGCTTGGAAGAAATAGAAGCCTAACTATAATAAAATAGGGGAAAGGCAAGCCTGGCGTGAATGGATGTCAGAAGCCGGATGTCTGAAGTCGGAAAAAGAGTGGGCTTCTGTAGTCAGAAGCCAGATGTCAGCAACCGGAAGTCTGAGGTCAGAGAAAAGATACGAATAGTCGCTGGATCTGCCGCGGAACAATCCACATGGCTAGTTAGCTGCCAAAGGCCAGATGTCTGAAAAGAGATCGGTTGCTAAATAAAGCAAAAAGGCAAGCCTGGCACCAATGCTACCGGTGGGG
>JAAYWP010000094.1 GCA_012516535.1 Syntrophomonadaceae bacterium | reverse complement strand
TTCACGCGGGCTGACAACAGATCAGCATAATGCAGGGCTACAGCTTCCAGGGTATGGGGTTCCTCCACTGCACCCCATTCCTTCTGGCCATGGTGGGATAAAATCAGGTGGGACAGGTGCAGTGCCAATTTTTTAGGGAAGCCCTTCACCAAACCGATTTTTTTCCGCACGAAATCATAACCCAGAATAACGTGCCCACCTAACAGCTTTCCTTCTTCCGTTTTGTTGAAAGAAAGCCCTTCCTGGTTGTATTCCCACAGTTTACCGATATCATGCAGGGCTGCACCGGTGAGGAGCAGGTCCCTGTTTATCCCCTCACCCTGGATTTCACAGACTTGACAACAGTAATGCATTACTTCTAATGTATGCTCCAGCAATCCCCCTCCATAGGCATGGTGGATGGTTTTGGCAGCGGTTGCCGTGCTGAACTTAGTTAAAAAGTCAGTATCAAAAATGATTTCTAAAAGGCCTTTAAGTGGGGGAGTTGTAACCTTTGCTAAAAGCTCAGTAAAATCATCAAGCATAACAGCAATATCTTTTTCAGTACATGGCCTAAAATCATTTAATTCAACATGTTCCTTTTCCACTTTGATGCAGGTATCTAGGTTAACTTGGAGCCCATTGAACTCGGTTACCGTGCCCTGAACAATGACAATATCCCCAAGGGCAAGGGTCTGGTAGAGATCCTCTGCAAGAGCGGAATCCCAAACCCGTCCCTCAACAGTCCCAGTTCTATCACCCAGGCGGATCTTCAAAAATTTGGCCCCAGTTTTGGTTGTGCCGATATTCAAATCAAAAACACCAAAATAACTGGAAACATTATCTCCGGATCGCAGAGTATTTACCCACTGGTTTTTCAAAAATATCCCCCTAAAATCAGATTTAGTGTTAAATACATTATACCAAACCGAGGCCACTCGGTGCCAGGCTTGCGTTTTTGCTTTATTCAACAACAGATTACCTGAGCGGACGATCGGATTTTGTTGCCTATGTCTTGACCGAACAAACCTTTTTTCAGCCTTCTGACTTCTGGCTTCCGACCTCTATTTCAGCCAGGCTTGCGTTTTTGCTTTATTGAGCGGATGTACGCCGGGATTGATGAGGCTGCTGCCGAGCGCTCTCCGCGTGAACAAGGGGACAGTCCCCGCAGTTGGTTTAATCAGGCTTTTCAACCGGGCTTTGCTGAAAGCTGCTGAAAACTGATGAAAGCTCTTGAAAACTACTGAAAGCTGCTGAATGCCACATAAAACTGCTGAAAACCGGTAGAAGACGATGATAGCTGCTCAAAGCTGTTGAATGCTATTGAAAATTGCTGAAAACTAAGAAGACTTTTCCCTTTTCAGCCCTCTTTTTATCACCTCGGGGACATAAATGCTCCGTCCCAGATGGCGGTCATAGTTGGTCCACTGCTCACTGCCACTGTGTGACTTGATCAGCTGGCTTACTTGGTTCACGCGGGCTGACAACAGATCAGCATAATGCAGGGCTACAGCTTCCAGGGTATGGGGTTCCTCCACTGCACCCCATTCCTTCTGGCCATGGTGGGATAAAATCAGGTGGGACAGGTGCAGTGCCAATTTTTTAGGGAAG
>JAAYWP010000017.1 GCA_012516535.1 Syntrophomonadaceae bacterium | reverse complement strand
TGATTATAAATTATATAAGTTTTCTCTAGTATGTTCAGAACAAGCATTAATTTCACGAATTACAAAGGATATAAAAATGGGAATAAGGACTGAAGATGTTATTAATAAAAGTATATCAAGATTAAAAAATTACTTTCTAATGGATACATATAAAATTGATGTAAGCAATATTTCTGCCCAAGAAGCCGCAGAAATAATATTTAAGCACATTATGCATAAATCATAATCATTATATTAGCGCATACTTTTTAGGACTATATAGCGTATTCATTACATTATAAATTGTTCATTGTCTACTTACTCGAGTTTGTTCACAATTACAAAGTTTTATTACTCTGGATAATTGTCCATCTCTTTGCATAACATTTTTGAAGAAGAGTAAGCAAGGAGGGGCAGTTTTGCGGAGTTTTATTTTTTTCCGGGTGTTGAGAATAAAAAAACAAGTGATTTATTCATTGATCATTGTCCTGTTGCTGGGCTGTGCCCTTTATCCCTTTTATGTATCCTACCGGGAACGAAAGTATATCGATGTACTCTCCTGGTCTGTTGCCAGCAAGGTGGTGGTGATTGATCCGGGGCATGGGGGTATCGATCCTGGCTGTGTAGGCAGCAGCGGGGTTCAGGAAAAGGATATCAATTTGGCTATCGCAAAAAGACTGGCCGCTTTTTTAAAACAGGCCGGTGCTGTTGTGGTTTTGACCAGAGAGGGGGATTACGATTTAGGTGAAGAGGGGAAAGCCCCAAAAGGTTTGCGGCACAAAGATGATTTGATGGCCAGGGTGGAGTTGGCGGAAAAATATCAGGCAGATCTTTTTATCAGTATTCATGTAAACAGCATCCCCCTTACTGAATGCTGGGGAGCCCAGGTCTTTTACCATCCCAGTTCCAAAGAGAGTAAACGTCTGGCTGGTTTGATTCAAAAGGAATTGATCGATAATCTCGGGGAAAGCTACAGGTGGATCAAGCCTGAAGATTTTTTCGTTTTAAGAAGCCATAAATACACCGCTGTCATAGTGGAGGCAGGCTTTCTTTCGAATAAACGGGAAGAGACACTGCTCAGTGATCCCAATTATCAGAACAAACTGGCCTGGTGCATCTATGCCGGGATAGTCCGCTTTTTCGCAGGTGACCCGCTTCCCAAAGAGCCGGTATATGCAGATTAGTAGATCGATATTAATTAATGCTGTTAGGGAATAATATAGCAGGGATTCATTCCATATCTGCTGAAATATAACATTGGCTGACTGCTGAATATTTCCAGTCAGCTGGCTTGCCAAGAGGCTATCGATAGCAAAAATACCAGAATGAAAAGGTGGTGTTATACATGCTGGTATGTGGTGGTGTGTCTCCCCACCCTGCTATTATTATTCCCGAGATCGGCAGGGACGAGCTGGTAAAAGTGAAAAAGACAGTGACTGCGATGAAGCAATGGGCATCTTTTATAGCGGACATGGACCCAGAGGTGTTGTTTTTTATTAGTCCTCACGGTGTTTTTACACACAGCCAGATGGCCTACCTGGATGATGAGAATTTAACAGGGAACTTGGCTGCTTTCGGTGCCCCTGATATCTCTTTTAATTTAAAAAATGATTTGGAGCTAGCATATCAGGCTACTGCAGAGGCCAACAAGTTAGGTATAGATACTGTAGCTGCCAGCCTTGATTACTGGTATAGCTATCACCCTGGTAGTTTGGATCATGGTATTACTGTGCCTCTTTATTATTTGCAAAAGGCCGGAGTTAAGGCGGAGATGGTGGCCTTTGGTATCAGCCTCCACCCCTTAGATAAGCTTTATCGATTTGGACAGGCCCTGGGAAAACTACTGGATCAGTATCCCAGGCGGGTTTGCTTCATTGCAAGCGGTGATCTCTCTCATCGTTTACAACCAGGGGCACCTGCAGGTTACAGCCCTAGTGGGAAGGAGTTTGACCAGAAGATCCAGGAGGCGTTAGAAAAGCTTGATGCGGGTCTTTTGCTGCAGCTTCCGGAAGATCTGATTGAGGATGCTGGGGAATGCGGTTTGCGCCCTATTGTTATGCTGCTGGGAGCTTTCAGTCATTTTGCAGCTGAGTCACATATTTACTCTTATGAAGGGCCCTTTGGTGTTGGCTACCTGGTGGCTGGCATCAGTATCGGCGAGGGTAAGGGGGAAAAAGGGGGGGAATCCCAGGAAGAGCCCATACAGGTGCAGTTGGCCAAAGAGAGCCTGAAGTATTATTTAACTACTGGTGAAATAATGCCTGTTCCGGACCCTGTTCCTGAAGGCTTGGAAAAGAGAGCAGGGGTTTTTGTCTCTTTAAAGAAAAGAGGGGAACTGCGGGGGTGTATCGGTACAGTTGAGCCTTACCGCGAAAATGTGGCAGCAGAGATCATCCATAATGCAGTGGCTGCTGGGGTAGATGACCCCCGCTTCTGGCCGGTGGATTTGGATGAGCTGCCTGAGATCGATTTTTCTGTCGATGTGCTGACCGAGCCGGAAGCTGTGACATCAAAAGATGAGCTGGATCCCAAGCGCTATGGAGTTATAGTTAAAAGCCGGGGGCGCACCGGCCTCCTGCTGCCGGATCTGGAGGGTGTGAACAGTGTTGATGAACAGGTCTCCATCGCCTGCCGGAAGGCGGGGATATCGCCTGGGGAGCCGGTTAAGCTCTATCGTTTTGAAGTGATCCGCTATAAATAGGGCAGATGACAGGAAAGCTGCCGGACTGTTTAGCTTGGTGGCTGATACTGGACAGATTGAGAGGTGGTTTGATGCAGGAAGCTAAGTATTATGAAAAGCTGGATGACGAGCTGGTTTGGTGCCATCTCTGTCCCCAGAACTGCAAAATTAAGCCTGGGAGGAAGGGGAGCTGCCGGGCGCGTCAGAACCAAGATGGGGTTCTCTATACGCTGAATTACGGTAAACTAACCTCCTGGGGGATTGACCCAATCGAAAAAAAGCCTCTTCACCGTTTTTACCCGGGTTCTTTGATCTTTTCCGTAGGCACCTTTGGCTGTAACTTCCGCTGTGGTTTCTGTCAGAATTGGGAGATCGCCCATGGGGATCCACCGACTAGAGAAGTTACAGCTGAAGAACTGGTGGGGATCGCGCTGGATGCTAGGGGAGCCGGTTCCATCGGGATTGCGTATACTTATTCAGAGCCTATGATTTGGTACGAGTTTGTTTATGATACAGCAAAGAGGGCACAGCAGGAAGGGCTGAAAAATGTTTTAGTTACCAATGGTTTTGTGCAAAAGGAACCATTGCTGGAACTGCTGCCCTTTATCGATGCGATGAATATCGATGTTAAGGCTTTTACAGATGAATATTACCGCAAGACCTGTGGCGGTCATCTCGACCCGGTTTTGAGAACTGTAGAACTTGCCCATAAGTCCTGCCATGTGGAGATTACCACTTTGGTTGTACCTGGGATGAATGACAGTGAGGAGGAGATCAGTTCACTTGTGGACTGGATAGCCTCTCTCGATCCATCGATCCCCCTTCATTTATCCCGGTATTTCCCACGGTATAAGTTCGACCTGCCTCCTACACCTGTTGCCACACTGAAAAAGGCAAAAGGGATCGCTCTGGAAAAGCTGAAATATGTATATCTGGGCAATGTTTAACCCAGCCCTAACGGTGCCAGGCTTGCGTTTTTGCTTTATTTTGCAGCCTGGCCATTGCTAATATTGTATTGTCTTACTCAGCGGCCCGGCTCGATTTTGCAGTGAGCAACGCCATACTGTTACCACCTTTCAGTGAGTCAAAGTCACCGTCCCCTTGACTCATTCAGTGAGTCAATAAAGTACAAAAACACTGTTGCATGATTATGCATAGCGGTGTATAATAATGAGAAATTGATTTTATGGGCGAGCAATGAATATTGCTTGCTCATTGTGTTTGAGCGGTTTATTGGGCAGAGTTAATATGATCTTTCAAGAATAAATATAAATATAATAGGGGAGACGGCTATGGCTTTACGAGTAGGTATTGTCGGTGTGACAGGGTATGTGGGAGAGGAATTGGTGCGCATTCTCTGCCATCACCCTGAGGTAAGTGAAATAACTGCTGCTTCAAAGGATTTTGCGGGGACTGCTTTGGATCGCGTCTATCCCCATCTGCGTGGTCATGCGGAGATTGAGATTATGGGGATGGAAGACCTGGGTGAACTTATAGGTAGATCTGATGTGGTTTTTCTTGCTCTGCCCCACCGGGTGTCTGCTCCAGTAGCCCAGCAGGTTATTGAGAAGGGGAAAAAGGTGATCGACCTTGCTGCAGATTTCCGCCTTCCGGAGCAAAAGGTCTATGAGGAATGGTATCAAGTGGAGCATGGTGCACCTGCACTGCTGAAGGAAGCGGTATACGGGCTTCCTGAGCTTTTCCGTGAAGAGATCAAAGGGAAAAGATTGGTAGCAAATCCGGGCTGCTACCCCACCAGTGCCCTGCTTGCTTTGGCACCACTGCTGAAAAAGAGGCTGGTGGATAGATCATCTGTGATCATCGATTCCAAATCAGGAGTGTCCGGAGCAGGAAGGTCCTTGAAACTGGGCAGCCTTTTTGCAGAATGCAATGAGAATATGAAGGCTTACGGTTTAGGCACACACCGCCACACCCCGGAGATCACCCACTATGCCGGGGTGCTGGCTGGGGAAGCTGTTGATATCATCTTTACACCCCATCTGATGCCGGTAAGCAGAGGTATTATCAGCACAGTTTATGCTAAGCTCAGCAGCAATCTGGACAGCTGTTCACTGAGACAGATCTATCAGGATTTTTATGCAGATGAAGAATTTGTCCATGTTGCTCTTGAGGGAGAAATGCCGGAAACCAAGTGGGTAGTGGGGACCAATAGGTGTTTTTTGGGAGCAGTGGTCAACAGGGAGATGGCTGTTGTTGTATCGGTTATCGATAATCTGGTTAAAGGAGCGGCAGGTCAGGCGGTGCAGAATATGAATTTGCTGTTTGAACTTCCGGAGAACACCGGTTTGCAGCAGCTGGGCCTTTATCCATAACAGGACCGATCACCGAGACTGTTTCTACGGTCAGGTTCATTCCTGCGCTTGTGATAATTAGTTGTTAGTTATTGGTCGTCTGTCATTGGTTTTGTCATGATCGGCTTGATGAATACCGCTCAGCAGAACTGCTTTTGCGCAGTTTGCTTATTATTTATCAATGGAAGGAGGTGCCTGTGTTCCCCGGATTCGAGGTAAGTTTTATAGTTTTGCGGGGAACCAGGATCAGAATTGTCAGAACAGGTGAAATACACAGTAATACCGGGCGGGGTTACTGCCCCCCAGGGATTTCTAGCAGCAGGAATTGCAGCAGAGGTGCGAAAAAAGGGGTGCCGGGATTTAGCACTTCTATATTCGGAAACACCTGCAGCAGCTGCCGGCCTTTTTACTCAAAACTATGTGAAGGCCGCACCGGTGCTGGTCAGCCAGGAACACCTGGCTAACGGCTCTGCCCAGGCGGTGGTGGTAAACAGCGGGATCGCCAATGCCTGTACAGGTGAACAGGGACTTGCTGATGCCAAGAAAATGGCGCAATTGACAGCAGATGCTCTGGCTGTCGCTCCTGAAGATGTGATTGTGGCATCAACAGGGGTGATCGGGGAATATCTGCCTATGGATAAAATTGAAAAAGGGATAAAAAATGCTGCATCACTTCTGTCCAGGGACGGCGGTATGTTTGCTGCAGAAGCCATTTTAACAACCGATACCACTACAAAAGAATTTGCAGTCAAGCTAAACATTGGTGGAAAAGAAGTTGTTATCGGGGGAATGGCCAAGGGTTCCGGAATGATTCACCCCAATATGGCCACTATGCTGGCCTTTATCACCACTGATGCTAACGTTGAGCATAATGCGCTAAATCAGGCCTTACGCTGGGCAGTGGACCGTTCTTTTAATTCCATAACTGTGGATGGGGATATGAGCACCAATGACATGGTTGTTATGCTGGCGAACGGGCAGGGAGGAAACGATCTGCTGACAGAAGCTGAGCAGGAATTTGACCTCTTTCGGGATGCATTATTGCTCGTCTGTACTGAATTGGCCAAGATGATCGCCCGGGATGGGGAGGGAGCGACCAAACTGTTGGAGGTGCAAGTTAAAGGTGCGGCCAGCGAAGAGGAGGCACGGATAATTGCTCGTGAGATCGCAGGTTCCAGTCTGGTCAAGACCGCTCTTCATGGTGAAGATGCCAACTGGGGCCGGGTGCTGTCAGCTGCCGGTGCCGCTGGAGTGCCATTTGACCCTGATAAAGTAGATGTGTATTTGGGGGATCTTCTAGTGGCAGCACAGGGGAAAGCTGTTCCCTTTGATGAGGAAAAGGCTAAATCCGTTCTCAAGGAGAGTGAAGTGACCATCACAGTGGACATGCATAATGGCAATGATTCTGGAATAGCATGGGGTTGTGATCTTTCATACGATTATGTGCGCATTAATGCCCATTACCGCACTTGAGGAGGGGAGTAAAAGATGGTTTTAACAGCTCTGGAAAAGGCCTCAATACTGGTTGAGGCACTGCCCTATATCAGGAAGTTTTCCGGTGCCACTGTGGTGATTAAATATGGTGGGAGAGCGATGGTCAGTGAAGAACTGGAGCGAGGGGTGATCACTGACTGTATTCTGCTGAAGTTGGTTGGCATCCACCCGGTTATTGTTCATGGCGGAGGCAAAGCTATCGATGAGATGCTGAAAAAGCTTAATAAAGATATAAAATTTGTTCACGGTCAGCGGGTCACAGATGATGAAACAATGGAAATTGTGGAAATGGTGTTAGCCGGCAAGGTGAACAAAGAGATAGTTACATTGATCAATCAGCTAGGGGGGAAGGGGATCGGGCTCTGCGGTAAAGATGCAGGGCTGATCATTGCCCGCCCGAAGGTGCTTCCGGAGGCTGAAAGTGAAGGGGTTGACTTGGGCCATGTAGGGGAGGTGGAAAGTGTCAATCCTGAGATTATTGAAACAGTAAAAAATGAGGGTTATATTCCGGTTATTGCACCTATAGGTGTAGGGAAGGATGGACGCAGCTATAATATCAATGCTGACTATGTGGCCGGTGCGGTTGCTGCAGCTTTAAAAGCAAATAAGTTGGTTTTGCTTACTGATGTTGAAGGGATCTTTGCTGACCGGGAGGATCCTTCAAGCCTCCTTTCGGTGATCAAAACATCTGAGGTTCCTGATTTGATCAACAGAGGGGTGATCGCCGGTGGGATGATCCCCAAGGTGGAGTGCTGTGTCTATGCCTTGAACAGGGGTGTTGGGAGAACCCATATCATCGATGGCAGGATCCTTCATTCCATCCTCTTGGAGGTCTTTACAGATCAGGGTGTGGGTACTATGGTTGTGAAATAAATATGATAAGAGTTTTTCCCTTTGGGATTTGGTAAATAATCTGTGCTGGCAGGTCGTAAATTTGATGATCATTAAGGGGGAAGGGTTTTGACTGGTGTTCAAATAATGGAAATGGGGAAGAGATACCTGATGCAAAATTATGCCCAACTTCCCCTGGTCATTACCAGGGGGCAGGGAGTGCGGGTTTTCGATGCTGAAGGCAGGTGCTATCTGGATTTTGTGAGCGGAATAGCGGTTAATGCTCTGGGGCACTGCCACCCAAAGGTTGTTGCCGCGATCCAAAAACAAGCGGAACAACTGATCCACTGCTCTAACCTCTACTGGCTTGAGCCGCCGGTGGTTTTGGCAAAAGAACTGGCAGTCTTGAGCGGACTCGACCGGGTATTTTTTTGCAACAGCGGTGCAGAAGCCAATGAAGCGGCTATTAAGCTGGTGCGCAAGTACGCTTATGGCCGTGGCATAGATAATCCGGAGATCATAACTTTCACCGGGTCTTTTCACGGCAGAACTCTGGGTACATTAGCTGCCACAGGGCAGGAGAAGTTTTCGCTGGGTTTTACACCCCTGCCTGAAGGCTTTCGCCATGTTGCTTTTAACAATGTGGCAGAATTGAAAAAGGCTGTGGGGCCGCAGACCGCAGCTATTATGTTGGAGCCACTGCAGGGGGAGGGCGGGGTCTATCCTGCGACTCAGGAATTGATGGATACTTTAAAGGAGCTTCAGGAGAGAGGCATCCTATTAGTTTTTGATGAGGTGCAGTGCGGTTTAGGGCGGACAGGAAAGGTTTTTGCCTATGAGCACTATGGTGTCAAACCAGATATCCTGACCCTTGCTAAATCATTAGGAGGAGGTCTGCCTATCGGGGCTGCGGTTGCTAGGGAAGAGGTGGCTGCTGTTTTTCAGCCAGGGAGCCATGGCTCTACCTTTGGCGGTAATCCTGTGGCCTGCGCAGCAGCCAAAGCTGTGCTTGATGTGATCAAAGAGGATGGCCTTATAGAGCAGGCAGCCGGGAACGGGAAGTATATGAAAACTCGCTTAACAGCATTACAGGACCGATACCCCATCAAAGAGGTGCGGGGGCTGGGCTTCCTGCTGGGAATGGAAATGGATCAGCCTGCCGGTCAATTGGTTAGTCTCTGCCAGGAGGAGGGTCTTCTGATCAACTGTACCGCAGAGCGGGTGATTCGTTTCCTGCCGCCTTTAATCACAACAAGGGAAGAGATCGATGAGGCATTGGAAATATTGGAGAAAGCTTTAAAGAAGTTTTTTTCATAGCCCATTGAGCTGTGCAGAGTGCAGGGCTGATGTTTTTGTTGGTCGCTAGCAGGGATAAACCGAAAGGACGCTGAAACAGCGAGCGGCAGAAACATTCCGTTGACCTGTCTGTTGAAAAAGATTTTCTATTAAAAGGGGAGAAAAAAAATGGCCAAAGCTTATCTTGATAAAAGTTTAAAGGGGCGGGATTTTTTAACCATCTCCGATTTTACCGGCCAGGAGATCCGGCTGATCATAGATGCCGCCCATGACTTAAAGAAAGAATTAAAAGAGGGCATTCCCCACCCTGTTTTACAGGGCAAAACCCTAGGGATGATCTTCACCAAGCCCTCAACCAGGACCAGGGTATCTTTTGAGGTGGGCATGTATCAGCTTGGTGGTTATGCGCTTTTCCTTAGCGCTCAGGATATCCAACTGCGCAGAGGTGAGTCCCTTCCTGATACAGCCCGTACACTGGAGCGGTACCTGGATGGGATTATGATCAGAACCTTTGATCAAGAGGATGTTGATGAACTAGCTCACTACGCCTCTATACCGGTCATCAATGGCCTGACCGATCTGGTCCATCCCACCCAGGTGATTGCAGACCTGATGACCATTGAAGAACATCTGGGGAAACTGGCCGGTCTAAAACTGGCCTATATTGGAGATGGGAATAATGTGGCCCATTCTCTGCTGCAAATTTGCGCCAAAATGGGTATGCATATGACCATCGCCTGTCCACCGGGTTATGAGCCTTCTCCGGAGATTGTGGCCGCTGCCCGGCAAGATGCAGCTGAGACCGGTGTGCAGCTGGAGATTGTGGAGGACCCGCTGGAGGCAGTCAAGGATGCAGATGCAGTCTACACAGATATCTGGGCCAGTATGGGGCAGGAAAAAGAGCAAGAGCAGCGTGCAAAAGTTTTTCAGCACTACCAGGTCAATAGTGAGCTTTTAAAAAAGGCTAATCCCGGTGCTGTTGTTTTACACTGCCTCCCTGCTCACCGGGGTGAAGAGATCACCGATGAGGTGATGGATGGGCCTCAGTCGGTTGTTTTCGATGAGGCAGAAAACCGGCTTCATGCTCACAAGGCTATTATGGCATTGATTATGTAATAACAATAACAGCTGTTTTGTACGAGCATAAACAACCAGTTGGGCTGAGTGGTTGTGCCCTCCCTCAGCCCGATTTTGCTTTTAAAGGAAATAACCGGTTTAGCGGCGAATACATTTAACAGTTTGCTGAGAATTAATAGAAATGCGGTGTATTCCTTTGAAAGTTTTACATACAGCTGATGTACATCTCACCCCTTCCGCACCTGAGAGGATGGAGGCTTTCAGGGCGGTCTGTGATCTGACTGTGGAGTTGGGCTGCTCTGCCCTGCTTATTGCGGGTGATCTATTTGATACCCCAGAGGCTGCTGCTTCTCTCAGGGCTGAGGTGCGTGAGCTGTTTGATTCATATGAAGTGGAGTTTTTTCTGATCCCGGGAAACCATGATGCTCCAGCTTTTAGATCTGGGGAGTATTATGGGCGTAATGTGCACACCTGCAGTGAAACAGCAGTCAAATGGGAGTTACAAGGGACACCCATCATCGGGATCCCATATTTGCCAGGAAGGCAGGGGGTTGATCTTCTGCACAGTTCTGTTCAGGGAGAAGTCTCACCCGCTATTGTTATCATGCACACCAATTTCTATGATTCATCCCTGTCTCTTCTTTACTTTTCAGATGATATGGATGATTCCCGCAGTGCTTATTTGTGGGAACATGACCTATCAGACCTGCCGGCAGCTTATATTGCTTTAGGGCATTGGCACAACCCCACATTGCCCCCGGTCAGGGTTAATCAGGTCCAGCTGGCCTACAGCGGCACACCTTATCCCATAGCAAAGGGTGAAAATGGGGCGCGCCGTGCTTTTCTCATTGATCTATCTTCTGAGGGAATCGATGTGCAGGCTGTTGAGATCCCTGGGGTACCCCGCAGAGAAACTGCATCATTTTTCTTTGTCCCCGGTGAGGAGAGAAGGATAATGGATGAAATAGCCTCTTTTCTTGAGCAACAGGCGGACCCTGAGGTGATCCTTGACCTGGAGGTGGCCGGCTGGGTGGGGAGCATCAGTGAGGAGTTCTGCATAGCTGAGATAGAAACGCTGGTGAAAAAATACCGGGAGCGATGGAGAGATGTGAACTGCGGTACTGTGCAGGTCACTGGGATTTCCGCTCTGCCGGGAATCGCAGCACGATGTTTGCATCTGTTAGCTGAATTGGAACCACCGGCACCCCTAGAACTGGATGATTTAATCGATCCATCCTTGAAAGAGCTGTCCCAAGAGGTGATCAAGGACAAGGAACGGCTATACCGCACCGCTCTTTCCCTCTTGTTGCAGCAGATGGGAAGGGGGAACTGATGTGAGGATTTTAGAGCTGAAGTGCTGTCCTGTGGGACCCCTTAGCAGGCCGGTTTTTTTTCAGAGTAAGAAGAATTGTGTGGTTGTTTATGATGAAAATGAGGCGGGAAAGACCTCATTGGTTGACATAATTGTAAATATGCTTTTCCGCAGAGGCAGCGCCCAGTCCCGCTTTCAATCCCGGCGCTTTGATGACTTTCAGGGTTATGTAAAACTGGAGCACCAGGGAGAAGTTATAACCTGTGAAGGGAGTATTGATCTAGATAAGCTGCTGGAGTTGCCAGCTGAGTTTTCCCGGCTGCCCATTGTCCGGGGAGGTGATCTCAATTTTCTCTGGTCCAGCAACAGGGAAAAGAAGGGACCCCTGATTGAGGCCTGTATCCAGCACTTTACAGCGGACTGTGAAAACAACCTGGCTGCGGTTGCGGCTGCTGTGCGGTCTACAGCAGGCCTCCCTGCTAAAAGGAATTGCTGGACCAGGGCTAAAGCAGAAGAGCTCAAGGGCTATCTTGAGCTGTACAGAAAAAAAGAGTTTTTGTTATCAGGCTTGGCCAACAGAGAGAAGACCAAGCGGGAACTGCGGGGTGTTAATGAGAGGCTGCAGGAGGTGAAGAAAAAACTGGCTGCAGCGGAAGATGAGCAGAAGAGGGTTGCTGAGGAACACCAGGCAGCCCTTTGCAACGCGGCCGAAGTGTGGGAGAGAAAACTGTCAGCCCTGCGCACCGAATACCGGGAGGGCGGATATGAACGCTGTTCCCGGGAGGACCTCCAGCTGTGGGCTGAGTCTGCAGCAAAAGAACAGTCCCTCAAAGAAAGGGAAAACACCCTGAAAAGCCAGATCAGTGATACAGAAATAAAAATTTTGGAACTCCGGCAGCAGCAAGAGAAGGTTTTACGCTGTTTAAAGGAGGCAGAGGAAAGCTGTGCAGCGGCCAGGGATACCCTGGCAAAGCTCAGGCAAGAAAAGGAAGTAAAGAGTAAAGAACGCTCTGATATGAGAGCAGAGGCGCACACCCTTCTGCATAGTATCAAATCAGCGGAAGAGCAGAAAGACCGTATCAAGTGGGCAGTGTTTACAGGCCCTCTCTTAACAGTGGCAGCGGTTGTGCTGTTGCTTGTAGGACAGCTTTTACCAGGGGTGTTTTTGCTGGCAGCCGGTTTGGTGCTCATCGGCTGGTCACGGACAGTATCAGGGATGTGCAGCAGAACCTTCAAAGAAGCTGAGGAGAAACTGCGGAAGCTTGCCTGCTCATCAGGTGTACAAACTGCAGGCACAGCTGATGAGCTTCTTAAACTTTTGGAAAGGCAGCTTGCTCAACAGGATGAGGAGCTGAGAGAGGCGCTGGAAAAAGCGGAGCTGGAGTGCCGGCAACAGGAGGGGGAACTGAATGGGCTTGTTCAGGAAAAGCTTCTGATTGAAAGGGAACTGGATAGGCTGGCTGAAAACCTGCGTGATTTCCACAGCTCTTTAGCGAAGTGCGCTAGAGAACTGGATGGGATCCAGAACACACTGGAACAGCTGATGCAGAAAAGCGGGAAAGGTGACTATGCCTCACTGGAAGAGGCTGTCAAGCAAAGAGAGGGTATGGAAAGGGACATGGACCTGGCGGCTACCCGCCTAAAAACTCTCCTGGGCAGCGAGGATCAATGGCGGGAGAGGCTCCTTGCCCTGAAACCCTATTTGCAACAGCACCCTCATCCCCGTTCTCTGGATGAGCTTGATGGGGAAAAAGCCCGGCTGGAGGCAATGGTGCTAGAGTTGAGGGAAGAGGAGGAAGAACTGCAGCAGCAGTATAACAAACTGCGCCAGCAGGAGTTAGATGAGTCACAGAGCCTTTATGCCGCTGGTTGTGGGGATATAGCCTCCCTTGCTCTGCGTCTCCAAGAGGCTGAAGAGCAGCTGAAAAATGCGATCAGGGAGTCGTTAGCTGCCATTTGGGTAGAAAAGGTGGTGGAAGCAGCAAAAGGGGATTTTGAAGCAGCGCTCCTGGAGCCTTTATCACGGGCGGCTGAAATCTTCTATGCTATAACAGGGCATTATGATAGCATTGACTATACCAGGGTGGGAAAGGATGTATCCTTCAGGGTCAGTGGGCAGGGAACCACGTACAGTGAGGAGCTGTTGAGTGATGGGGCCAGGGCACAGCTACTCATAGCCTTGCGCTTGGCACTGCTGGAAAGGGCACTGGGGCCCGAGCCTGGTCTTCTGGTGCTGGATGACCCCTTGTTGAACTCATCATTAAGCAGAAAACGGAAAGCCATTGAAGTTCTGCTGGATTATGCGCGGCGCGGCTGGCAGTTGTTTTACCTTACTGTTGATTATCCGGCAGTTGAGATATTCCGGGAGTTAGGCGGAGAACTGGTAGAGTTTAGTAAGGTTTCTGATTTTTACGAGGAAGACTGATAATTTTATTGACAAATAAAATAGAAAACTGAATAATTGGAGGTAATTTTGCAGTGAATGCAGTTGAACGGGTGAGGGAATTTTTAGCCCAATTTCCTTATGACATTAAAGTCCTTGAGTTTGAAGACAGCACAAAAACCGCTGAGGATGCTGCCAGAACTGTGGGAGTGGAAGTGGGGCAGATCGCCAAAACCATTCTCTTTATGACAAGTGCTGGACCTGTTCTGGTCGTTACCAGTGGTGATGCCAAAGTGCGCCAGAGCAGTTTAAAAAAGCATCTGGGTGTGAGCGGTAAAGTGAAACTGCCTGATGCTGATCAGACACTGGAGATAACCGGCTTTCCTTTGGGGGGAGTCTGCCCCTTTGCCCTGAAAAAGCCGGTGCGCACCCTGATCGATATCAGCATGCGCCGTTTCCCTGTTGTTTACATTGCTGCCGGCAGCCCCAATGCGGTGGCAGCGGTGACCTTTGAACAGTTGCAGGAGATTACCGGGGGGGAACTCTGCGATCTCTGCAGCACTGAATAAACTTTGTAGGAGGCTTTTTTGTGCAGCAGGCATTAACACAGGTGGAAAAGATTTTCCGGGAGGTTTTGCCGGGCAGGATTCCCGGCTATGAGGTGCGGGAACAGCAGATTGAAATGGCCCGGCTGGTGGAGCGCGGCCTGCTGCATGAACAGCATGTGCTGGCTGAGGCAGGAACAGGAACCGGGAAGAGTTTTGCCTATCTGATCCCCCTTTCCCAGGCTTTAAGGGATGATCTGCGTGCTGTAGTGAGCACGGCAACCATCGCCCTTCAGGAACAGCTGCTCAGGAAGGATATCCCCTTTCTCGAGAATGCTCTTGGTATTGATTTCCGGGCTGAATTGGCCAAAGGGAAGGGCAACTATCTCTGTCTTTTGCGCTATCAGGAGGAAGTGCAGAATCAGGGGCTTTTTGCAGATGAACAGCTGGAAAAGCTGAAAAAATGGGTGGACCAGACCACTACAGGTGATAGAGCAGAGCTTCCTTTTGAGCCAGGGGAGACCTGGAGCAGGATTTGTGCTGATGATACCTGTCTGGGGCGCAAATGCGTCCTTTATGACAGTTGTTTTATGATGAAAGCCAGGAAAAGGCTGCGCAGTGCCCGGTTAATTATCTGCAATCATGCCCTCTTTTTTACGGATCTTAACCTTAGATATGCAAGCGGCGGATCTGTCTCCCTTCTGCCTGAGTACCGCTATCTTATTTTTGATGAGGCACAGCACCTGGAGGATACAGCGAGGCGCACCATGAGCACTGAGGTTTCCAATATGCGACTGCAGGTGCTGCTCAACCAGCTGCGCAAACGGGAAGGCTGCCATTTAGATGCGGTCAATAAAGCATTTTCCCTTAATAGCAGTTTTTTTGATTCTGTGGGCAGACTGGAAAACAGCAACTGTCATACACTATCCCCTACCCCAGAAATCATTAAACTGGGGGAGGAACTCCAGCAGGCGGTCAAAGACACAGTCAATATGTTTGCTGTGGACCTGGTGGGAGAACGGGAAAACGCCCTATTTAAGTGTCTGGAACGCTATAACCGCGATTTGGGAGAAATACTTGAGGCCTCTGACCAGGATAAGGTTTACTGGGTGGAAAAGAGTGAATACAGAAAGCGGAAATTTATCACACTCCATGCCACACCGCTGGATGTTGCTACAACACTTGATCATCCCCTCTTCACCAATGATGAGCTGGGCTGTGTGGTAATGACCTCAGCAACATTGAGCATCAATGGGGATTTTTCTTTTTTCAAATTAAATTCAGGCTGTTCCCATGCACTGGAGATTTCTGTGGGGTCTCCCTTTTTCTATGAGGAGCAGTGCCTCCTTTACCTGCCTTCTGACCTGCCCGACCCGAGAGAGCCGGGCTTTTACCCCAAGGCGGCACAGCTGATTGCGGAAATACTGGAAAAAACGCAAGGCCGTGCCTTTGTGCTCTTTACATCATATAAAGGATTGAATGAGGTTTACGATTTATTGAAGGGACAGCTTCCTTGGAGGCTGCTCAAACAGGGTGATCTACCAAAAAATAAACTGATCAAAGAGTTTAAAGATGATATTTCTTCTGTTTTGTTTGCCACAGCATCTTACTGGGAGGGGGTAGATGTCCCAGGTGAAGCCCTCTCCTGTGTGATTTTAGTGAAACTGCCTTTTGCTGTGCCTGATGATCCTTTAACAGAGGCGAAGATTAGGGCAATTGAACGCTCTGGGGGCAATCCCTTTTACAGTTATTCTCTTCCTGAGGCAGTGATCCGGCTGCGCCAGGGTTTTGGCAGGCTGATCAGATCACAGCAGGACCAAGGGGTTGTGGCGATTCTTGATCCACGGATCAAGACCCGCAGCTATGGCAGGTATTTCTTGGGGGCTCTTCCTCCCTGCAGAGAAATATCAGCAATTGATGAGATAGAACAGTTTTTATGAGCGGAGGAAAAAACCCATTGATCTGGAACAGATTATATAGTAGTTTATATTAAAACAAATTTGAGGGGATCGGTATGCAGAAAAATTTGAAAGTTGAGGTAACTGAGGAACTACTGCTCCAGAAAATCGGTGGTCGGAAAAATAAAGGAACTTCTGAGTATTTGCAAAAGGCTATATCTCTGGGATCCACTCTGTTGGATCCTAAGGGCATCTATGATCTGTTTCCTGTAGCCCAAATGGAAAAAGATCGTTTAATACTGGAAAATGGTGAATCATTTCGCAGTGAGCACCTGTGCAAACTCCTTGAGGGAGCGGAAAAAGTTGTAGTGATGTGCTCTACCATTGGGCCGGCTTTGGAAGAGAAAGTAAGGGAATTAAATCAGGAGGGTAATTACGGTGAAGCCTATTTTTTAGACATGTATGGAGCTGTAGCTGCAGGGAGAGCAATGTTTAACTTATACAAAGAATTATTGGAAGAATTTAAGGGTTATGGTACAACGGTTTTTATGGAACCGGGTCAGCTAGATTGGAATATAAGGGATCAAAGGGTGGTTTTTAAGCTTATTTCTCCTGAAAATATTGGAGTTAGACTTAATGAGAGTAATCTGATGATCCCTGTTAAATCAACTACAGCGGTTTTTGGTATCGGCGACCCAGCAAAGGTTAAAAAGGGCAGTTTTTCCTGTGCCTCTTGCCCAAAAAGAGACTTTTGTACCTTCCGGCATGAAGCTGAGTCTTTTGCATTGTAGCCTTGATGCCCCGGGTAATGCCCGGGGCTTAAATCACATCGGCTGTACATTAGTTGCCTGTTCACCACGAGGCCCTTCGGTCACTTCGAACCTGACACGCTGTCCCTCAGTTAGTGTTTTAAAACCCTCTTCCTGAATGGCAGAGAAGTGGACAAAGAAATCTTTTCCATCTTCACCTGTGATAAAGCCGTACCCTTTGCGTTCATCAAACCATTTAACAGTGCCTTCCAAAATACATTCCTCCTTAAACTGAATCTGTCTTTAGTATTTGCTTGCACCGGGCGGTTATCACATGTATTTTAACCAAGCGGTGACAATACCTGTTAATTTGGTGGTTGGTTGTTGGTG
The DNA here is from genome assembly GCA_012516535.1 of Syntrophomonadaceae bacterium. Taxonomy (GTDB): domain Bacteria; phylum Bacillota; class DSM-12270; order Thermacetogeniales; family Thermacetogeniaceae; genus DTU068. The sequence continues at coordinate 6,028 of JAAYWP010000017.1, read as the reverse complement.
GTTGGTGGTGAGTTGTTGGCCGTTGGTGGTAGGTCGTTGGGTCTTGGTTGTCGGTTGTTAGATATTGGGTTTGGTGTGAGGTTGCCGGATTTCGGATGATTGTGAAGGAATGTTAATCAGGTGGATTGGTTTGATGATTTGACAGTGGTAAACTAACGATAAAAAAGGGTGGTGTTTTGATGGCTCCGCAAAATATGGAGGGAATGGCGCTTTTGGCTGTTGTCTATCCTCCTGAGGACCTGATAATCGAAGGGATATTGGAAACCGCAGGGATCAAGGTTTTCAAAATGAAGGAGTCAATCGCACCTGTTCATGGTATTGCTGTTGGCCCCTTGGCTGAGATCAAAATATATGTTCCTGCTGACCAATTAGAGACCGCGCGGGATATAATTAACAAAACAAAAAATAGTAATTAAAAAAACCCGGCAAGAACCGGGTCATCAAAATGTGCATTTTTTATTCTTTTTTCGGGAAAGCGTTATTGGCGGTGATCAGTGGTCGGGAGCCAGCTATATAGTAGGGGATGCGTAAAACCTCTTTTAATTCTTCTTCTGTTGCCCCTAGTTCTCGAGCACGGTTGGCCAATACCATGACCCCTCTCTCTGAACCGATATAGGCATCCAACGCGAGGCAGATGAAGACCTTGGTTTTTTCATCCACTGCTCCCGGTTTGGTTGCTGTTTCAATAACCTTAGTTACTGCGTCATAAAATTCTTTGTCTCGCCTGCCTAATTCTTCTACAAAGGGCGGGAATTTAGCCAAGTATTTCACCTCCTGGAATGTTCTATACTTTTTTGTTCTCGCTCCTTAGCTAAAATTCCTGCATTTTTTATATATTTGGTAAATTGAGATCACCGGCAGCCGGCAGTTGCTGCTGGAAATCGTAGACAATTCGTGAAATCTTGGCAATATCCTTAAAGGCTTCGTCTTCATCAGTAATTCCCTGGGAAAGCACCACCAGGATGTAAGGCCTTCGTCCAAAGACGATTCCCCCATCTGTAGCCACACCACTGATGCTCCCCTCTTTATGGGATACTGTAATATCACTGGGAAGCTCCCCTGGCAGACCCACATGATAAATGGTGTGGGCCAGGTCATTTAAGAGCCTTCCCCCTTCTTCCGGATGTTCTCTAGCAAACCTGATCAGTTCTTCAAAAAATGCTCCCATATCTTTTGGTGTAGTGGATGCACTGCCAAAAGGGCGGGTGGTATTTGGTCCCAGTTTATTAAGGAAGTTCATCACATTATCATACCCCAGATGGCGAACTAACATATTGTGGGCGATGTTGTCGCTCAAAATAATGGAAATAGTGGCCAAACAGCGCAAGGAATAGGTATCTCCATGGCGTGCTGCAAACTGTAAGATCCCAGCTCCACCCTGATAATCGGTATTTTTATCGTAGCTAACCCGATCATTCCAATTGAGTTTACCCTCTGCTATTTGTTCATAGAGGTAAAGCACCACCGGTAATTTAATGGTGCTGGCAGGGGGGAATAGCTCTGTTTCATTGATTCCAAGTTCTTCACCGGACTCCAAATCCTTGAAATAAATCCCGTAGTTTCCTGGTAATGTTGCTATAAATTGTGTGATTTCTTCTCGCAGCGGCTCGTAGTCAGGCTTGGCATCCAGCGGTTTCAGTGATTGGGGCCCAATAAGCTGCCCTACCGCAAATACCAGCATGAAGAGCGCGAGCAACGCCGCAGCAAGATAGATTTTGCGTTTCGGCATTGCTCACTGATCACCTCACTTTCAACATTATTGTTTTTATATAATATCTCCAGCTAAGTATAAGGTGATACAGTAAATGTTGGCTGAGGGCATTTCCGCTTCGCAAGAGCTGATCGTTTTGCTCTGCGGTGTTCGACAGAACATGTAAGAAAGTTTCTCGCTCAAAATGGAAATAATATTTAGAGGTAGGTTAAATTTTTACATGAACTGCTATAAAAAATATACTTGCTGATATCTGCTAAATGTTTTAGTATATGGTATAAAATATGTTATAAAAGATCCAGTAAAGGAGGAGCAAGATGTTAATCGTAGGAGAATTGATCAACGCTAGCCGCAAACCGATTGCGGAGGCTATCAGAAACCAGGATGCGGAAGCGATTAAAAAGATTGCAAAGGATCAGTATGAGGCAGGAGCAGATTACATCGATGTTAATGCCGGTATTTTTGTCGGACAAGAAGGGGACTATATGGAATGGCTGATCAAGAATGTCCAGGAAGTTGTAGATGCTCCTTGTTGTATCGACAGTCCTGACCCGGAGGTTATTGAAAGGGGTCTTAAGGTACATAAAGGTACAGCGATGATCAACTCCATTTCTTTGGAGAAGGAGCGCTATGATGCTCTACTGCCGATTCTTGCCGGCACTGATCTCAAAGTTGTCGCCCTTTGTATGAGTGATGAAGGCATGCCGGAAACTACTGAAGACCGGGTTAAGATCGCTGATCAGCTGATCAATGGTCTTGTTCAAAACAATGTTAAGCTGGAGAATATTTATGTGGACCCATTGGTACAGCCTATTTCCACCAAGAGCACTTTTGGCTTGGAGTTCTTGAATGCAGTAGAAGAGATTATGACAAGGTTTAAGGGTGTGCACACCATCTGTGGGCTGTCCAATATCTCTTATGGTCTGCCGGTGCGGAAACTGTTGAACAGAACCTGTGCAGTGATGGCAATAGCCAAGGGCTTGGATGCACTGATCATCAACCCGCTGGATAAAGAGATGATGGCAGGGTTAATAGCTGCTGAGGCCCTAGTTGGTCGTGATGATTATTGTGTCAATTATCTTAAAGCATACCGAGAAAAGAAATTAGAATTATAGATAGAGAAAACACTATACCCAACATACTCCCCTAATAGATGCCTCTTTCTCATTCTGAGGGAGGTATCTTTTTTTTGACTGATCTGCTCTATAGTGAGCAGTTTTTTTGTTTTCTGGTGCTTGCTCTTATTAACAAAAGGAATAACACCAACCATGTCGAAATTACTTAAATTAATAGCAGATTTGTTACTTCAGTAATAGCAATCGACCTCTACTGTTTGTTAATTGCCCTTGCTCTGTACAAAGAAAAGGAGGTTTCTGCAGCCGATGGAAAAATGCAAAATAACATTTTACCCCATTAATAAAGATATGGAAGTACCTGTGGGGACTGCTCTGAAAAAAGCAATGAATGATGCTGGACTGGACTTCGATTTTCCCTGTGGAGGCAGGGGAAGGTGTGGAAAGTGCCGGGTGCGAATAAGGGAGGGTGTTGTACCCCCTTCAGACAGTGATCGGGTTCACTTTGACGAAGAGGAGCTCAAGGAGGGCTATAGATTGGCCTGCACCCTGACGGTTCAAGGGGACCTGGTTTTGGAACTGCCGCAGGAGGTAACAGGGCATAAAATTTTGATTGACGCTGCTGAAAGAAGTATGGAGATTAAACCCCATTTGCAAAAAGTTCACCTGGAGGTTAAAGAGCCGTCTATAGAGGATCAAAAGGCTGATTGGGACCGCCTCCGAGATGAGCTTGCTGCAGTTAAAGGGGATAAGGATTACCGTATTACACTACCAGCCCTTCAGGCACTGCCAAAGGTGCTGCGGGAAAAGAAGTTTTCTATAACCGCGGTTATTGCTGACAATAAGGTAACAGGGCTGGAGGCTGGTGATACCACTGACAGAATGCTGGGGATTGCCTTCGACATCGGCACAACCACAGTTGTCGGTTATCTTATGGATCTTCTAACCGGAAAAGAACTGGGGGCTGTTTCCACCATGAATCCCCAGACCAAATATGGGGCTGATGTTATATCCAGGATTACCTATAGCAGTCAGGAAGCGGGTGGTTTGGAGATACTACATAAGGCCATTATCGAAGCTGTCAACAGCTTGATCGGAGAGGCAGTGGAAAAAGTGGGAGCCAGGAGAGAGGATGTGTATGCGCTTACCTTTGTGGGCAACTCCTGTATGCACCACTTGCTGCTTGGGCTGGAACCCCGCTATATTGCCCTGGCTCCTTATGTTCCGGTTACTGGATCTACACAGGAGATCAATGCAGATGAACTGGGGATCAAAGTCAATCCGGCAGGTAAGGTTTATGTGCTGCCGAATATTGCAGGCTTTGTCGGTGCTGATACTATAGGGGTTATTCTAGCTACAGAATTGGATGAGAGCAGTGAAATCAGGCTGGCCATTGATATCGGGACCAATGGAGAAATGGTGCTGGGCAATAAAGACCGGCTGCTTGCCTGTTCTACCGCAGCGGGGCCCGCATTTGAAGGAGCACAGATCAGCTGCGGGATGCGTGGTACAGCCGGTGCGATAGATACTGTGCGGATGGATGATGAATTTACTTACACCACTATCAACGATGAGAGACCAGTAGGCATCTGCGGGTCCGGTTTGATCGATGTCATCTCGGTGATGCTTGATACAGGTGTAATAGATAGCCGGGGGAGGATTGCCAACCCAAACGAACTAGCAGGCACCTCAGCAGAAAAGTTAGCTGATCGCATCGTTGACCTTGATGGAATGAGAGCATTTTTGCTGGCACCGGCAGCAGAAACCGGTCATGGCAAACCGCTTTTTATCACTCAGCAGGATGTTCGGGAACTGCAGTTGGCCAAGGGGGCTATAGCTACAGGAGTACAGATCCTTTTGGATGTATACGGGATTGGGTATGATGATGTTTTTGAAGTAATTCTCGCCGGAGCCTTTGGGAACTACCTGGATAAACACAGTGCTTGTGCTATTGGTTTAATCCCATCTTCATTGGAGGACCGGGTCCGTCCGGTGGGTAATGCTGCAGGAACAGGAGCAAAGGTGGCTCTTCTCTCAGCAGCTGAGTACAGACGGTCTGCCCGTATTGCCAGTTTTGTTGAGTATGAGGAACTTGCTGCCTATCCTAAGTTTACAGAGATATTTGCTAATTCCCTCAGCTTTCCAAAGAAAGATTAGCAGTTATTCTGTTGTTAACAAATATCCCTCCCGAAAGGGACAACGGGAGGGATATTTTATTAGCTATTTCTGTTTATTGATATTCAGCTTTTTTAAACGATACTGCAAATGCTGCCTTGATATTCCGAGGTTTTTTGCTGTTTTGGTGATATTATAATCGTTGTGGATCATTTCTTGGGTAATAATATCTCGTTCTATGTTTAATAAGGTTTGCTGTAAATTATTAACTTTATAGTCTTTGTAAAAATGGTGTTTGTGGGTAAATTTTTCTCGCAGGTGGGGTGGCAGGTGCTGAATGCCCAGTTTTGTGTCAGTACTGTCTGCCATATTTATAGCATGTTCAATAACATGTTCCAATTCCCTAACATTACCCGGCCAGTTATACTTGTTGAATATTTCAAAAACTTCATCAGATATGTGTTTTATATTTTTTCCCATAATTTTGCTATTTTTTTCGATAAAGTATTTCGCTAGTATCGGTATGTCATCCAAACGATTTCTCAGAGGTGGTATTACCAGAGTAGCGACAGCAAGACGGTAATATAAATCGTTGCGCAGTTGGTTTTTTGCTATAGATTCCATGGGGTCCACATTAGTAGCACTGATAATACGAGGATTAACGCGGATTTCTTTATTCCCACCCACTCTGCGTACTGTTTTATTTTGCAGGACCCGCAGCAGTTTTGTTTGCAATAACATGCTCATGGAGTTGATTTCATCCAGAAACAAAGTTCCCTCAGCAGCCTCTTCAAAAAGACCTCGCTTGTCTTCGGCTCCGGTGAAAGCACCTTTACAGGTGCCGAAAAGAATACCTTCCAGCAGTGATTCAGGAATTGCAGCGCAGTTTACTGCTACAAAAGGCCCATTTGCTCTTGAGCTGTAATTATGAATGCTTTGCGCAAATAATTCTTTACCTGTTCCTGTTTCACCTTGAATGATAACCGGGGAAAGACTACGAGCAAATTTTTTTGCTATTTTAATGGTTTGTTTGATACTATCACTTTCCCCTATGATATCGTCAAATTCAAAAATAGTCCCATTGGCATGTTTCCGCCTTTTTTGTTCACCAGAGTAAAGATTTTTTTGT
>JAAYWP010000093.1 GCA_012516535.1 Syntrophomonadaceae bacterium | reverse complement strand
TACAAGCTTTTTAAACCTGTTTCAACCTCTTTCTGCGCATGTATCAAAAATAAGAAAAACCCCGAAAAGCCTTTGCTCTCGGGGTCTTTAGCTGGTGCGCCATGAGGGAGTCGAACCCCCAACCTTCTGATTAAGAGTCAGCTGCTCTACCAGTTGAGCTAATGGCGCATGCTCATTATTTAATGATTATGGCTGGGGCGGAAGGATTCGAACCTTCGCATGCGGGAGCCAAAGTCCCGTGCCTTACCGCTTGGCGACGCCCCACTGCAAAAAATGGGGTGGGTGATGGGACTCGAACCCACGACCCTCAGGGCCACAACCTGATGCTCTTGCCGACTGAGCTACACCCACCATCACTGTTTGCGAATTTGCATTTAACATTTTAAACGTTATTCTGGTCCTTGTCAAGTAATGAAGCTAATAGCTACTCCGCAAATTTGGGCGTACCAAGCCTTTTGAAATAACAAAGGAAATACATGCTCCTCTATCGAATCTATCATAAAAATTGTAAGACATAAACAAAGATAAACATGCCCAACAGACACAGAATCAGCACGCAAAACTTGTTGTTCTTTTGAAAAAGGTATTTTGTCGCTCTATAATACATCACTGAGGAGGCACAGTCTTTGGAAACAGTTGAAAAACCACCGTTTAACCCATATCTGGCAGTTCTGCTGGCTGTTATGTGTGTATCAACGTCCGCCATTTTTGTCAGGCTTTCCACCGCCCACCCAATGATGATCGCCTTTTACCGGATGGGTTTGTCAGCTTTGTTCCTTGCTCCCTTTGCACTGAACCGGAGTGGGCGAAAAGAACTACAGGGAATGAACAGCAGGGATATAATAGCAGCGATAATAGCAGGGCTTTTCCTCGCTGTTCATTTTACTGTTTGGAATATATCCCTTGAGTATACCTCTGTTGCCAGTTCCACAGTGCTGGTCACCATGCAGCCCCTGTTCGTGGTGACCCTGGGATATATCTTCCTCAAAGAAAAAATAAGCGCTAAAAGCATGGCCGGTGCAGCTTTAGCCTTAACCGGCAGCATACTGGTCGGTGCCGCTGATTTTCAGATCGGTGGTAAAGCCCTTCTCGGCGATATTCTGGCTTTTTCCGGAGCGTTTTTCATCGCTGTATATTTTTTAATCGGTCGCCAACTGCGCGCTAAGCTCTCCTTGTTCCCTTATGTTTTTCTTGTTTACGGAACTGCAGCTGTCTTTTTATTTATCGCTAACCTGTTAGCAGGAGTCCCCTTCTATCCATACCCACCACTGGACTGGCTGTGGTTCATCACACTTACCATCATCCCTACCATCGGCGGCCATACGGTTTACAACTGGGCCTTGCGCTATGTTAAAACCATTGTGGTATCGGTCAGCATTCTGGGTGAACCTGTTGGAGCAACAATCCTGGCATTCATGATCTTCCATGAAATGCCAGGATCGCAGCAGTTGCTGGGTGACCTAGTCATTATCACCGGCCTTTTCATCTTTCTTATCTCTGCCCGCACTGAAGAGGAAAACACTTAATCATTTACCAATTTATCCAGATCTGGAGTAAGAGGATACCAGGCCACACCCACTGTACCGGGCCCGATATGTGACCCAATAACAGGGCCTACACCGGAAAATAGGGGATCTGTACCAGGACAGATCTCCTTAACCCGTTTCAGCAGCTCCTCACCCTCTGCAGCACTGTCTACATGAGCCACCGCAGTTTTTAAATAGGACCCTGCCTCTTTCATTTCCGCCAGCATCCTGCGGATTCCCTTTTCCTTGGTTCTAACCTTTTCATAGACATCAATAATATAATCCCGTTCCCGGTTAAAATAAAGCACTGGCCTGATCTGCAGCAGATTCCCTAAAAGTGCAGCAGCGCCCCCGATCCTGCCACCCCTTTTCAGGTACTCCAGGGTGTCGGGGATGAAAACCACCCGCAAATTATCTACCACATAGCGAACATTTTCCAACACTTTCTCTTTTCCCAAGCCGGCGGCAGCAGTCAAAGCAGCAGCCTGCACAACCATATAAAGGCCAATTGATGTGGAGCCAGAATTGATAACTGTGATATCTAAATCCGGCAGCATCCGGGCAGCCGCAACCGCAGAACCTACTGTACCACTGATACCCCCTGAAATGTGGATAGAGATGATGCTGTCCACCCGCTCACTTAACCTCTGGTATGTTTTAAAAAAATCTCCGGTTGATGGCTGTGATGTGTTGGGAAGAATCGAGGCCTGACGCAGCCAGTTATAAAAATCTTCCAGCCCTTGATAAAAGATTCCTTCCTCAGGAATGGATTTGTCATCATAATTTACAAGCAGTGAAACAACCTCGATCTGGTATTTTTCTTTAAACTCAAGAGGAAGATATGCAGTGCTGTCCGTAACAATACCTACTTTTCCCATGATCATTTTCCTTTCAAAAAAAATAAGCCTTCAACTCAGATTAGATAATTTATTATTCGCCACTACTATAAAAAATTCCTATGTATTTTGGTATTTCTGGATACCTATTTTTGGGAAACAATACAACCCGGTAGCAGGGCTAATCAGAACTGATAATCCTCACCACCGGGTGTTAATAATACCCTACCTGGGATGCCTTTTCTGGGGAACATGGAGCAGTGAAAAAATCACCAGCCAGCGGCAAACTCTCTAACTTCTAGAGTTGATGGCAACCAGCATCCTCAGGTATTTTAGTTACATTAACAGGCACTGATTTCAATGCGGGAAAACCGATCACAGGGTCAAGTATATCATCTGGGGTTATTCTATTTACATTTACTTCATCAAAACCATGGGTGATCTGTAAAAATCCTCGTAGGATTTCATCCTGCTCTACTATGGAAACTCGTATATTTAAGGAGCCTTTTGCTGATGTAACTTCTACTAAATCACCATCAGCCAGCTGTAAGTTAGCGGCGTCTGCCGGATGGATCTCCAAAAGAGGCATAGGTACAGCTTTTTTTAAACGAGGTATATTATGGTAACAGCTGTTGTTAAATCTTGCCTCTCTTGCACCTGTGATCAAAATGAATTTATAGTGAGCCTTATTTTTACCACTTAAATAATGAGCCGGTCGATAAACCGGGAGCTTTTCATAGCCGTACTTAGCCAGATAATCGGAGGTAAACTCCACCTTTCCTGAAGGAGTATTAAAGCCATTTTTATAGAATTTCTCGTAATTGTAAGCCTTATATATATAGCCTTCAGCTTTTTGTGCTAACTCTTCCAAACTCAAGCCAAGAGGCTCTATTATCCACCTGTTAAGTTCATCTTCATCCTTCCAGGGGAAATGCTGGCCGATACCCACTTTTTTTGCTAAGCTGCTCCAAAACTGATATTCGTTTTGGCATGAATCAAATTCCAGCACTTTTTTTGTTAAGGATATGGTTTGAGGCATTACCCCTCTGATTAGCTCTGACCTCTCTAAAAAGCTTGCCGCAGGTAAAACATAATCTGCTAACTTAGCTGTTTCTGTCATGAATAAATCTCTTACGACAAACAGATCTAAAGATTTTAATGCCTTTTCTACTTTATCTGAGTTGGGATTAGTTATAACAGGATTGGCACCTGTTAATATTAACCCACGCAATGGGTATGGATCGTTTTCTAACATTGCATCCATTGCCTTGATGCTGCGCCCTTCCCAGCGGTGGTCATAAAATACTGGATATTCTTCTGCTCCGATAGGCTTCTCTTTTTCCACATTGCCTCGCACATCAGCAACTAGAGAGTTAAGGGCTGGCGGTTCCTCAAGCCTATCCCCTCCAGGCCGGTCTGTACAACCGCATAAAGCCCCGATGCAGGCAATCGCCCTTATGTTGTTAAAACCATTATCATGTTGCTCCGGCCCAACGCCTACCCTATAGGTGACATGGGGAGCGCTTTCAGCGATGGTTTTACTGATCTTATAAATATCATCCTGGCTGATTCCTGTCTCTTCTGCCACATATCTCAGGTTAAATTTCCGTGCGTATTGGGCTAATTCCTCAAAGCCTATAGTATGTTCCTCGACAAAAGCCTGGTCATACCATTTATTCTCGATAATAATATTAATAATCCCCCAAGCCAATGCTCCGTCTGTACCCGGTTTAATCGGAAAATACAGATCTGCAATCTTTGCAAAACTACTTTTCCGCGGATCGATCAAAAGCACTTTTGCTCCGCGTTTCCTTGCATCTTTAATTTCGTTGTACAGGGGGAAATGAGATGCTCTCGGGTTGGCTCCCCAAACAACAATACATTTTGCAGCCTGAAAATCAGGGGTTGGATAACCGCCGATCACCGATTTTATAGCAGCTTGTTTAGAGACAGCGCACACTGTATCATTGGAAAAAATGTTAGGAGTACCAAACGCGAAGGCAAACCGCCTGCAAATGTCGCTCTGTGTTGGATCTAAAGATTCTCCCTTCCAAACACCAATGCTTTTTGCTCCATACTTTTCCTTAATCGACAAAATCTTTTGGGAGATTTCCTGTAAAGCTATTTCTAAATCGATCTCCTGCCATCTTTCGCCTACTTTCTTCAGCGGCTTTAAAAGCCTTGCCGGCGAATAAACTAAATCCAGAATAGCGCTACCTTTAACACACAGCCTGCCTTTAGTAACAGGATGGTCTTTATCTCCGGTGATTTTTTTAATTTTGCCCTGTTCAATATATACAACGATAGGACAACGATAGCTACACATGCGGCAAAAAGTCTTGACACTGCAATTTGCCTCACTGTAGTTCTTAATTAGCATCAAGCACCCCTCCCCCACTGCTAAAATCCTTTAGTAACTCAATAATCACTTGCCTTATACCTACATAATAACACAGCTCATCATTTAACGCGAATCCGGGGATTCAAAAAGCCATATAATAAATCGGCAACCAGATTTGCCAGGCAAAGCATTGTTACAGCTACCATGCTGCAAGCTTGAATTAACGGCAAATCTTGATTTTGCATTGCATATAACAGCAATCTACCTAGCCCTGGATAACCGAACACCACTTCTGCTACCAGCATTCCTCCAATCATCATACCGGCATCCATTGCTACAATCGTTACTGTAGGCAAAAGAGCATTTCGCAAAACATGCCGAAACAGCACTTGCCGCCGCGGCAAACCTTTAAGATAAGCAGCCCGCACATAATCAGTGCGCAAAACATCTATTGTGCCGGCCCGGGTCATACGAGCTACATAACCAATACTGTTTAGAGCCACAGCAATCGCCGGCAAAATCAGAAAAGGAAGTGCTTCACCAAAACTGGAATCCGGATGGATCGATGAATTTGCCGGCAACCAACCTAGATAGTGGGAAAACAAAGGGATCAATAATAAAGAGCTCACAAACACAGGCAGTGCCACAAAGACCATGGAAACAGTTGTGATCATTTGGTCAGGCAATTTGTCCCGTTTTAAAGCAGCTAAAACTCCTAAAAATATGCCCAGAGGCACATAAATCATCAGAACCACAAGAGCTAACATGGCAGAATTGCGCAACCTGGACATCACCATTGGAAATATTGGCATTCTGTTGACAAGAGAATCGCCCCAATCCCCTTTAATAAAGTTTAGCGCCCAATCCAGGTACTGAACGTAAAAAGGTCTGTTTAGGCCATATTCTTCTCTTAAATTGGCGATGGCCTCCTCTGTGGCAAACTGACCCAGCACCAATTGAGCCACATCACCGGGCAAAAACTGTGTAATAGCAAATATAATGATAGAGGCTAAAAACATGATCACAAAAATAGAACCGAAACGACGAAGTATATATGCTAGCATTGTCTGACCTCCCTAGGGCTATCCGCTTGTCGAACAATTACTTCGCTTTGCAGATTTCGCAATTCATCAAGAGTAATGTGACAACAGATACGATGGTGTTCGCTCACATTCTGCCAGGGTGGCTCCTGCTCTTCGCAAATCCTGCCTATTTTTCGAGGGCAGCGGTTGTGAAAACGACAGCCAGAAGGTAAATTGATGGCGCTGGGCACACTTCCTTCCAACCGAATCCGCTCTTGTCGCACATCGGGATCCGGGATTGGAATGGCTGATAGCAACGCCTCTGTATAGGGATGATAAGGGGGCATAAAAACATCCTCAGCTGAGCCTATCTCACATATGCGGCCTAAATACATAACTGCGATCCAGTCTGAGATATAGCGTACCGCTGCTAAATCATGTGAAATAAACAGATAAGATATTTTATGGCTATCCTGTAGTTTTATTAACAGATTTATCAAAGCAGCCTGAACCGACACATCCAAGGATGAGAGCGGTTCATCGCAAAGTATCAATGTGGGTTCAGCTGCCAGTGCGCGCGCGATAGCTATGCGCTGTTTTTCACCTCCACTTAATTCGTGAGGCAGACGATTGATGTAATCTTCAGGCAGGTTCACAGCATTAAACAATTGGCGCACCCGTTCCTGGATCTCTTTTTTAGGCAAACCCATCAAGACTAATGGCCGGGAAACGCTTTCCCCTATTGTATAATGAGGATTTAAAGAGGCATCCGGATTCTGGAACACCATCTGTATACTTTTTCTCTGGGCAGGAGTTCTTTTTGCAACACTATAGGGTATCAGTTCTCCTTCCAGCTCAATTTCACCAGAAGTAGCTTCTTCCAGCCCTGCAATACAGCGGGATAAAGTTGTCTTGCCACATCCGCTCTCTCCCACAACACCCAAAGTAAAACCACCGCGTACACCCAAGGACACACCATCTACAGCCTTAATTTTTGTTTGGCCACGCTTAAAAAGTGATGCAAACTCTCCTGCTGAAACAGAAAAATGTTTTTTGATATTACTGGCGCTTAGCACTACCGGGCCCTCTTCATGTTTAGTAAAATCCCTTGCATGCTGGCTATCCATTAACAGTTCAGGTTTGTTCTTTAAAATTTCCCACCTGCGGCAAGCTGTGAAATGGCCTGCTTCAGCTTCGACCAGTGATGGTCGCACAGTTTTACACTCATCCTCAACCATACTACAGCGAGGGCTAAATATGCAGCCGGATGGAAGTTGGTGCATGCGCGGTATATAACCAGGGATCGCTGTTAAACTAACATTCCGCTTGTCATCGGTTATCTTTGGCAAACAGCCTAACAGTCCTCTGGTATAAGGGTGCAGCTTGCTTCTAAAAACCTGTTGAACGGTTCCTTCCTCTAAAATCTCCCCTGCGTACATCACACCTACCCGGTTGCAGATATTTGCTACAACACCAAGGTTGTGGGTAATGAAAAGAACTGCCATCTTATATTCTGTCAATAGCTCACGGACCAGGTCTAGTATCGCTGCTTCAGTAGTCACATCCAGGCTTGTGGTTGGCTCGTCCATAATCAGAAGCTGAGGGTTTGTAGTTAACGCAATGGCAATCACCACACGCTGCAGCATACCACCGCTCAGTTGGTGGGGATAGCGTTTTGCCACAGATTCCGGATCTGGCATGCGCATTTTCTTTAACATTTCAATGGCTTTCGCTTTTGCCTCTGCTGATGATAATTTTAAATGTAACCGGGCGATCTCTGCTATCTGTTCACCAATAGTTATGGCTGGGTTTACTGCAGCAGCCGGATCCTGGTGTACCATAGTGATCCTGGAACCCCAAACTTGTTGCATCTTGGACATGGGCAAAGCGAGCAGATCAGTGCCGCCGAGTTTAACCGAACCGCTTTTTATCTGTCCATTATCAGCCAGATAACGAACAATCGCCCGGGCTAAAGTTGACTTTCCTGAACCTGATTCGCCAACCAAGCCATATATTTCACCGGCAGCGATCTGTAAAGAAACATTGCGGACTGTATAGACTGGTCCCCGGTCTGTATTGTATGTTACAGTAAGATTCTTAACGTCTAGAATGGGATCTGGCACGATCGTTTCTTTGGATCTATGCATATCTGTCACTACTCACACCACCCGGTAACAATATTCTGCGCAAGCCGTCACTTACAAAACTCACTCCTACAACCAAAATAGCGATAGATGCGGCAGGGAAAAATAATACCCAAGGAGCAACACTAAAGAAGGGCCTTGCCTCGCTTACCATGAATCCCCAGTCTGGCGCAGGCGGCTGTACACCCAAACCTAAAAACCCCAGGGATGCAACCATAAAAATTGCATACACAAAGCGCATAGACCCCTCTACGGCTAGATGGGGCAGCACGTTGGGCAATATTTCCCTAAACAAAATATAGCCGATACTTTCACCACGCAGTTTAGCTGCTTCAACAAAGGCCCGGGTCTTGATATCTAAAACCACACTGCGTACCACCCGGGTTACCACAGGAATATACATAAAACCGACCACTAAAATCACACTATAAAATGAGGAACCCAGGGAAAACAGCACCAGCATAGCTAATAGCAAACCTGGAATAGCCATCATCACTTCCATCAAGCGCATCAGAACATCATCCAGCAGACCACCCCAATATCCTGAAACCAAACCCAGGAACAGTCCTAATAAAACAGCCAAAGCCGCACCTGATCCGGCAACAATAAATACATTCCTGCTGCCAACGACAACACGGCTGAAAACATCACGACCAAACTCATCTGTACCGAAAATATGCTCTGCCGAGGGTGGTTGCAATCTTTTTTCAATATTTTGCTCTGCATAATCATAAGGCACAAACAATGGACCAAATATGGCCATCAGTAAAAATAAAGTTACAATAAAAAACCCAATGACAGTTAATGTATTGCGCCGGATCCCTCTCCAGATGCTAAAAAGTTTAGAATGTCTGTACTCTTGATTGCTTTGTATACAAATTGCCATAATAATACCTCCGGCTATTACATGGTCAGCCCCCCCATCAGAAATAGATGGGGGAGCTTTTTACATTACTGCTATTCCCTCTCCAGGTAAACACTTCTAAAATCGACAGCAGTCTCAACTATATGCGGTTTGACACCTTTCACATCATTACTGGCAGCCCAAGCGCTGTGCTTGAAAGCAGGAACAATGATTGGTCCGCGTTCCATAAAGATCTCCTGAACCCTGTGGTACATCTCAACACGCTTATCAAAATCCATTTCTGTAGCTATTTTAGCTGCCAAATCATCCAATTCGGAATCGGACCAGTGAGTTTCGTTCCAGCGGGCACCACTAACATATGCCTGTTGTAAAAACACTCCTGGGTGTGTCCTAGAACCCCAGTCGGTAACACCAAGTTCATAATCCAGCCAATTGACATAATAGATATCACTCGGAACAAGTTGAATGTCTACATCAACGCCAATATCCTTCATCTGCTCTTTCCAGATTACAGCTATGGCAGAGTTTGGACGAATTTCAGGTGAATATATGGTAAGTTTTAAGCCATCGGCATAGCCAGCCTCAGCTAACAGTTGTTTTGCTTTTTCAACATCACGTTTAGGTTCAGGCGCGTCCAGGTAATAATCGCCATAAGCCGGGCTAACCGGTGTATCCAGGCCGACTACTCCAAAATTGTCAAAGGCTGCTTCAAGCATTTCTTGACGGTCAGTAGCGAGCTTAAGCGCTTGACGCACACGAACATCGTTGAAAGGAGCAACATCTGCACGCATGCGAATCAGGTAGTGAGTTGCTGACGGTTTTGTGTAAAGCGTTATATCTGGCTCTTTTTCAAACAATTCCAGAGATTCGGAAGGAGGTTCATACATAAAATCGACCTGGCCACTGCGCAATGCCTCCAGCGCAGCTGTTTTATCCGGAATAACTATGAGCTCTAGGCCGTCCAAATATGGAAGGGGGTTACCGTCAGCGTCCTTTCTCCAGTAATTTGGGTTCCGTTTAAGGACTATACGGTCCTCTGGATTATAGGACTCGACCATGAAAGGGCCAACTCCATTGGCCTTGGTTTTTAGATCAGGATTGTCAGCATCAAGAATTGCACGGTCAGCAAGATCCAATAAGAATTCAGGGTTAGTTTCTTTTAATTTGAAAACAACAGTATATTCGTCAGGGGTTGTGATATCAGCGATATTTGAGAACAGATCCACAGTTTTTGCACCCACATCGGGATCACGTAAGCGGTCAAAAGTAAACTTGACATCGCGAGAAGTCATCTCTTTGCCATCATGGAACAAGACACCTTTTCGCAATTTAAAGGTCCAGGCCTTTTCCGCCTCATCGTATTCCCAACTCTCAGCTAAGCTGCGCTCGGGATCGGGACGGCCATCCTCACCACAAAAAACCAGGTAATCATTCCACATCGAGGCAGCCTGATTATCACCTGAAGTGGTGAGGAAAGTCGGATCCAGAGCTGTTGTCGTATCGATGGCTATGCGTAAGGTACCACCGTGCTTGGGTGAAAGCTTCTCACCAGACTCATTTCCTGAAGTGTCGTTCTGCGAACAACCAAACGCCAAAAGACTAAAGAGCAACAATACAGCGATCAAAATACTGTATTTTTTAGACATAATTTTCCTCCCTTTTTACTTTGTACAGTCAGCAATTTCTGCTTCAAGTTCGCATAGGCCATTACGCCATCACGACTTTACATGTTCATACTAAAGTGCTAAGGAGCCTATATCATCACCTGCCTCATATAATATTTGTTTAAAAGTCCATTCTGTGCTAGACTGTCAAACCATTGTTCTATTCCTCTTCAGCATTAAGTTTTTGCATTACTATAGATTTTGTGGGACAGGTAGTAGAACATAAGCCACATCCCCAGCACTTTTCGGGATCATATATGATTTTCTTTCTTATTTTCCCATTGACTTCAACTTTGTCATCTCCAAAAGCAAAAACCCCGAAGTAGCAGCGCTTTACACAGCGCCCACAATGGGTGCAAGAAGTTTCGTCATATAAAGCTTTATACTCCACTACAGGAAATTTGCCTTTGCTGTTAAATTCAAGAGCCGCACGCACAGGATAACAACAGCATGCACAGCAGTTGCATACCCCTGTAGCTCCATTTTCTCTCCAATCAGCATTAACTTGAAGCATAAGGCCTTTTTTGTGTGCATTGATTATTATTTCTTTAACTTCTTCTTTAGTGATCTCACGGCCGAAAGTACGATCTGTAATATTATCGTCAAAACGAATGCATGTTTCCCTTGGCCTGTCACATGCGTCTTTTAAATTCCGGCAATCACAGGGAACAAGTCTAAATTTTTTTGATTTTGAAAGGTACTCATCCAGTTCATCCAAGGGCAGGTAGGTTATATTTGATGATTTATCAGCTTCGCCTTTAAGCCTTTTTTCAAAGATGGGACTTTTTTTGTATGTTTCATAACACCATTCATCAAGCTCATCCCTTACCTTTTTCGGGAGGTCAGGGTAGTTCTCATCAAACTTACAACTGTAATTGAGTTTTTCATAAAAGTTAGCAGCGATATAAAGGTCTTCATCCTTCTTTTCTTTATTTAAGACTGATTTCATATAGGCATTTTCCATTAGTTCACGGGCTTTTTCCGCAGTAATACCTAACTTGCCTGCCAATTCCCCTGGTCCCATTTCTTTACCGTCCATAGCTTCTACAATATCCATTTCCTGTTCAGTTACAAATCGATCAAGATAAGGAATCGCAACTTCGGGCACACCAAATAATTCAATAAACTTGCTTCGTCTTGTTTTCATCGATGGTTCCTCCTAATAAATTGCCACTTTTCTTTTCGCCAATTTCCTACTTAAATAAGCAAATAAGTTTTTCCGGCTGCTTCTGTGTATATTTTAAATGACCACCAATTTCCTCAAAAAAACAAAAGGGAGTAGGACGCAAACCAGTTGCGTTTCTACTCCCTTATGGCTCATAGCTTTAAGTAGACTTGTGCATCGACTTATTTTACTTAATGATGGACATCTAATTACTAATATTGTTATTCTATTTTATAGTCGATTATAGCACATAAACATATGACAAACAAATGAATTTTTAAACAGCAGAGCAAACACCTTTTGCTAGCCCGCTATTACCCCTTGACTACCCCCAGGGTTTTCAGCCTTTTAACAGGGCGTACCAGATCTAACTGCTGGCTCAGTACAAAATCAATGTCCTTGTATACCATCCGGCATTCTTCTGCAACATCACTCTTTTTGCGCTTGCCTAAGGCCACCCCTAATTGGTTGAGGTCCTCCATCACCTCTTGCACAGAGAAGGATTTTTTTGCCTTTTTGCGGGAGTATACCCTTCCTGCTCCATGAGAACAAGAATGAAAACTCTCCGGATTCCCCAGACCTTCAACAATATAAGAATAACTGCCCATGGCGCCAGGGATAACACCCATCTCTCCATTTTTCGCTCTGATCGCCCCTTTGCGGTGCACCCAGACCTCCTTACCATAGTGCTGCTCAAAGGAGGCATAGTTATGATGGCAGTTGATGGGTTCATCGAACTTTATATCCTGTATGCCCCCATACTTGCTAAGGTAATTGCAGAAGATTTCCTGTACCTGGTCCATGATCTGGCTGCGGTTCTCTCTGGCAAAATCCTGGGCCAGCTGCATCCAGGAGATGTACTGCTGCCCCTCTTTACTGTCCACCGGAAGGTAAGCCAAGTCGTATGAAGCCGGAACAGGAGATTTCCATTTTGCATTAAGTTCTTTCGCAATTTTGTTAAAGTAATTGCATACCTTATAACCGAAGTTCCTGCTCCCGGAGTGCACCATCAAACCGGTCAGTCCATCTTCATCCTCTTGGATCTCTATAAAGTGGTTGCCGCCCCCCAGGGTACCAACTTGGTAGTAGCCTGAGTCCAACTCAGGCACTAACTCCGGAACCAGGTGTTCTCTGGGAAACCGGTCTTTTGCCTGGTCTAAAACAGTGCATTGCCTTTTCTTTTTATGGTGATCAAAACCTGTAGGAACAGTGCGCAGGATTTGTCCGATGATAGCCTGGATCAATTTGCCCTGGCCTTCTGTATCGATTTGCATGACCTCTACAGGAACATCGGTTTGTACATAACAGATTCCACAGCCGATATCCACTCCTACAGCATTAGGGATGATCACTCCATCTGTGGCAATCACCCCACCGATAGGCATCCCATAGCCTTCATGGCAATCAGGCATCAAGGCTGGCCATTTATAGATAAAGGGCAAATTGGAGAGGTTTATGACCTGCTGCAAACATCCCTCGTCAACCTGGCTGATATCCTCAAGCCAGATCTTAACAGGTTTTTGTTGTTTGCTTTTATCAAAATAAACAAACACAGTGATCCCTCCTCTTGCCTGCAAATTATATCATATAATCGATCACCGGGTCACAAAGGCGGTTCTGCCGCCCGTTTGGCACCCTTAATGCAAAAAGGTGACAGAGAACTCGGTGGTTGGTGGTTGGTGGTTAGTGGTCAGTGGTGTTCAGTCAGGACATGGGTAACAAAAGCTGAAAGAACATAATCGGTTTAATGTCTGGTTTAATGAATTGCAATTTTATGGGTTTTACACTGTTCAGGAAAGAATATAGTGTTACCTATGTCCTGAACCTGTACCTGGGCGATAACCCCGGTGCTGACAATGGCCATTTTGCAAAAATAGATGCCGGAGGTCAATGAAAAGACGACCTCCGGTCAGCTTAAGGAAATGCAGCAAGCCTGACATCATTATAAAACAAAACCGTTAATGATAAAAATAAAGCAAAAAGGCAAGCCTGGCACCGTTAACTGTTAAACGAGGTTCTGGCCTGCGGCAAATGCTTTTAGATTGATTTCTCTATAAGCCGGCTTGACAGATTCGGCTACAACTGAGGGCCAGTCCACAAGTTCGCTTAAACCGGCCAGTTTAACCATTGCACCCAGCAGTACCACATTCATCACCCTCGGGTTCCCCAATTTCTCTGCTTCACGATCAGCATCAATTGTATAAAGAGAAATAGGGTAGCGAGATAACCGCTCCTCAATATCAGCAGGATATTCTGCAGCCCCGATCAGAATAGGAAGTGAAGGGATTTCCCTTGCATTCATCAACAGGGTGCCGTTCTTTTTCAGGAAGTGCACATAACGCAGTGCCTCCAACTTCTCCAGTGTTATGAGGAGATCAACCGCTCCCGCCCCTGAAATGGGGGAGTACACTTTTTTCCCATAAGAGAGTTGGGTGACAACACTTCCACCCCGCTGTGCCATCCCATGCACCTCAGAGCTTTTTACATCAAAACCCGCTTTGAGCAAACCGCTGCTGAGAACCCTTGATGCCAGCAGGATCCCCTGGCCTCCTACCCCAGCAAGCATGATCCGTTTTACTCCTTGATCCATTAGCTGTCCACCTCCTGCTCCTTCACTCTGATTGCATCATGTTTGCATACCTGTTTGCAAACCCCACAACCAGTACAGCTTAAAGTATCGATCACCGGATACCCTTCACCCCCCAGCGATATAGCCGGGCAGCCCAAGCGGAGACATGCTTTGCATTTCTGACAGGCCTCCCTATCTATCTCAGGAACTGCACCCTTTTCAACACCCTTGAGCAAACGGCAGGGTGATTTAATTACAATAGCCACCCTCTCCTCTGTTTCCTTCGCCTCCCGAATAGCATCCCTGAGCTTTTTCAGATCATAGGCATTGACCTCCATAACCCGGTCATAACCAACAGCCTTAAAGATGCGCTCCGGTTCTTGCATAAAGGTTTCCTCTCCGCTCAAGGTCTGTCCGGTACCGGGGTTCTGCTGGTGTCCGGTCATGGCGGTGATCCTGTTATCCAGCACCACAGGGACGAAATTTCTCTTGTTGAATATGGAATCAATAGCCCCGGTGATCCCTGAATGGTAAAAAGTAGAATCACCCACAACACCGAAGATCTTCTTACCCTCAGGGGGATTGAGGCTTAAGCCCAGAGCGATAGCATAGCCGCCCCCCATACAGGCTGACACATCGATTCCATCCAGCGGTGGGGCAGCACCCAGGGTATAACAGCCGATATCCCCCACAACAGTCACCTTCTCCCTTTTGGCCAGATAGAAAAAGGAACGGTGCGGACAGCCGGCACAGAGGATGGGAGGCCTCACAGGAACATTTGCTGCTGGCTCTTCAGCTGCCGGGTCCAGTTCCTCCAGAGGTTCAAACCCTGCTCTACTCAAGGATGCAGCCACGATCTGCGGGTTAAGTTCATAAAAGGGAGAGATATACTTTTTCCCTTCACACTCAACTCCCAGAGCACGGATATTAAACTCCAGATAGGGATCCAGTTCTTCAACGACATAAATCTTCTTAACCTGGCGAGCAAACTCATAAACAGTTTCCTGATCAATGGGGTAAACAAGCCCCAGTTTTAAAACTGAATAGCGGTCTCCAAAGGCCTCTTTCACATAATTATAAGAGGCCCCAGCGGTGATGATACCGATATCAGTGTTGGTGATCTCCATCCTGTTTATTCCTTTTGCAGCCTGGTCTTTGGTTAATTTGTTCAGATTCTCTTCTAAGATCACCCTTCTCGCCCTGGCATGGGCAGGCAGTGTAACAAATTTGGGGACATTCCGTTCATAATCCCGTAGCTGCCTCAGATACTTTTGTTCAGGGTCTATTTCCACAACACTGCGGGAGTGGCAAACCCGGGTCACCATGCGCAGGAAAACGGGCACATCATAGCGCTCACTCAACTCAAAAGCCGAGGCAGTGAAATCTATACACTCCTGACTATCTGACGGTTCCAGCATAGGGACTTTGGCATGGAGGGCATACCATCTGTTGTCCTGCTCATTCTGGGAACTGTGCATACCGGGGTCATCAGCGGTAACGATCACCAATCCCCCATTGACACCCATATAAGCAAAGGTGAACAGCGGATCAGCCGCAACATTGACCCCCACATGCTTCATGGTTACTATACAGCGCAGCCCCGACACACAGGCCCCATATGCTTGTTCCAGCGCAACCTTTTCATTGATGGACCAGGCACATTCTGGCCCCTTCATCTTTTCTAAAACCTCAATAATCTCAGTGCTCGGTGTGCCTGGATAGCCGATCCCAAGTCCCACGCCGGCCTGAAAAGCACCCTGGGCTACAGCCTCATTCCCTGATAAGATAACCTTCTCCAATTATTATTCCCCTCCCTTATGATACAGAACATGCTGAATAAGCATAGATCTGTCAGCTTCAAAAACTATGATCATTAGAAGTAGATAAAATACTATATACATTCTCCAAAGGTGGTAATAATCCTTGCTTACAACCCTAAATTCAAGCTTAAACAGTGTGACCTCAAAAACCTGGCACTAGGACTATTAAACATTCCTGCTTTGAACAAAATAAGTGACCCGAGTACAACCCGGGTCTTGATCTATAAGTGCCCAAAGCTATTATTTCGTCCCCTTTTCACTATGAAACTAAACAACTCTTCTGTCAAAGATGCGTTTTGTCTTTTTTTCACTGCGGGGCAAACTTCCCTGAGGTACAACCTCAATATCAGCCAGAATCCCGATAACCCGCTTGATATTATGCCTGCAGGCAGAGCTTACTGCTGCTGGATCTGCTCCCTGTTCCCCCTCAACCCGGATCTGGATACAGTCTCTGCCCTGCTCTCTGGTAAGAATCACCTGATACTCACTGCTGGCACCTGGTGTCTCCTTGAGAGCGGCATCAATCTGCCCTGGGAAAACCAATACTCCTTTGACCTTAAAGGCCTCATCACTGCGCCCCAGGATGCGGTCGATCATCGGATAGGAACTGCCGCAAGGACAAACCTCAGGCAGCAGCCTGGTAACATCCCTGGTGCGGTAGCGTATGAGGGGCAGCCCTTCCTTGGTCAGAGTAGTGATCACCAACTCTCCTTTTTCACCTACAGGCAGCACCCTTCCAGTATCAGGATCAATAATTTCGAAGTAAAGGTAGTCATTCCAGTAATGGATGCCGTAGTGGTGGTGGCAGTCAATACCGATGCCAGGTCCGTAAATCTCTGTTAAGCCATAGATATCAAAGGTGTCTATCTTTAGCAAAGAGGAAATCCGCTGTCTCATCTTTTCACCCCACCGCTCAGACCCAAAAACCCCTATGCGCAGTGAAATCCTATCCACCAGATTGCGTTTGGCGATCTCCTCAGCCAAAAAAAGGCCATAAGAAGCTGTTCCTATTAACACAGTGGTTTTAAGCTCCAACATCATCTCCAGCTGTTTTTCAGTATTACCAGGCCCCATAGGGATGGCCATAGCTCCAATCTGTTCAACACCACTCTGAAAACCGATCCCTGCTGTCCAGAGACCATAACCTGGTGTGATCTGAACCCGATCCTTATTTTTAACCCCGGCAAAACGCAAACAGCGAGCCATCATTTCTGCAAAAGCATGCACATCATTTTTTGTATAGGGAATAATGGTGGGCTTTCCTGTGGTTCCCGAAGATGCATGAACGCGGACAATGTCCTCCTCTGCTGCTGCTCTCAAATACTCGATAGGATGTTCCCGCAGTTCCTCTTTCACTGTGAAAGGAATGTGTGAAAAGTCATCAAGTGACCGGATCTCCTCCGGTTTTATCCCTGCAGCATCCAGTTTATCCCTGTAAAAGCTGCTGTTTGCATAAACACGTTTAAGCAGTTGCTGCAGAGCAGGTAACTGCGACTGGTGAAGCATTCCATAATCAATACGAAGATAATCAGGTAAGGATTTGGCCATACCCAGCGGCCGGCAGTTAGGCCGCACACCTCCTCTCCCATGGGGCAAAAATATAAAAATAAAAACCAGGCCTTGCAAAGCCTGGTTATTGTCCCATCATCAGCTTTGCTCAGCTCAACTCATCTTTCTCAACTCAACTGATCTATTTCAATTTACTTTTTTATACCACATTACAGGTCTTCAGTCAAGATAGTTATCGCTGTCAGACAGCATATTTATGTGAGAATTAATTAACTGTAACAATTTCTGCTACGATCATATCTTCACGATACGATAAAGCTGAGGAATTAAAGGATAGCAGCAAATACCAACTGTTCCGGGACCAATATGGGCTCCTACAACTGGACCGACAGGACAGGAATCAGGTGATAACTCTGGATAGCGGTTTTTGATCCGTTCGATCAGGAGCTGTCCCTCCTGCTCCGCATCCACATGAACAACAGCGGTTTTCAGTTTAGGGCAGTTGGCATAAGCCTTGTCAAGCATTTCAAGCATTCTGCGGATCCCCTTTTCTCTGGTCCTCACCTTTTCAAAAAGGTCAATTATATTATCTTTATCCCAGTTGAAATAAAGCAGCGGCTTGATCTGCAGCAGCGAACCTAAAAGCGCTGCTGCACCCCCGATGCGCCCACCCCTATGCAGGTATTCCAGCGTACCGGGCATAAACAGCAGTGTCATATGGTTTATGACATGGTCAATTACCTGTAACACCTCATCCCGGGAAAACCCCGCATCAACCGCCCGGGCTGCTGCATCCACAACCATATATTCCCCTACTGCAGCAGCCCTAGAGTCCACCACATGGATGTCCGCCTCAGGCAGCATAGCAGCAGCTGCCCGGGCCGACTTGACTGTGCCACTGATCCCTTCAGTGATATGAATGGATATAATGCTCTCATAATCTCTGGCCAGCCGTTGATAAACTTTCAAAAATTCACCCACAGACGGCTGTGATGTGGTAGGGAGATAGGACACCTGGCGCAGCCGCTGATAGAATTCACCGAAATCATCATATAGCCCGTCTTCAGGATAACTTTCCCCCTCAAAATTTACGATGAGAGAAACAACCTCAATCTGATATTTTTCCCTCATTTCACGGGAAAGGTACGCTGTGCTGTCGGTGACAATAGCAATTTTTTTCATAATCCCCTCCATAAAATTTTTGTTTGTCAAAATACCCCCTTGATATAAACTTAAAGCACAGCACCCTAGGCATGAGTAATCCTTGATTGTGCATATACTCCTGTCAACCATGCCGTGAGAGTTTTTTTAATGCCATCAAGGAGAAAAACTTTACCTGATTATAGTATAGATTGAGTATAAAGCAAACCCTGCCGCAGCTCGTTCAGTATACTTTTGTCAAATTCCCCTGGGTAATGCCCTAATATCCTGCAGCAAACAACAACACTAGCCTGTGATTGCTGGTGTTCTTTAAAAAATTCACGATCAGCTCAAGCATTTTTGCCTGCTCCATTACCCCCCCTTAATTATCAGTTATAGTTTAATATTCCCATTTGAGGGTTTTTCTTGCACTTACCTTATGGATTTTTGGATTTTATGCAGGTATCACCGCTCCAAATGCTGAATTCATTAATTAAATCCAATAATGGGGGGAAAATCATGGCAAATCTCACTTTTCGGGGGGGAGCAGGTACTGTCACCGGCTCATGCTATCTGTTAGAGACTGATCGTTTAAAGATACTTGTGGATTGCGGCATGTTCCAGGGAAAAAGAGAACTGCGTGCACTCAATTACCGCACCCCTTTAGTACCGCTCAATACCATTGACTACATATTACTGACTCATGCCCATATCGACCACTCCGGCCTGATCCCACGCTTTTACAATAAGGGATTTCGCGGAAAGATACTTGCCACAAGAGCCACTGCTGCTCTTTGCAAAGTAATGCTTCCCGACAGCGGCCACATCCAAGAACTAGAGGCAGAATGGCGGAACCGCAAGGCAAAGCGCCGGGGAGAAAAACCCTGTCCCCCACTCTATACAGCAGTGGATGCCATCAATTGCCTGCATTGTTTTCAACCGGTTAATTATGGAGAAGAAATAGAGCTTGATGAGCAGGTAAGGGTGCGCTTTCTTGATGCAGGTCATATCCTGGGCTCTGCCATTATTGAGGTCTGGATCAAAGAAGAAGCTAAAGAATTCAAGATCGTTTTCAGCGGTGATTTGGGCAATACAGGAGCTGCCATCATCAGAGATCCCGAACAGGTAACTGATGCCGATTACCTGGTCATCGAGTCAACCTATGGAAACCGCCTCCATGAACCTATGGCAGATGAGACAGCCAAACTCAAGGAGATTATCCTACAAACAATATCCAACAGGGGAAATGTGATTATCCCTGCTTTTGCAGTGGGCAGAACCCAGCAGATCCTTTATGAGTTGAACATTATGGTGGAAAGTGGGGCTCTGCCACAGGTTCCGGTGTTTATCGACAGCCCTCTGGCTGTTTCAGCCACTGAAATATTCAGGGAGGCAAGAGAATGTTTTGATGAAGAAACACTGGAACTCTTAAGACAAAATGATGACCCCTTTTACTTCCCTGGCTTGACCCTGGTGCGCAGTGCAGACGAATCCAGAGCACTGAACAATTTAAAAGGTGGAGCGATCATCATTTCCGCCAGCGGAATGTGTGATGCCGGCAGAATCAAACACCATCTGAAACACAATTTATGGCGCCCAGAATCTTCTGTTGTTTTCATCGGTTTTCAGGCAGAAGGCACTCTTGGCCGGAGATTACTGGATGGAGCAAAAAAGGTTAAGATCCTGGGAGAGCTGATCAATGTAGCTGCCAATATCTATTCTCTACAGGGGTTTTCCGCCCATGCTGACCAAAAAGGCTTATTAAACTGGGTGGCGGGTTTTACCGGGAAACCCAGACGTGTTTTCATAGTACATGGAGAAGATTCAGAGTCTAGAGCTCTTACAGATCTGATCACAAAAGAAACTGGGATTCCAACAACCATTCCACAGTTCGGTGAAGAATACACACTAAGAGTTGCCCAACCTGAATATGTTGGAATAACTGAACCTCTAGCTGTACCTCCGGACAGACGGCAGCAACTGCTGCTGACCATCAGCCGCTTAGAGCAGAAACTCGCCGGCTTGAAAGCAGGTCTGCTGGCAGAAGAATATGAGGATGAAGAGCTCAGAGCACTTGATGAAGCTTTACAGGAGTTGGAGGAAAGGGTGAGTTAGCAGGGGTTCAAAATAAAATATAGCAAGGGTTGTTTTAAAAGTACCCTTGCCATTGCTGTTTTCTCTGGCGTCCCAGGAGGGATTCGAACCCCCGGCCGACGGATTAGAAGTCCGTTGCTCTATCCAGCTGAGCTACTGGGACAGAATATAAAAATGGAGCGGGTGATGGGAATCGAACCCACCCGACTGGCTTGGAAGGCCAGGGCTCTACCACTGAGCTACACCCGCAAATTCAGTGCGATGATATTTTATCATAGGAAAGTGATCTTCACAAGTTTGATTTGATAGTGGTCGGGGTGGGGAGATTTGAACTCCCGACCTCTTGGTCCCAAACCAAGCGCGCTACCAAACTACGCCACACCCCGTTCTTTGCGCAAAATTAAGTATAGCATGTTTGCAGAACTCTTTCAATATTTTATTTCAGCCAATCTTCTGTGAAAACTTTTTGCAGGCGCCCTTGAAAGACAACAGCCATATACTGCTCTTTTACAGTTCACATATCTCACAGCTATAGCCGGCTTGGTCCACCTCCAGCACTGCATAACTGTGCCTTCCAGGAATCAGCGGCCAGCTAATACTCCCCGGATTCAGGAAAAGGATGCCGCCCATTTTTTCCTGATGGGCTAGATGGGTATGTCCATAGATAACTATGTCAGCACCAAGTCTTTTAGCCTGTTTTTTTAGCTTATCCAGAGAATATTTAACTCCGAAAAGATGTCCATGAGTCAGATAGATCTTATAACTGTTTATTTCCATCAGTTCTTCAATAGGGCCCAGGGCAAAACGGTCACAATTGCCGATAACAGATTTAACTTTAATCCTGTGGGCACTGCCTAGGATCAAAGCGTCTTTACGATAGTCCCCTGCATGCAGCAGCAGATCAATATTCCCCATTTCCTGCAAAGCCTTTTCCGCCTTTTCTAATTTGCCGTGGGAATCACTTAAGATACCGATCCGCAATCTGGCTCCACACCATCCTTCAGCAGTCGGGCCAGGACATCCCGCACAGCGCGTATCGCTTGCGCCCGGTGACTGATGCGGTTTTTTACCTCAGGGCCCAGTTCTGCAAAGGTCCTACCAAGTGAGGGGATGAGAAAAAGAGGGTCATAACCGAAACCCATAGTTCCCCGGGGTTCAGAGGTGATCAACCCTTCACAAGTGCCTTCTCCCCAATACTCTTCCCCTTTGGGAGTGACCACTGCTATCACACAGCGGAAACGGGCTCTTCGCTCTGAAAAAGGGACTCCCTGCAAAGCTTGCAGCAGCTTTCTGTTGTTTGCTTCATCATCCTGCTCTAAGCCGGCATAACGGGAGGAAAACACACCTGGCGCCCCATTGAGGTAGTCCACCTCCAACCCTGAGTCATCTGCAAGTGCAATCCGTCCTGTGGCCGCGGCTGCTGCCCTGGCTTTAATCAGGGCGTTTTCACGAAAAGTTGTTCCTGTTTCCTCGATCTGCGGCAGCTCAGGAAAATCCGCCAGTGATAAAATTCTAACAGGCAGTTGCAGCAATTCTCGGTATTCATCAACCTTTCCCCTGTTTTTGCTGGCGATCACCAATTCAATCATCAAGCTCACCCAATAACTCTTTTTGATAAGCGATTAACTGCTTGATCCCTTTGTCTGCCATGTTGAGAAATTCTTGCAGTTCCTCCCTTGTAAAGGTAGACTCTTCAGCTGTACCTTGAATCTCCACAAAACGGCCGCTGCCGGTCATTACCACATTCATATCCACTTCTGCCAGGGAATCTTCGGCATAACATAGATCAAGCATAATCTCCCCTTCCACTTTTCCCACACTAACAGCTGCCACATAATCGCTGATGGGAAGCCTCTCCCAGTTCTCTTTTTCCTTCAGCTTACGCAGAGCATCTACTAAAGCAACAAAGGAACCGGTAATAGCGGTAGTTCTGGTACCGCCGTCAGCCTGGATCACATCACAATCGAGCCAGATGGTGTATTCACCCAAGATCTCCCTATCGACTACCGCCCTCAAGGATCTTCCGATCAGCCGCTGGATCTCCGCCGACCTCCCACTGATCCTCCCCCTTGTGCTGTCCCGGGGGGTCCGCATTTCAGTGGAACGGGGCAGCATACTGTATTCAGCGGTGATCCAGCCTGTTCCTGTTCCCTTTAAAAAAGGCGGCACCTTGTCCTCAATACTGGCAGAACAAACCAGCACAGTATCCCCTGCTTCAATATAAACAGAGCCTTCTGCGTGTTTTAAGAAATCCCGCTGAATCTTTACCAGCCGCAGTTCATCAGGTTTTCTACCATCAGGACGCATCAAACCATCTCCTTAAAATAATCCCCTGATATTCAACAAACAAAAGAAACCCTGCAGCAGCTGTTTTCAGGTAGAAGCAGTCTTCCTCGACAAGCTGTCATCCCTACCCTGCTCATCTAAGGAAACATGCTCAACAGTCAAAGGGTAACTGTTGAGAAATTTTTTGCCAATGGTATAAAAAGAGGCAACTGAACCGCTGGCAAAAAAGAGATGCTGTGGAACTGTCTTTTTCTGTCCATCTGTCTTCAATAAAGAACTGAGCTCCATAACAACCTCCTCTGCAGGGTCAACTAATTGCACCTCATCACCTAAAATATGCCTGATCACTGGAGTCAAAAAAGGATAATGGGTACAGCCAAAAATCAATGTATCGATCCCCGCTTCTTGCAGCGGCTGCAGATATGACCTGGCTATCTGATATGTTTCCCTGCGCTCAATCCTCCCCTCCTCTACTAAAGGAACGAAAAGGGGACAGGCTTGGACAAAGACCTGCACATCAGCAGCCAATTCTTTAAAGGTGCGTTCATAGGCACCGCTATTTGCTGTGGCACTGGTAGCGATCACACCGACCCTTTTATTTTTGGTTTTCTTAATACCGGCCCTTACCGCAGGTTCGATCATCCCTATAATCGGGATGGGGAATTCTTTCTGCAAAAAGCTAAGAGAAACAGATGAGCTTGTATTGCAGGCCGCAATAACCGCTTTAACTGAGTATTTGAGCAGAAAATTTATTATCTCTTTTCCAAAGGCAATGATCTCCTGCGGGTCACGGGACCCATATGGCAGGTGTGCCGTATCTCCAAAATAAATAATCTGTTCGTTGGGGAAATGCTCCCACAAGCTTTTAACAACAGTTAAACCGCCCACTCCTGAATCGAAGACTCCTAAAGGTTGATTGTTTTCCAATAATCTTCATCTCCATTCATTTTCTTTTGCGCGGGCATCTTAACCTGAATTGTCAGATGAATCTCCTAGATTATATCATATAACAGATTTTCAGCGATCAACTACTGCTGTAATCGAAAAATCTACGGGTATGTTTAATGAGATTTAATGTGCATTTTAACTTATATTAGAGAAAATGCAGAATTATAACCAATTATCCATCTTATTCAAAGTTGCTGCATTTTATACCAGAACAATATAATTATTAAAAGTATACTACTGAAAGTGTCTCTTTAATTGCCTCAGGAGACACTGTCAAATCATTCCATAAGCTCTATTCCTCCTCATATCACCTTATTCAGCACCATTCCTTGTTAATCAAATTCAACATCTGATCATATAGTTTCAATAAAGAGCAAACCGTCCTGACAAAAAGGGGGTGATCTATAGGTTTTTGCCACTTGTTTGCGCACTTATTTGTACAGCTAATTGTTTTTTTAAGGAGGTGGCGCTATGTCAGCCGATAACAAGATCAAGGCCGATGTAAGCCATGTATTGGCTACTGCAGATCCGTCCCCTTTGGGATTAGGAGGGTTTGCCTTAACCACCTTTGTTCTCAGCGTTGCCAATGCCCAAATGATACCACCAGAAGCAAAACCAGCCTTCCTCGGCCTTGCATTTTTCTATGGGGGGCTCGCCCAGTTGTTAGCTGGAATGCAGGAGTTCAAGAAAAACAACGTTTTTGGGGCCACAGCTTTTTCAACTTATGGTGCCTTCTGGCTTTCCTTGGCAACCCTTGTTGTTTTTGAAGCACTAGGTGTGATCAACTGGGGAGGGCATGGTGGCACAGCACTGGGGGTTTTCCTTTTAGGCTTTACCATCTTTAACACCTATATGTGGATTGGTTCTTTCCGCACCAATGGCGCTGTCTGTGCAGTATTCACCACTCTAGAAATAACATTTATTCTGCTTGTATTAGCGGAATTCGGCTTTATATCTTCTGTTCCCGGAGGCATCATGGGTATCATCACAGCTGCAATTGCCTGGTATGCATCTGCAGCAGGTGTTTTAAATACTGTATATAAACGAACTGTACTCCCTGTTTTTCCTTTAGATAAATAAATCAGAGATAAATAAATCGGAATTTCCCTGGTACCATAACCAGGGATTTTTTTGAAAAAAAGAGAACCGGGGTGGATGCAGCCGGTTCCTTTTTTAGTATGCTGTAAAATCATAATTGGCATCTCTCAGCTTGCAACATAAGATAAATTCCTCATCAGAGGCAGGTCCACCGGGATATGCCCGGCAAAAGTCTTATTGACCTGGCCCTCCACCATGATCTGAACTTTTTGCACAGTTGAAAACTCGGTCAGGGTGTTGACAATGGCGTAAACAGCCAAGGCCTCTTCCTTGGGATCCCCTTCCGGCAGTTTGGTGGCATCCAAATTTAAATCAACAACACAGGTTCCATCCGGCTTAATATTAAGATCCTTCACCTCAGCACCAGCTGGAAATGGTGACCTGAGATTACCTTCTTCTTTACTTTCAAACATTGCCTCCAGTGTTGCTCTAGCAATACCGGTCACTTTGGGAATCTCCCGGGTCACCGGTACCAGACAGTTCTTTTCCTGGTCTTTGAGATAGAATGTCACCTTGGCCATCTCTTGTTCTTCAGGAACTGCCACTTCTTCTTCCTGAAAGTTCAGCTCATCTTCAATAGTGGGAGTACGATTCTCCTTTGAACCAAATCTCTCAGCAAGAGTGCATCCACCCATCAGCAGAAAAGCAGATACCAAAACAAGCAGAATCAGAACATAAAGGCGATTCCTGCTACACTCCTTTTCTTTCTCCCGCAGCTGACGAAAATTCCATGACATTGCATACCACCCCCTTAATTTGGTTTAGTTTCCTTAATAACCCTATGCCAGGGGGTGGGCATTTATTCCATTTAAATCAATTAATCCCTCTCAAGGGCGAACCAGCAGCACACTGCAAGGAGCATTATGTACCACGTAATCGGCAACACTGCCCAACATCAAGGCCCCGATGCGGGAATAGCCATGAGAACCCAATACGATCAGATCCGCACCCTCTTCCTTTGCCCATGACACGATACACTGCCTGGGGTTACCACTCAATACACTGCCCTTTACATCCTGAACACCGATCTCTTTTGCTATTTTGAGAGCTTCATCAACAGCTTTTTTCCCCTCTTGCTCCAGAATATCCAGTGCCATCTGCTGGTAAGTGCCTAGATGGAAGGAAATGTGGATATTTACTACATAGACCACACGCAGACTTGCACTGCAAACTTTGGCCAGAACGGCGGCATGGCGCACCGCTTCTCTGGCAGCCTGTGACCCATCGGTTGCCGCAGCGATTACCTTATAGACAATACCGTTCTTTAAACCCCCTCCTGTTTCATCCACAATAACTTCCCCCCTTTGTCAATCTCCTATAAATATTATACTTTAAAAATCCCATAAAAAGAAAACCGCTGCCGTAACCCTGACAGCGGAAGATATCATGGTAATGGTACCACCGTACCACTGCAGCCGGATCAAAACATATTCCACCGATAAAGAGCATAGGCGGCAATACCGCACATGCCTAAAGTCACACCCATAATACCCAAAAAGGCAAATGGTGAGTGCTGGAAGGGCAGGCCCACATTCATTCCATAGATGCTGGCAATTATTGTTGGCAAAGACAATACAATGGTCACAGAGGTCAAGAACTTCATCACTACAGTCACATTATTGGAGATCATT
>JAAYWP010000016.1 GCA_012516535.1 Syntrophomonadaceae bacterium | reverse complement strand
GTTGGATGAAGGGGCAGAAGCGGAAATGCTGGGCAGGATGACAGCTCTGGTGCCAAAACTGGCTGAGCAGCTGGGGATTGCTGCTGACGGTTTCCGCTTGGTGGTCAACACGGGAAAAGAAGGCGGACAAACTGTGCATCATCTGCACTTCCATATCCTAGGCGGCCGTTCACTGCAGTGGCCTCCCGGCTAAAAAGGAACGATCAGACCGATCACCGGGACAGGTTGACTGTTCGCGAATCAGTGGACAGGTTGGGTGTTCGGACCGATCCCCGGGACTGTCCCCCTGCGCGATCAGGGGTACAGGTTGACTGATCGGACCCGAGTCAACGAATCAAGCGAGTCAAGCGAGCGAGTCAAGGAGACAGGCACTTTGACTCACAGCCGTAACATGTGTGCATGATGAGGCGACCCCCGTCCCCTTGTCACATGAGCGCTGTTTGTCCCTGCGTTTGCGACATAAGCTTCGGTTTAACTTGCCCATATACTTTCCGCAGGCGACAGCCAACCGGCTCCTATGACGCCATCCATTTTAGAAGTCGGATGCCGGATGTCTGAAGTCAGAATTTGAACATTGAATTAGGTGTCATTACCGACTTTTATTATCTAGAAATTTCCGTAAGTAATCGTTCTATAAAGTTGGGGATTGTGCTACTTTGTACTGCAGCAGAATTCACTTTGGCTGTCGTTAGCTGCTCCTTCGTCAAGGGCAAGTAACAAGCTTTGCAGGTCGCTGTGCTGGCAGGGATAAATCTACCGAATCGCTGGGACAGTCCCGCGCGCGATCAGAGGAAAAGCTTGACTGATCGGACCAGTCAGTGGGACTGTACCCCGGCGCGATCAAGGAAGGTATGGTGGAAAATTAGGTGATGCTATGTATGACAAATTAATGGAAATCTACGACAAATTATTTGAACATTTTGGTCCGCGGCACTGGTGGCCGGCTGATACGTCTTTTGAGATGATCGTCGGCGCTATTCTGACACAAAATGTATCCTGGCGCAGTGCTGCTGCAGCCATCGATAACCTCAAGAGAGAAGGGATCCTATCAATAGAAGGGATCCTTTCCTGTGATCCTGTGTCTCTGGCCGCCCTGGTGAGGCCTGCCCGCTACCATAACCAGAAAGCCAAGAAACTTCAGTCCTTCTGCTATGTTGTTGCTGAAGAATTCAGGGGGGACTTGGATTCCTTTTTATCTCTTGAGATGGAAGTATTAAGAAAAAAACTGCTTAGTATTTATGGTATTGGGCCAGAAACCGCTGATTGCATCATCCTTTATGCTGCTGAAAAGCCAATTTTTGTTGTGGATGCCTATACCAGAAGGATCTTTTCCCGGCTGGGATTTTTTCCGGAAAAGATAAGCTATGATCAGATGCAGCGTTTTTTTATGTCCCACCTTCCCCGGGATACAGCTCTCTATAACGAATACCATGCCCAGATTGATGCCCTGGGTAATCAGACCTGTCTGAAGACTAGACCCCGTTGTGGGGAATGCCCGGTTGCTGGCCACTGTTATGCAATAAAAAAATTTACACAGTGATTTTGATACCCACCATTCCAACCACAAAAAAGAAAGGTTGTCATATTTGCCCTACTATCTACTGTTCCTATGATTAACAGTTTCAACTGCAGGGATTTCATTACTAGGCTAGAACTAATTTGAGAGAAAGCAAAAATACTTTTATGGGTGGGTCTCTAGTGGCTACTAAGACATCTTCCTTTGGCACGCCGAAAAGGGAAGCTCACGATTCCTCTGCTTTTTATGCACGCAAGCTTTATCAAAGTGATTTATCTTGTTTACACCGCATGCTTATGGAAGTGTGTGATTTTTCCGTTAAGAGGAGTATTCCCTATCGACCAATCAGTGAGTGGGCTGACCGCATTTACTGCCATACATCTGAAGATATGAGCCATATTCCAGATGAGAGTGTCGCTCTTGCTTTCACTTCGCCTCCTTATAATTCAGGTAAGGATTATGATGAGAATCTAAATATTGCCGACTACTTCAAATTGATCTGCCGGGTGGGTGCTGAAGTTTACAGAGTCCTTAAACCAGGGGGCAGGTATGTGATTAATATAGCCAATCTAGGGAGAAAACCCTATATCCCCATGCATGCCTATTTCTACTTCACCCATATAGAGCTAGGCTTTCTTCCTGCAGGTGAAATCATTTGGCAGAAAGGCAGAGGTGCCAACAATTCCTGTGCCTGGGGGAGCTGGCTTTCAGCCAAAGCTCCCCGCTTGCGGGACCTTCATGAGTACCTCCTGGTCTTTGTAAAAGAACAGTTTTCCCGCCCTGATAAAGGGGATTCAGATATCAGCAGAGAAGAATTCATGAACTCTACACTTTCAGTCTGGGAGATAGCACCGGAATCAGCCAAAAAGATTGGGCATCCGGCTCCCTTCCCTGAAGAACTGGCCAGTCGGGTGATCAAGCTTTATTCTTATGTTGGTGATGTTGTTCTGGATCCCTTTGCCGGCTCTGGAACCACCTGTGTTGTAGCAAAGCGGCACCACAGGCATTATGTGGGCTATGAAATTCTGCCTGAGTACTGTGTTCTGTGTGAGCAGCGCCTTAAAAGTTTGACATAAAAACACTGCAGCGGATTCAAAGGGGGATTGCAATGCAGTTTACAGGTGCCAGCAGAGATAATGTGATGCGTGTTATTTTTGTGGTTTTGATTATTCTCACAGCCGCAGGGATTTTTATTTATAAAAATAGC
Source organism: Syntrophomonadaceae bacterium (assembly GCA_012516535.1). Lineage (GTDB taxonomy): Bacteria > Bacillota > DSM-12270 > Thermacetogeniales > Thermacetogeniaceae > DTU068. The sequence goes on along the minus strand of JAAYWP010000016.1, from coordinate 9,667 downwards.
ACCTCGCCAGGGAGTGAGCCCAATCAGACCGCCCAGAAAATGCCAAAACTCCTGATGTTTAGCTCAACCGGATGCTCCTACTGCCAGATTATGATTCCTATCTTGGAGGAACTGCAGGAGGAGTATAAAGGGCAGATCAATATTGAGATTATTGACGCATATGAACACCCTGAGGAAGCAGAGAAATACTCTATCATTAGTTTTCCTACCTTGATTTTGTTGGATAGTGATGGCGATCAAATCGGCAGGCACGATGGGTATATCTCTAAAGAGAATCTGCTGAAGGCTCTGAAAAAAGAGGGTATTATCTGATGGAAACCCTGATGTTAAATTTCGGTGAACTGCTGTCCCAGAACATTTGGCTTGCCTTTGTCATGGCACTGCTTGCAGGCTTGCTCTCCTCCTTTAGCCCATGTATTTTATCAACAGTTCCTTTGATCATCGGCTATGTGGGAGGATTTGCCGGGGATGACCAAAAAAGGGCATTGAAATACTCCCTGCTGTTCTGTTTTGGCTTAGTGCTCACTTTCACTACCCTGGGGGCGGCCTCAGCGATATTAGGGAGAATGATGACCGGTGCGGGAAAGTGGTGGTATATCCTGCTGGCTTTGATTATGGCAGCAGCAGGCTTGCAATTATTGGGTATCGTTCATTTCACTCCCCAATCATGCAGAATGCCGGCCAGACGAGAGGGGTTAGTAGGGGCTTTTTTGCTGGGTATAATAGGAGGAGTTCTCTCTTCCCCTTGTGCCACACCTGTTTTGGCAGCGATCCTGGCCTTTGTTGCAGGTGAGGGCAACATTTATTTAGGGATAGGGTTGCTGGCTACATATTCAATCGGTCACTGTCTGCTTTTATTAATAGCAGGCACATCAGTAGGCTTTGTCAACAACTTAGCTGGATCACCCCGTACAGAAAAGTGGGGTAGGGTTTTGAAAGGTATATTAGGTGTTTTGGTGATCATCCTGGCTTTTTATTTGTTCTATCTTGGAATTTAATCATAGCACTTTTCACCAATATTCATCTTTTTCGACTATTCTTGCGGAAAAGGAATATCTGATATATATTAATGATAATAGGATTGCAGGGAAAAGACAGAACTTAATACTTTTCTCAATAAGGAGTAACCATTAGATGCAAGAAACAGCATCCGCAAATGCCTACCGTTTATTAAATGGTCTATTGGAAAAAGGCCTCCCTTTTATAGCAGCTCATCTGGGAAAGAAGATAAAGCATCCAATAGTGATCACTGATGTTATAGGAAGGACTCACTATCCTGATGAGCCGGGCAGTCTGTTACAACTCGATGATCTCTTTGTCGATCTCCCTCATAAAATGAAGGATGAGGAGTACTACTATGACGCTACTACAAAAAGCCTCTATTTGCGCGTCGGTGAGAACCGTGCTACTGCCTATATTATAATTAGAGATCTAGATGAGCCAATGGTGTCTCAAGTCTTAACAGCTATAGATGAAGAAGCAAAGCTGGCTGTCAAGTACTATTTCTTTAATCTGGAAAAGATGAGGGAGAGTCAGTCGAAATTTAAACAGGAGTTAGTAGAATATTTATTTTTCAAAAGCCAGATCAATATAAGGGATTATCTCAAACCGATCTACCATGAGCTGCAATTTGATAAGCCTTATTTGGTTGCTCTTATGGAGGCTGATGAAGAGAATAGCAGTGTAGACTGGGAGATGATGAGTTCTTACACAATGAACCACTTTAAGAGAATTGGCCTGGAGATTATTCCTGTTTCCTGGAATAACTCTATGATAGGCATTTTCCCTACCAGTTATAAGAAAGACACAATGGAGGTTGATCCAGATTGGATCAAATATATAGTGTCCAACGGCTATAAATTCAGAGATATTGTGGGCAGGGTGTATGGACAAACCGTTTCTATAGCTTATGGACAGACCTATAGATTAGATGAGCTTCACAAGAGTTATAATGAGGCTCGTGTAGCCATGACTTTAACAAGGTTGATGGGAAAGAAGAACTTTGTGACACAGTTTTCCGAAATGGGTGTGTTTACCTGTTTGTTTTCCTGCAATCTTGATGTATTGAAAAAATTCGCATTAAACACACTGGGGAGGCTACTTGATTATGATCAAGCCAATAATACCCAGCTATTGGATACTTTAAGGCAATTGCTGGATAACAATATCAATTTGAAACTCACTGCTGATAAATTGTCTATCCATGTGAATACAGTGGATTACCGGATAAAAAAGGTGGAGGAATTGTTAAATGTGGATTTTTCAACAATTGAGACGAGAGTTAACCTGTATATAGCTATCAAAGTATGGGATACTCTCAACCAAACCGGTTTTACCGTGAAAGGTATGACTGAGTCAGAGTTTGAACCGTTATAAAAGGTCGACACCATAAAATCCCGCCTTTCTCACCTGAATCTCAGTTATCTGATTCCTTATTTTGTTCGAGAATGAGTTTTTGTTTTTCCTCTCTTTTTGCGTTCAATAAGAGCTAGTAAACCACTATCTAGTTATTTTCTGCTGCCCAACCCTCTGTCCTTGGTAAAAGTTTTGTGGCTTTCTGCCTTTGTATGGCGCAACCACTAGCATCACTAATGAGGTGATGTCTCTTTGTCGGATATGACAGGTTTTAGCTTTTAAAATTTGTTCTCTTCCACAAAGGTAGCCGAGTTTGATAGATAGAAATAATAAAAACAGATAGCTAGTTTCATTTCAGCGGCGGCTGTTTACCTCAGCATTTAATTTTCTACTGAGTAGTTGTTGCTTTATATGCCTGACCGATTATATCTGTGCTGTATTGGTATTGCTGCTAGATGAGATGGCAGCTTGGTTTCGGATGAACTAAATAACCAAAAAAGATATGGAGGGAAAAATAATGGAGGAAGAAAAGAAAGGGATTTCGCGCAGGAGTTTTCTCAAAGGGATGGCGGTTGGTGCTGCGGGGATAGCTGCAACGGGAAGCTTGGTTGGTTGTGGAAATGAACAACCTACAGAGGATGCACCATCAAACGGCGCTGATGAAGAAGCAAAGGCGAGTTTTGAGGTGCCGCCGGAGCCGATTCCAGAGGAAGACATCAAGGAGACAGTGACAACAGAAGTTGTGGTATGTGGTGCCGGAATTTCCGGAATGTGCGCTGCTGTAGCCGCTGCACAGGAGGGAGCTAAAGTGGTTCTGCTGGAAAAAGGAGCTACTTCAAGCTTCCGGGGGATAGACTACGGTGGTATTGGCACTAAGATGCAGCAGAAGAGTGGGGCTAAAGTTGACAAAATGAAAGCTGTACAAGAGATAATGAGATGGGGAGGATATAAAGCAGATCAGCGTGTAGTATCCCTCTGGGCTGATCACAGCGGTGAAGCCATCGACTGGCTGGTGGATATGGCGGAAGCAGCTGGACAAACTGCAGAGCCTGTGCCGCTGGAGCATCAGGAAGTACGCGGGTCAACAGTTCCGTACTTCACGACCCAGACTTTTGTGCTCACTCCCAGTGAAGAAGCCCTTGCAGCTGCACCTAAAGGTATGTCCCCAAGGTTAGCTGCTTTAAAGTACACATTGGAAACAACTGCAAAAAATTTAGGTGTAGATATCCGGTTCAATACACCCGCTCAACAGCTGATCAGAGAGGGTAATGGAAGAGTAACAGGTGTTATTGCCAAAAGCGAGGATGGTTCCTATATTCGTTTCAATGCAGAAAAGGCTGTGATTCTATGTACAGGGGACTATGGAAATGATCCTGAGATGTTAAAGGCCTACATACCTTCATCTGAAAAAATCTATGGTATTACCTTTGCAGATAAGAACAACACAGGTGATGGTCATAAAATGGGCCTCTGGGTAGGAGCAGCTATTGATGAACCCCCCCATGCCCCCATGTATTTTGATCAGGGTTTGGAAGGGTTGCCTCCTACTTATAAACCTGTTCCCCTTACCCGTCAGCCCTGGTTGGGTGTGAATTTACGCGGGGAGCGTTTCGCAAATGAAGATCTGCCTTATGGTTATGTGAGCAGATCAATGCTGCAACAGCCGGGACATATGAAATGGGTGATATGGGATGCCAAGTGGCCGGAAGAGGCTCCGAGGTTCGGCATGACCGCGTGTAAAGCGATGACACCGCCTCTGCATAACCCTGAGGAGATCGATGAACTGATCGAAAAAGGGATCATCAAAACCGCCGATACTATTGAAGAGTTGGCACAAAAGATGGATGTGCCTGTTGACACCTTTAAGGCTACTGTGGAAAGATACAATGAACTGGCGAAACTGGGAGAGGATAAAGACTTCGGTAAGCGTGCTGCTTGTTTAACGACCATAGAAAAACCACCCTTTTATGCGGCGAAGCTGGCAGTGACTTTGTTGGTGACCCTGGGAGGCTTGAAGGTAAACGATAAACTACAGGTTTTGGATACCAACAATAAGGTTATTCCAGGGCTATATGCTGCTGGAAATACCTCCGGATGCTTCTTCTCAAATGACTATCCTAATGTTATGCCTGGCTTGAGCCACGGCCGCTGCATTACCTTGGGTTATCTCGCAGGTAGAAACGCAGCTGCAGAGTAAATGGAAAAAATTATTATAGAAAAAACTGCTCCGGCAGTAAATGCTGGAGCAGTTTTTTCGACTGTTATGTCTGATAATGGCACCTAACCGGTAGAAGGGCTCCGTAGCTGAATTATAGTTTATTAATATACTGATTAATCTGTCTTTGTAGGTAATTATATACAGTATATAGTGTTACAGTTAGCATTATTGTGAGTTATACACAACATTAACGGCATTGTGTTGTAGGAATCAACATAGGAAAAGAAGATGATAAATTATATAATTTAAAATGAACTAGTTAATGAATAAACTATTCGCTATTTTAAGTGCTAGGTTGCTCATATTATGAACGAATCGGGAGGGTTTCTGTTGAACGAGGATCAGAAAAAGAAGGGTTTTAATTTTAAGAAAATAGTTTTGATAGCAGCGCTAGTAGCAGTAGTGGTTGGAGCTGGTGGAGGCATCTATATGCTGAAAGCAAGTGATAATCCGGAGTTTTGCAGCAGTTGCCACCTGATGGTACCCTATTATGAGTCCTGGAATGAAAGCAATCTCCTGGCACATAAACACGCTGTATCTGAGGATAAATTGGAATGCCATGATTGTCATGAACCAACCCTTTCTACTCAAATTGAGGAAGGAGTTAAGTTTATCACCGGGAATTATCAAGTTCCGTTAGAAAAGCGGGAATTTCCTCGAGATTTTTGTCTGGAATGTCATGATGATTGGGAGAATATTGTTGCCGCAACCGATTATGAAGATTCAAATCCCCATGATTCACATTACGGCGAACAGGAGTGTCATCTGTGCCATAACATGCATCAGCAGTCTGTAGTGATGTGTGCAGAGTGCCATTATTTCAAATGGATGGATGAACTGGATGACAGTTGGACAACTGAGATTAAGAAGGAATAAGAGGTAAGATTTTATTGAGTTAAATTATCATAAAAAGTGTTATTATTAAGGGGGCAGTATGCTCCCTTAAAAACGCTTGTACGACTTGAGAAGGGATAAGATGGAGATTATAAAAAAGGTCTATGGTTATTTATCTTCCATGAAAACAGGCTTAGTACTGCTGGTTTTGGTAGGGGTAGCTGCCGCATTAGGCAGCGCTTTTCTACCAGATGTTTTTTTTAATAGCTGGTTATTCAAACTGCTTCTTATAATCTTATCAGTAAATATGGTGTTCTGTACTGCCAACAGATTCATTTTGTTTAAATCACGATTAATAAAAAATAGGAATAGATGGCTCAGGGAGATCGGCAGTTTGCTGCTTCATGCGGGAATAGTTTTTATCCTTGCAGGACTGCTTGTACATACCTATTACGGACAGAATGCGCAGATCGCAATTAGAACAGGTGATACTGTAGATGTTTCCAGAGTCATAAAAATGAAAGAGCCGTTTTCATTGCATTTGGATGATTTTAAGGTGGAATATAATGAAGATGGGTCTCCCTCTCAGTATAATTCTTATGTGATTGTGATTGAGAATAGAAAAGTAAAAAATGATGCAGTTATCAGTGTCAATCATCCCTTAAATTACAGGGGAGTCAAATTCTATCAGCAGAGCTATGGTTATTTGGTTAAAGCTAAATATATAAATGATGCTGGTAATGAGGTAGAGGAGTTAATAAAAGAGGGGAATTTTATTAGGCCAGAAGGAACTGAACGGACTGTAAAAGTATTTCGTTATATTCCTAATTTTGACCCGGAGCATGGGATGGCTACCAAGACATTGCGGCCTGATAATCCCAGGATTATCTTTTCTGTATATGAAGGTGATCAACTCCTTGGTGTAGGAGCAGCACAATTTGATGAAAGAGTAGAAATCGATGAAAATGTATATGTTGTTTTTGCAGGTGTTGAGCCATATACAATACTTAAAGCAAAATCAGATCCAGGGCTGCCTCTGGCATTTTTAGGCGGAGGGATGTTTGTGATAGGTGTGACTATAGCCTTACTTGCAGCGCCATCTCAAGAGAAAAAGCAAGAAGGCAGTTTTAACAAGGAGATGAGATAATGAAATTGTTGATCACAGTTATTATCTACGCACTGTTTATTACATATTTATTAGGCGCTGTGCTGTTTTTTATTGGCAACAAATCCGGTAAAAAACAGGCACTATTGACAGCAGGTTTAATGGTGAAAATAGGATTTGTGCTGAATATAGCGGCATTGATCGTCCGTGCTGTAATCGCAGGCAGGCTTCCTCTGGCTAATAGCAGTGAGTTTACCCTGTGGTTTACTGTGATCATTGTTGCTTTATATCTGTTCTATGAAACAAAAGCAAAGATGAGAGAAGCAGGTGGGGCGGTTATGCTCATATCTGCTCTGCTTATCGGTTCTATTTTGGTACTTATGAAAGGGCAGCTTGGGGAAGCAGTTCCACTGATGCCGGCTCTCAAAAGTCCCTGGTTAACCATTCATGTTTTGACTGCAGCAGTTGCTTACGCCTGTTTTGCCCTAGCAGCAGGTTTAGCTATAATGCAGCTTGCTAAAGCTGAAACAAAAATTACAGATGGGAGCATACACAGGATTGTGGTCGGCGGTTTTGTTATGCTTTCATTAACAATAGTGTTTGGAGCTGTTTGGGCTGAGCAGGCCTGGGGCAATTATTGGTCCTGGGATCCCAAAGAAACATGGGCACTGATAACCTGGATTGTATATGCGCTGTATCTGCATCTGCGCAGGAGGTTAGGGTGGAAGGGGAAAACCGCTAGTATAATGGTGATAGTGGGCTTTGTTTTTGTTTTGTTTACCTTTTTTGGTGTCAATTATCTGATGTCAGGGCTGCACAGTTATGCTTAGCCAATTAAAATATAAATTTTAACAGGGAGGATGATTTCATGTTTGGTCTTTTGCCTAGTATCGGGCCTTGGGAGTTGGCAGCTATACTGTTTATTGTACTGATAATTTTTGGTCCAGGCAAACTTCCGGCTGTAGGCAAGTCAATAGCTAATGGTATAAGAGAGTTTCGTAAAGCAACAAAATCTGACCTGGAATCAGAAGAGGGGAAAGAGCAGAATACAGCTGAAGAATAAATTTGCAGATTGGAATATTCTACGGTGTTTTTAAATAAATTTTGTAAACATCTCTAATGTATCTTGACGATATAGATGATAAATTGTTATATAGGATTGGTGTGTCTTGTTGCCGGATCGATTTAATATAATCATTTGGGAAAGGGGAATTGCAAATGAGTATTGATGAGAAGCCGCAAAAAGGTGTTACCCGAAGGACGTTTATTAAAGGGGCAGTCCTTGGAGCAGCTGGGGTAGCTGCAGGTGGGATGTTAGCTGGTTGTGGGGGTCAGGAGGAAACAAAAGAACCACCAACTTCAGCTTCCAATGGAACCAGTGAACCCAGTTTCTTAACACCGCCCGATCCGATTCCAGATAGTGAGATCAAGGAAACTGTAGAAGCAGATGTTGTTGTGGTTGGTGCTGGCTTAAGCGGCTGTTGTGCTGCACTTTCAGCAGCTGAAGAAGGCGCAAAAGTGGTTTTGCTGGAAAAGACAGATAATGTTAATTTCCGTGGAATCGATTACGGGGCTATCGACTCTAAGATGCAGAAATCGATCGGCAATAAGGTCGACAAGATGAAAGCCGTCCAGGAGATTATGAGATATAATGCCTATAAAGGAGATCAGAGGGTAATTTCCTTATGGGCCAATAACAGTGGAAGTGTTGCAGACTGGATCATGGAGAAGGCTGAAAAAGTTGGCTGTAAGCCTGTAGCTGTTCCGATCGCTGAGACAACTACACCTGGGGCTAAGCTAGAGGTTTTTGGAACATTGAGTTTTCGTATTGAGCCTAATGAGGAAGCACTGACCTATGTGCCCAAAGGTTCAGATCCCTACCTGGCAGGTTTGGTTTATACATTTAAGAAAAATGTTGAAAACGATCCTAATATAGATCTTCGCTACAAAACACCTGCTGTCCAGCTTGTTCGCGAGGGTAATGGCCCTGTAACAGGTGTTATTGCAGGGGAAGAAGGCAATTATACCAAGTTTGTTGCCCAAAAAGGTGTCATCCTATGTACCGGAGATTACGGCGGAGACCAAGAAATGCGTGAGTATTTCATCCCTTCAACCAAGTATATTCACATGAATATGTATGAAATGGTACATGGCAATATCAATACAGGTGATGGGCATAAGATGGGTATGTGGATAGGTGCAGCCATAGATGAGGCACCTCATGCACCCATGTACTTCGATTTTGCAGTTATAGGCGCTCCTGTTCTTGCAGATGCATTGATGCGCCAGCCTTGGCTCGGTGTGAACGTAAGAGGAGAACGTTATGCTAATGAGGAATTGCCTTATTCTTATATTTGCAACGCCATGCGCCAGCAACCAGAGCACTATAAATGGGCAGTATGGGATTCCAAATGGCCTGAAGAAGCACCGAAATTTAACCTTGTAGCATGCAAAGATATGCGGTCAAGTTTCCATAACCCAGATAATGTTGAGGCATACATTGAGAAGGGTTATATAAAAAGCGCCGACACCCTTGAGGAATTGGCCGAGAAGATGGAAGTGCCTGTAGATACATTCCTGAAGACTGTGGAGCGGTATAATGAACTGGCTAAAAAAGGCGTAGATGAAGACTTTGGCAAACGCGCCGAATGCATGACCACTATCGAGAAGCCCCCATTCTATGCAGCTCCTTTAGGTATATCTCTGTTAGTTACATTAGGCGGACTGCAGATCAACGATAAGCTGCAGGTATTGGATAAGGAGAAGAACGTTATTCCAGGATTGTATGCAGCAGGCAATGTCTCCGGCTGTTATTACGCCAATGACTATTGTGTGACCCTTCCGGGTAACAGCCATGGCCGGGCGTTTACCTTTGGTTATCTCGCCGGTAAGAATGTTGTTCAGGGTTAAAAACTTATTATCATAAAAATATAAAAAAGAAACAAATTAGAGAGCCTTGATTGGCTCTCTAATTATATTTTGGTATTTTTTATTTTACAAAGGATGAAATCATCCTTTTTCATAGTGTAAAGTTTTTATAGGAGAAAACAAGAAGAAAAAGACAAGAGATCATCACTTTTGGTAAAATTGAATGCACCAAAACAAACCAACCAAAAGGAGAGGATCTCTTGTGAACAACATTGTACTACAAAAAT
>JAAYWP010000092.1 GCA_012516535.1 Syntrophomonadaceae bacterium | reverse complement strand
TAGTCCACTTCCTGTTCTTTGGCGATCTTCACAACCTCATTCAGCTTGGTGAGCAGTGTCTGAGGAAAGTTATCCTTCCTGTTTTCAGGGCTTGTGCCCCTCTTATGGTCATCTGTGAAATAAAGCAGGCGCATCCTTAACATCTCCCATAGTCTCAACCGTGTTATATGGGGTAGCTGAAACCTTATTATTCATTAACCGCTTGATAGGTGGGGCCAAAGGGCCCTTCGATCTTCTCTAATTTACCCTCTGCAGCCAGTGCTTCCAATAATGCCTGTACTTCATCCACAGTAACTGTCCGATCAAGGGCATTCTCTAACTCTGAAAGAATAAGGGTAATCTGTCCAAAGTGCAAGGGAAGATAATTGGAAATTACCCTAAACAATTCTGCATCAGTTCCACCAAAATCTCTGTCCAGTTCAGCAAAGGGATTTAATGAGCGGGGAGCCTGAGTTCTTGCACAGCGGATGCGGACAGATACGGTTCTTCCCACTATTGCTGAGGACACAAAGGCAGTACCTGAGGGCAAGTAAGGAAGCCTACCAGCCTCCTCTCCGGAAATGTCGGTTTCTTCTCTGATCACATCGATATCACTTGCTCTTACTGTACGGAAAATGATCTTGGTGTTCAGCTGAGCTGTGATGGTTTCATCCAGCAGAGCTGGCCGTTGGGTAGCCAGAATAAGAAACACCCCGTATTTTCTCCCCTCCTGGGCTACCTCCCGGAAAATACTCCGGGCTGGGGAAACAAATTCGATCCCTTTGCGGGCAAAGTTATGAGCCTCATCGGTCACAATAACAAAAGGAGGAAATTTATCAGCAGGGGGTTCCCCCCTCTGCAGAGCATCGATATAATCCCGGCGCATCCCATACAGTTTTCTGATCAAATAGGCGCTGAAAACAGTTAACAGCCAGATAGGCCCGCGGATCACCGTCAGCCGCCTCCGCAGAAGAGCATTGAGGATGGCAGAAATATCCTTCTGGAAAATCCCCTCCCTGTTCAAACGGTGCAGTCGCCAACTGATACCCCTCAAACTGCTAGGGTGGCCTGCCTGCCGGGCTATGTTGTCGATCTTCTTCTCAAAAGGGGAGTTTTCTCCGTAGTTCTTGCGTATTTCCGCTCTGGTTTCCTCCTCTTTTTCCGCCAGCCTGATGCAGTAATCGAGTTTTTGGGCAAATGATATAAATGAGTCCTTTGGTTGGTGGATAGCCTTCAGGGCATTATCCATCCCTTCTGTAAAATTACCCCCGGCAGCCCTTAGGAGAGAGGCAAGATCATCGCTGGTCAGGTCCTCAAAATTGACACCTGTCTCCCGGCCCACTGTCAAAATTTCCGTATTGCTGGCATATTTTTTAGCTATCCCCTCATCCATACCTTCAAAAGGGGTGTTAAAACTCATTTCATAATGGGGATCAAAGATCAGGGTGGGAATTCTTTTATCCATCAGTTCCTCCAAGATCACCCTCATCCCGAAGGACTTGCCTGAACCGGACCCCCCGAAAATCCCGATATGGGGGTATTCCTGCATAGCCTTATGGTCAAAGACAAAGGGCACACCCTTCTGGGGGAGTATGCCTTCCCCTTTTTTATAGAGAGGAGCGAGATTTTTCAATTGATCAGGCAGGGTCCCCTGCATATCCTCTGTTCCCAAGATCACACCCAGCACTAAACCACTGTCCGGTTCACAAGGGAGCAGTAGGTCAGCCACCTCAGCAAAGGAGGGAAGATGGACAGCAGCACCAACAGCCACAGGGTACGGAATATCAGTCAGGATCCTTACCTTGGCTAGGTGAATGGTTTCCTCACCTAGGCGAAAACCCACCTGTTCCAATCCATTCCAAACAGCTGGATCGATTAGAGGGCTCTGTTCCATGGTTAGAGGAAGAAATCTATTGAAGGATTTAGTCTCCACCACTTCTCCCCTAAGGTTTAATTCAGGGTCATCGATGATCAGGATCTCCTCGATCCTGAACTTGCGCTCCCTTGATGCTATATAAACAAACTGCTGGGTAGTCACACCAACAACCTGCATGGAAAACTCCTCCCATTTACAACTAAAGCTCTCTGTTTGCCCTGAGGGGTCTTAAAAACATCTCAACCATAGCCGGATCTAAACAGGCAGCGATCATAGCCTCTACCTGTTCCCTGCTCAGTCGCACCTCAGCATCTACCACATCAAGCCAAAGAGGGATACCCCTTCCGTGGGCTGGGGTTATACTGTATAAAAAGTTGAGAGCCGGCACAAGCTCTCTCTCCTGCTCCATCAAATAGTCAACAGCCACCACCTGAGGGTGTCCGGCAAAACGGACGTAGAGGCGCCCCTTTTCTCCCCTGGTCCTCTCCCGCAGTTGGTACACTTCCCCGGGCTGCAGCACCCCGAACAAAATCTCCCGGTCACCCATCACACCATGACAAAGGGGATCCCCATCAAAACCAAGGATTTTCATCAGTGAACAACTGGCGATCTCCTCTGTCACCCCCAGCAATATAACATCCTCTCTGAGGGCTGCAGCTTTCAGTTCACTCCAAATATCTGGAGCATGCTCTTTCAACCGGTCAAAACCGCCATCCAGGAGCAAAAGACGGGGCTTTAAGGACACTGCCTGCAAGGCCACCTTTGTTTCAATTTGAGCTAATATCCCCCAGCGCAGGTGAGCCATTACCTCCTCCGGGCTTTTACCTCCTGTCAGGTATTTATCTATGATCTGCTGGTATCTGGGTAGGAGAGGTGAAAAGATCTCCTGCTCCCAGATCCTTTTATGATCACCGCCAGCACTGCTTGCATAAGCAAGGGCACGCAAAAAAGTTAGCAGGTAAGGATAACTAGCCCCATAAGTAACCAGTGACCCATCAACCCCTACCAGTGGTCTTCCCTGAAAAAAAGAAGAGATCTCCCTAACGGAAAGTCGACTCAGAGGGGTGAATACCCCTTTCTGCTCTGCCCGCCGTCTTCTCTCTCTGTTGCTTCCTCCCACTTTTGAGCGCTTTTCTAAATAAGTGTTCAAGCCTTTGAGTTCATCAAGCAGTTTGTCCTCAGGGAGCAAACAGTTCACCCCTATCCAGGATCGATCAATCCATTAGAGATCCAATAGTGCTTAAATTCTCCTTTAATAAAAAAAAACCTCCCCACTACAGAAAATTGACTGGCCTCACAGACCATTAAAATGTCAGATTATAGAAAAAGGCTAATAAGGTCATAACCGTATTCCACATGCTGTGTGCTACAATGGCAGGATAAATAGATGCCGATTTCTCGCAGAAGAGGGCTAAACAGGCACCCCCCAGTGCCAGCGGGAAAAACCTGACCAGATCAAGATGCATTGCCCCGAAAAGGCTGGCGGAAAGAACTATCCCGCCGACAATACCAAATCTAAAACGCAGAACAGGATAAATGAACCCCCGGAACAGCATCTCCTCACTCAGAGGCGCTAGAACACCTACCAGCAACAAAAGCAAGAGAATCTGCCTCCCGTCCTGGGTATTGAGGATCAGTTCAGCAATCGGTTGAGGTTGAGGAGGCTGAGGGAAGAGCGAAATAATGAGGGACATAACCACTGTGACCAGCAGTAAAAGTGCCATTCCTCCGCAAATTCCATATACAAACAGGCTGTTCCTGCTGCACCTCTTAAGCCCCACTGCAGCCAGGGGAGCTTTGCGCAGAAAGACCAAAATAAAAATAAGCAATATAATCAAAATGTGCTGCAGGAAACCTGCTGTAATTAAAAAAGCAGCCTCAAAGCTACCTATAGTTGGAAACAGCGAGAGCACCCTATTCACCAGCGGGTACCCATAAAGACCGAACAAAACACTATAAACAAAAATCGAAACCAAGATAACAGCACAATCGACCAACCCCCAGCGGGGCCTTTCGCGCGGATACAAAATTACTCCTCCTTATGCAAACCCTGGCACGGGGCGCTTGTTCGCGCTTTCGGTCATCCTGTCCCCCTAATCGCGGGGACAGTCCCGGTGATCGGTCAGTTTATCCCTGCCAGCACAGCGATCTGCGAAGGTTGTTACTTGCCCTTTACGAAGGAGCAGTCAACGACAGCCGAAGCAAATTCTACCGCAATACAAGGCAGCAGTTGCCAACTAGTCAGAACGAATTTCTTAATCGGAATTCCTGAATAATAAGAACTGTTAATGACACCGAATTCAAATTCTGACATCAGGCCTCCGGCATCCGACTTCTAAAATGGATGGCGTCATCGGAGCCGGTCGGCTGTCGTCTGCGGAGAGTATATGGGCAAGTTCAACCGAAGCCTATGTCGCAAGCGGCAGGGTTAAACATTGCTTATAATGGATACTTCTCTCGATCATTCAACCTGTCCCCCTGATTGGGCGAGGTGACATTCCCAGCGATCGGTCTAGCAGATTCTGGGCAGCGGCTCACCTTCCAGCATCCCCAGCACCCTTGTAGCCCCAAGTTCGGTCTCCAAGAGCACCAAACCCTCCTCTTCAGCGATTACTTGCCCGATCACCACAGAGCCTTCTCCCTCAGGCAGGCTGCGCATCGCCTCAAGGACACTGGCTGCTGCATCGGGAGCCACAACAGCGATCACTTTACCTTCATTAGCTAAATAGAGAGGGTCAAGCCCCAGCATCTCACAGGCCCCTACTACTTCCCTGCGCAGAGGAATTCTTTCTTCTTTGATCAGAATCCCCTTGCCGCTCTGTATTGCCAGTTCATTAAGAGTAGTAGCCAGGCCACCTCTGGTGGGGTCCCGCATACACCTGACACTCTCACCCCCAGCCTTCAGGATCGCTTTAGTTATCCGGTTTAAAGGGGTGCAGTCACTTTCCACAGGTGTAGAAAAGGACAACCCCTCCCGCTGGGCAAGGATCGTCAGACCATGATCCCCCATC
>JAAYWP010000015.1 GCA_012516535.1 Syntrophomonadaceae bacterium | reverse complement strand
TTATCAATGGTCACCACCTGGCGATAATGTTTGACCAGGATCCCTATGTGATTGTCAAAGATCTTTTTGCTTTAGTCTATTGACTTTTCATAGCACGTCTTTTTAAAAATTTTTCGGATATACCATCGTAATATGGCTGGTCAGCGCTTTTCTTCTTCCATACTCCTCTTTGAAAGATGCTGTTGTTGTAGCGAGCACCTGGCTCCCTTTTTTCACACCATCCAGAACCAAAACCCTATGTTTCTCATCCAGCTCTGAAAAAACATCATCCAACAACAATACCGGTTCGGTCCTTTTCTCTAAAGATAGCAGTTGGCACTGACCCATCTTCAATGCCAGAGTAATCAACCTTTGTTCGCCTTGGGAAGCATAAAGCCGTGCCTCATGATCATTTAAATACAATTGAAAATCATCCCTGTGGGGTCCAATTGTGGTAAACTTGACCTTTTTGTCAGTAGGCCTCCCTTTTTGTAATGCATCTAAAAAAAGCTTTTGAAATCCCTCTAGATCATTATTTTCTTTAATCCCTTTAATTTTTGACCTGTATTCACCTCTTAATATTCTTCCCCTGCTTAATGACGCAAATAGCTCAGAACTGCAATCAATCAATTGCGAAAAAACAGAAATCCTTCTTTTCCAAATACGGGCACCTATTGAGGATAACTGCTGTTCCCAAGGAAAAAGATCAGCCTCAGTGGTCTTTGCCCCTCGCAGCAGTTTGTTGCGCTGCAGCAGAACAGCATTATAATAATGCAGGTCCTTACTGTGCTGGGGTTTTAATTGATTGACCAATAGATCAAGAAAGCGCCTCCTTCCTGAGGGCGCACCCTTGATCAGAAGCAGATCCTGTGGCGAAAAGATAACAACAGGCAGGTAGGAGGAGCAGACTCCTGGTAAAACCCTTTTATTATTAATTTTGATTGTTTTTCTTTTCTTTTCTTTTTGGTAGAGAACATCAATCTTATAGTCCACACCTGTACAAGTGACGATCCCACTGATCGCAAAATAGCCGGACCCGAAGCGGACCAAGTTATCATCACGGGCCTGACGAAAAGAGTAACCAGTTCCCAGATAATAGATGCTTTCTAAAAGATTGCTCTTACCTGTGCCATTGGCTCCGGTAAAGATGATAAACTTCTCATCAGGCTTAAATTCTAAATTTTCGTAGTTACGGAAATTGTTCAGGTATAAATACTTCAGCATATTTAACTATCCCACCGGACAGACCGGGCTTACCAAATGGAGATAGGACTCATCTTCATTCTCTTCCCTATAGACAGCAGGGCCTCTTTCACCATTTAAACAGAGAGTGACCTTTTCCTGATCCAGCACCTGGATGGGTTCCAAAAGGTATTTGGCATTAAACTCAACCCTGCACTTCCCCTCCACAGGGTTGAGCAGAGGTATTTCTTCTTGGAGGGAGCCCACATCAACAGCGTGTGCCTTCACAGTTAACAGATCATTATCTACCTGTAGACTGGCAATAGCATAGTGTTCATCAGGTGAAATAAAAAGTGAAGCCCTTTCTAAAGCATTCTGTAAAGAGCCCTTATCCAACTCTATGGTCAGTTCAGGCTTTTCAGGGATCACTTTTTCATAATTAGGAAATTGTGAGTTAATTAACCGGCTGGTAAGCATAAAGCTTTGGCCAGCAAAACAGATCAAGCCCTCATTCCATGCTATCTCCAGTTCATCCCCATCTTCAGCCAGGCGGTTTACCTCAATTAAAGCGCCGCTCGGTATAAAAAGATCAGAATCTTTAATACCGCTGTTATTAGCTATCTTGATCACAGCCAGCCTGTATGCATCTGTTGCTGCCAGTTTGATGCTTTCCTCCTCAAACTGCACATAAACACCTGCATAACTGATCCTGGTCTCCTGCTGGGCAGCTGCAGAAAGTACTTTTCTTGTTATTCTCTTCCACAGCCCTCCCTGAAAATATACCTTTCTTTCGCTGGGTTTTTCCTTGCTAGGTGGAAAATCAGCTGCTCTCCATGTATGCAGTTTGCTTGCAGACGCACCACAATTAATGTCAAGCAAATTGTTCTCCTCGCTCCAGGATAATACAACTTCTTCACCAGGCAGTTTTTTCACCAGATCAGAAAAATATCTAGCTAAAACAACAGTACTCCCTTTCTCCTCAACGTGAGCAGGAATTATTATTTTCATGGTCATTTCTAAATCTGTGCACTGCAGTGTAAGTGTTTGCTCACGGGCCTCACAGAGACAGCCGTTGAGAATAGGTAAATTGGTTTTGTTGGGAATGATCCGGCAGAGTGAAGTAAGTGCAGTTGCTAGTTCATTTTTCTGGCAGATAACTTTCAAAATAAAAAACCTCCCTTTAGCGAATATTATTTATATTTAATTAATACAATAGTAGGAGGATCAGTAATAAGGAGCGGTATAATGTGTATTGTTTATTTTATCCTCGTATCCTAAAGGAAACTTTAATTAATAATCTGTGGATAAATAGTTAAAGTATGGGGAATGATCGTTGATAACTATGTGGAAGTATTTAATATTTCAAATATCTTGTTGATCGCATCTTCAATAGAAGCATCATTTTCTATGTATTCTTTAACCTTTTCACAGGCATGAATAACTGTTGTGTGATCACGGCCGCCGAATTCCTGTCCTATTTTGGGCAGGGAGGCATCTGTCATTTCACGGCAAATATACATGGCTATCTGACGTGGTATAGCAACATTTTTAGTTCTGCGGCGTGATTTGAAATCCTCCACACTCAGATTGTAATACTGTGCAACCACCTTTTGGATCATGGGAATAGTGATATTTCTTTTTTGGTTTCCTGATACAACATCTTTGAGAGCTTCCTTTGCCAGATCAATATCGATCTTTCTGTTGTTGAGGGTACCATAGGCCAGCACCCGCAGGAGTGCCCCCTCTAATTCTCTGATATTTGATTTAACATTAGTGGCAATAAAAAAGATGACCTCATCAGGGAAATCAATGTTTTCCATTTGTGCTTTCTTTCTTAAAATAGCTTCCCTTGTTTCTAAATCTGGCGGCTGTATATCTGCGATCAAACCCCATTCAAAACGGGACCGTAACCGGTCTTCCAGTGTGGGAATATCTTTAGGCGTCCGGTCACTGGAAATAATGATCTGTTTGTCTGCTTCATGTAAAGCATTAAAGGTATGGAAAAATTCCTCCTGAGTTCTTTCTTTACCAGCCAAAAATTGAATATCATCGATCAGCAAAACGTCGACACGTCGGTATTTGTTGCGGAACTCAACAGTCTGGTCATCCTTAATCGCGTTGATCAGTTCATTTGTAAATGTTTCAGAGGAAACATAAACAACTTTGTAATCTTTATAGTTTTCCACAACATGATGGCCTATTGCATGCAGCAGGTGGGTTTTACCTAACCCAACACCTCCGTATATAAAGAGAGGGTTATAAGCTTTGCTAGGGGATTCAGCTACAGCCAAGGAGGCTGCATGGGCAAGCCTGTTGCTGTTGCCCACCACAAAGGAATCAAAGGTGTATCTGGGGTTTAATGCAGGCTGATGTTCATCCCTGGGAATAAGAATACTGTCTTTATTATCCGGTGTAATAAAGCGCAGTGTGAAATTGATGCCGTATTTGTACTCTAAATGTGAGCGGATCAGTGCACTAAAGCGTGTTTCCATCCAATCACGGGAAAATTCATTTAGTGTCAGTATGACCAGTGTTCCATCATGATAGGCCAGTGGGCTGGTTGTGTTAACCCAGGTGGAATAGCTGTGTGCATCAAGCTCTTTTTTCAATATCTCTAAAACGTCATCCCAAATGTCGTAAAGCTTTGCTTTAATCAATCTCGATGCCACCCCTGTTTTGTGTATCCACAATCTGTTAATAAGCTGTTAATAACTATGTGCTCTCATTAAATATAACAAAGATTTAAAGCCGCTACAAGCTGCATGAATGTAAGGATTCACTTGCTTGACATAGAATGGGAGTTGTCTATAATTAAGAAAGACATAAAAAATGAAGATACAATTTTTTTTGTGCTGGCAGCCCATTGCTGGAACATACAACTTATAAATCCTAAGCAAAAAGGTAAATAATGGTTATAAAGATCAGCAGAGAAACTTTAATACATGTAGTAATGTGGCGCCAGCAAAGAATAAAATAAAGAAAGGGATTGGAAAAAATGAAAAGGACCTACCAACCTAAAAAAAGGAGAAGGAAAAGAGTACACGGCTTTATCAAGAGAATGAGAACCAAGGCAGGGCGCAATGTGATCCGCAGGCGCCGGGCAAAAGGGCGGAAAAAATTAACCGCCTAAAACCTATTTTGCGAGGTGTAATTTGTTACCTGATAACAACCGCATTCGCAACAATACCGATTTTAAAAAAGTCTACCGGTATGGTGATCTGTTTTTTTCTCAATATTTTGTTTTACATTCTTTGAAAAGGGATGATCAAAAAAGCACAAGACTGGGTATTGTGCCATCCCGCAAAATAAGGAAAGCGGTATTAAGAAATAAGCTTAAAAGGCGGATAAGGGAGATTTTTAAGCAGTACAGGGAAAAAATTAAAAAAGGCTATGATCTGGTGCTTAATACCCGCAGTGAAGCAATAAATGCCAGTTTTGAGGAACTGAAAAAGGATTTTGAGTACCTGATCAAGAAAAGTCAGTTAGAAATAGAGACTTCAAGTGAGGACCAGCTGGTCGGCAGTTAAACTTTTCCGACCGAAGGTTCGGTTATATCATGATGACAGGTAAGATATGATGGTTAAAAAGTTTTTTGTTTTTTTAATTAAATTGTATCAGAAGTATTGGTCGTCATGGCACCTACCAGTATGCCGGTTCTATCCCTCTTGTTCGGCCTACTCTATCCAGGCGTTGGAAAAGCATAATTTTTGGCGTGCTATGGGCCTAATTTTGTGGAGGCTAGCCAGGTGCCACCCCTTTTCAAAAGGGGGTTATGACCCGGTACCATGATAAATCTATTTTAGGGAGGTGGCCCTGCCTGGCAGGACATGGCGAGGCGGGATAAAATTTGTGGAGTGCAGTAATAGATAGCTTAAGCCAAATAATTCAGTATTTTTATTTGGCTTCAAAGTGGTTAAATGTGCCGAGCTATGGTTTGGCGATTATTTTTTTTACAATTGCAGTGAAAGCGATTCTTTTTCCGCTGACCAGAACACAGATGAGATCAATGAGGGTGATGCAGCAGCTGCAGCCTAAGATTAAAGCCATTCAGGAGAGGTATAAAGATAAACCGGAAAAGGCACAGCAGGCTATGATGAAATTGTATCAAGAAGCGGGAGCAAACCCTTTCAGTGGTTGTCTTCCCCTGCTGATTCAAATGCCTATTATAATTGCTCTGTTCAATACTCTGAGAGTATTTTTTGATCCTGTAAAACACCCTCCCTTTGTTGATCTAACCAAAGCTGGATTTCTGTGGATTGGTAATCTGGGACAGCCTGATCCGATTATTCTACCCATATTGACCGTAATAGCTACCTTTGGACAGCAGTATATGTCCAGTATGGCCACTGCAGGAAAAATCGATCAAACACAGAGAACGATGATGATCGTGATGCCCTTGTTTGTGGGCTGGATTGCCCGCACACTCCCTGCTGGATTGACCCTCTATTGGGTTGTGTACAGTGTGGTCAGCGCTGTCGAAATGATTGTCATCAACAGATCAGTAAAAGCAGAGAAGGGAGAACGATCAAAGGCATGAGAGAAATAGTAACAGAGGGTAGCACTGTTGATGATGCAGTGAAAATTGCCCTTGAAAAGCTTCAAGTATCGCATGATCAGGTAGAGATAGATGTGTTGGAGTCTGGTTCCAGGGGTTTTTTAGGGCTGATCGGAGGAAAGCAGGCAAAGGTCAGGGTAACTGTAAAAGAGTCACCGAAAGAGATAATCACAAAATTTATAAGTGATGTGATTAAGGCTCTAGAATTTGACGCAGATTTCAATATCTACTACCAGGATGGATACTGGCGTGTTGATTTTGAAGGTGAAGATGTTAGATTTTTAATCGGGAGAAAGGGAAAAACCCTTAACTCCTTACAGATGTTGGCAAATCTGTCGGTAAACAATAAATTAGAAGAAAAAGTAAAGATTATCATCGATGCTGAAGGCTACCGGGAACGAAGGGAGGAGTCCCTGCGGCGTTTGGCAAGAAAAACTGCGGAAAGGGTTTGCAGGACCAAAAAAGACATCATGCTTGAGCCGATGACACCCCAGGAAAGGCGCATTATTCACCTGGAGCTGCAAAACAGTGATACAGTAACTACTACCAGCAGGGGAGATGAACCATACCGTAAGGTCGTGGTTTGTTACAAGCCTGGTGATGCATAAAGAGATGAAAAATATCTATGTAAGGGGTATAAGGGGAATTGATTCCCCTTATTTTTGTATAAGCGGTCATGGTTTTTATTGCAATTTGCTATGCTGAAAGTATTTTTTGGTGGTGATGATCATGCAGCAAAATGACCTGATAGCTGCACTGGGTACAACCCTGGGAGAAGCAGCGATCGGCATTGTACGGCTCAGTGGGGAAGGGGCAGTTGAATTGGCTGCTGCCATTTTTAAGCCGCGCAAAAAGGAGCTGGACTTAACAAAAATAGCCTCCCATACCCTTCATCTGGGTTATATCTGTGATGATGAAGGTGACATTTTAGATGAGGTTCTGATAGCTGTGATGAGAGCACCGCGCAGTTACACCAGGGATGACGTAGTAGAGATTTATTGTCACGGTGGAATCATACCTGTGAGAAGAGTGCTGGATCTTGTATTAAAAAAGGGTGCTCGCTTAGCGGAGCCGGGGGAGTTCACTAAACGGGCCTTTTTAAGCGGCAGAATTGACCTTGCCCAAGCTGAGGCTGTACTTGATCTGATCAGGGCCCAGAGCAATAAAGGGGCTGAACTGGCCTGCAGGCAGCTGAGGGGCGGTGTTTCCGATAAGATCAAAAATATGCGGGATCAATTGAAAAGGATAATGGCTGAGATAGAGGCTGAGATAGATTTCCCTGATGATGTTGATCCTGTGCCAGCAGAGCTAAGGGCAGAACAGATAAAAAGTGTAGAGGAAAAAGCCGCAGAGTTGGTGAGAGGTTCTAACTTGGGGCGCATCTATCGGGAGGGCTTGCGGACTGTTTTATTAGGTAAGCCCAATGTAGGAAAATCAACACTGTTGAATCTGCTCTTGGATGAGGAGAGAGCCTTGGTAACAGAAGTGCCTGGCACAACAAGGGATCTGATTGAAGAGATGCTGGTGCTTGAGGGTATACCCCTGAGGATCATAGACACAGCTGGGATCAGGGAGGGGGTAGGCCTGGTAGAAGCTTTGGGGATTGAGCGAGCGAAAAAAGCAGTAGAAGAGGCAGAACTGGTATTGGCTGTTTTTGATGCAGCAGATGAGATCACAGAGGATGATCTGAGGGTTTTTGAGTTGCTGAAAGGCAAAAAAGCGATAATTTTATTAAACAAGGTGGATCTGAAGGAAAAGAAACAGGACCCCCGTCTAATCAGACAGTATGTTGATGAGGAAACACCCATTATTGAGATCTCTGCCAAAACGGGATGGGGAAAGGAAAAACTGGTGGATGCTATTGTACAGCTTATTGGTGGCGGACAAGTCAGCAGGGAATCGGATCTAATAACCAGAAAAAGGCACCAAATAGCTATGGAGAAGGTTGTTGACCGTTTGCAATCAGCAATAAAAGGGGTGGAGGCTGAGCTACCATTGGAATTTATCGCTCTGGATCTCTGGGATGCATGGTCAGCATTAGGTGAAATAACAGGGGAAACAGCCTTGCCAGAAGAAGTGATCAACTCTATTTTTGAAGAATTCTGTATCGGCAAATAAGCTAAACAAAAGGTGATGAAAGTGGGATCAGCTGAAAAGATACTGGTCAGCGGTGCAAAAGAGCTCGGTATCCAGCTTGCTGGTGCGGAATTAGAGAAGTTTAAATTGTACAGCCAATTGATTAAATATTGGAATGAAAAAATCAATTTGGTCAGCTGCCCAAGTGAAGAGGAATTATACAGGCTGCATTTTCTCGACTCTTTGATGTGCAGACTTGGGTTTAATTTTCGAAAGAACTGCAGGCTAATAGATCTGGGAAGCGGAGCTGGCTTCCCTGGTGTGCCGTTAAAAATCTGCTTCCCCGAACTTGAGGTCAGTCTGGTAGATGCCCGTAAAAAGAGAACTGAGTTTTTACAACTAGTGGTCGATAAACTACATTTAAAAAAGTGTGCTGTTATCTGGGATCGATTGGAAAATCTGGGCCACAAGGGAGAACACAGAGGGATTTATGACTGTGCAGTAGCCAGAGCCTTGGCACCTTTAAATGTATTGTTGGAATATGCGATGCCATTATTGAAGCAGGGAGGAAAATTTCTGGCTCTTAAAGGCTTTAATATAGAAGAAGAGATTAAAGAGGCAGATTGGAAAAGGTGATCCCCTACTCCTTTCCTGGAGAGAGGGGGAGACATGTAGTGGTAGTGGAAAAAACAGCTGTCACACCTGAAAAATATCCTCGCAGGGCAGGAGTGCCTGCAAAAAGGCCTTTATAAACATGCTATAATTGGAAAAACTGGTTAATATTAACTTATATTCAATCATCTTTACTGCCTCTATTCTACAAACCTGAAACTCCTTCCGGTGAATTTGCTTTTTTGCTCTATAAGGCTATCTTTCCTCATGTTCATAATTCTATATAGCGTATGAATATCCTTTCATAAAAAACTGTTTGCTTAGTTATGGATCAGATCGTACTGCTGTGAAATCAGTTGGTGGTATATCTGAGGATATGAGCTGCTGGTAGTATATCGTGTTACATCAAAAAAAAAGAATGTTCCACGTGGAACATCACAACTCAACGAAACTGGCAAGGAGCTGGTAACTAACCTAGAGACCAAGTGTTTCTATACAGGGAGCAAAAGAACAGAAAAGAGATATAGGAAGGAAAAGCTTACTTGTTGTGCCTCTCTACATTTGTCTTTGAACGATAGCAGGAAGATTGTGTGCTGTTGTGGAATAGCTGGATATAGGGGTTTTTTATAGTTCAAGGTCTCTGTTGTTTTATTGGGATCAGGTCAGATTGGACAAAAACATCTCTGGGCCTGCTTATTACCTGAGCCTATATATTTTTTGTTTTGCTGTTGATCTTATCAGAACCCGTCAATTATCTAAGAGGCCCTGCTGCAGGAGGTCGGTATCTTGTTTTGGAATAGGAAAAAAAAGAAACAGGATAAAAAGAGAGGCATGTTCCACGTGGAACAATCAGCAGAGAAAGGGGAAGATATAGCCCCACCTCCCGGTATGGAGCCGCGGGTGATCGCTATTGCCAACCAGAAGGGAGGGGTGGCAAAAACAACTACTGCCATCAACTTGAGCGCCTGCCTTGCTGCAGCAAAGCGAAAAGTTTTACTGGTTGATATAGACCCCCAGGGTAACTCTACCAGCGGAGTGGGTGTTGATCGGGACCAGTTAGAGATAACTATTTATGATGTGCTGCTGGGTGAAGCAGGGATAGAAGAAGCTGTGATCAGCCTGCCCTTTGAAAACCTGGATCTGCTCCCAGCTAACTTAAGTCTAGCCGGTGCTGAAATTGAGATGGTGGGCATCGATAACAGGGAATACAGGTTGCGCAATGCACTGCAGGCTATCAAAAATAATTATCACTATGTTTTTATCGACTGCCCCCCTTCACTCGGGCTGTTGACGATCAATGCCCTCACCGCAGCTGATCGGGTTCTGATACCGATCCAGTGTGAGTACTATGCACTGGAAGGAGTGGGGCAGTTGCTGCAGACCATAAATTTGGTGCAGCGGCGGCTTAACCCCCAGTTGGAACTGGAAGGTGTTCTTTTAACTATGTTTGACGCCCGCACCAATCTGGCAATTCAAGTTGTGGATGAAGTGAAAGACTTCTTCGGTAATAAGGTTTTTCAAACGATCATTCCCCGCAATGTGAGATTAAGTGAAGCACCGAGTCATGGCAAGCCGGTGATCACCTATGATCCCCGTTCACGGGGAGCTAAGCTATATCTGGAATTAGCACAGGAAGTGATGGAAAATGAAAAATAAGGGTTTAGGACGAGGGCTGCGGGCTTTGATCCCCACTGAACCAGAACAGGATCAGCGGGATGGGGAAATTGTACAAATTCCTATCAAAAAGATCCGGCCCGGCGCTTTTCAGGCCCGCCAGGAATTTAGTGAAGAAGCACTGGAAGAGTTGGCTACCTCTATTAAGGAACATGGTGTGATGCAGCCTGTTGTTGTTCGCCCCCTAAAGGATAGTAGATATGAACTGATCATCGGGGAGCGCAGATGGCGTGCCAGCCAAATCGCAGGCCTGGAAACCATCCCCTGTGTGGTCCGTGAGGTGGATGACCTGCAATCCAGTGAAATGATGCTGGTGGAAAATATTCAGCGTGAGGACCTCAACCCTTTGGAGGAGGCCCAAGCCTACAAGAGATTGATCGATGAATATCAGCTGACCCAGGAGCAAATAGCCGCTCGGGTGGGTAAAAGCAGGTCCTTTATTGCTAACAGCTTGCGCCTGTTGAACCTCCCTCTGCTGATCCAGGATCTGATTATCCAGAGAAAGCTGAGCGTTGGCCATGGGAAGGTGCTGCTGGGGATCCCCGACCACCAGCAGCAGGAGAGGCTAGCCCAGGAGATAGTAGAAAAAGGCCTTTCGGTTAGGGAGGCGGAAAAAGCTGCCCAGCTGCTGCTGCAGCAAAACAGGAAGAAGGTTAAGCCGAAAGAGAAGGCAACTGATCCGGAAATTGCTCATGTAGAGGATCGCCTGCGCCAGCTGTTAGGAACAAAGGTAAAAATAAAAAAGGGGCGCAGAGGTGGAAAGATTGAAATAGACTTCTTTAGCAGGGATGAACTTGACCGTTTGCTGGAACTTCTTTTTGGCTGCCAGGACAGCATGTTGTAATGCCTTTCAAGTTAGAACTCCCAGGTTTCAATGGGTAATCTAAGATAGGCAGATAGGTTTGTTATTTTTAAATAGGTATGACAGATAGAGAGTCTATACCTGCTAAAAAACTTCCTGATGATCTCCTTTTTTATTAAATAAGTATGACCAGTAGAAAGGTGAATCAATTATTGGCTCCCCCTGACAAACATAAAAAGCTGACCACTATCGCTGAGAAAAAGTTGCCTGCGCTGGACGGCAGGACCTGGCTGCGCTATTCCATCAGCATATGGGATGATCTGAATAAAACAGCTGAGGAGCGCAGTTATAACCATCCTGCTATGTTCCCACAGGCACTGACGGACCGCTTGATCACGATCTTCTACAGGGGAAAAAAAGGATATGTTGTTGATCCCTTTTTGGGCAGCGGAAGCACAGTTTGTTCTGCTTACAGCTTTGGCATTCCCTCTGTAGGTTTTGAGATAGTGCCCCAATATATTGAATTGGCAGAAAAGCGCCTTGCCTTAATTAAAGGGGAGCCCGATTGCTACCCACAGCTGATCCTGGATGATGCCCGCAGAATAACA
This sequence comes from Syntrophomonadaceae bacterium, assembly GCA_012516535.1. GTDB lineage: Bacteria > Bacillota > DSM-12270 > Thermacetogeniales > Thermacetogeniaceae > DTU068. Next base: position 23,150 of record JAAYWP010000015.1, on the reverse strand, counting down.
GATTATCTGCGGCCTGGTAGTATAGGGCTCTGTATCACTTCACCCCCTTACTGGAATATACTGCGCCAGCGCAGGAGCGCAGACGGCAAACCGATCCGCAACTATGGAAACGAAAAACAGGATATCGGTAGTATCGAAAACTACCAGCAGTTCTTGGAATCCCTCTCCTCTGTTTTTCAGGGTGTTTATTCCTGTCTTATTCCTGGAGGCTATTGTCTGGTCAACGTAATGGACATCAGAAAAAAGAACCGCTTCTTTCCCCTGCATATAGATCTCTCACATGTTATGGAAAATATTGGCTTTTTGTTAGATGATATTATTATTTGGGATAGAAGGCAGGAGTACAACAATCTTCGCCCTCTGGGATATCCTTATGTTTTCCGGGTAAATAAGATCCACGAATACATTATGATCTACCAAAAAAAGGCTTAACTATCCGGCCTGTTGGTTGGGTGATAAAACCGGTTTTTGAATCTCAGTTTTACACATCAGTGAGCATTACTGATGTGTAAAATATAAAGAATATTTTGATATTATATGGTATAAAAAGAGGAAAATAACTGCTTCTGTGGAATTTAAAATATTGTTATGCTTTTCAGTAGATAACGCATTGCCTTTACTATCTGTCAGTATTGATAAGCAACTGCTGGAGGTTAATTCAAACTAATGGATCTCTCCACATTGTTACAAGGCGGGCAAGGGACTCAAATATTAATAGCAGCGTTGGCAACCCTGCTGGCCCTTTGTTTAGCGCTTCTTTTGCTCATTGTACGCCTTTTTCGTATCGTAGGCCGTTTCAGACAGCTGATGAAGGGTGCCAGCGGTGAAAACCTGGAAACCATTGTTCAGGAAGCATTGTTGTCTAGCCGGCAGGCCCAGCAAAGGCTGGAGGAACTGCAAGAACAATATGAAAAACTGCGGCAAACAACCGCAGCCTCTATCCAGCATGTTGGGCTGGTCAGGTTTAATGCCTTTCCTGAGATGGGCAGTGATTTGAGCTTTGCTCTGGCTCTGCTGAATAGAAAAAAGGATGGTGTTGTCCTCTGCTGTTTGGTGGGCAGAGATGATTGCCGGATCTACGCCAAAAACTTGGTAGGGGGCAAATCATCATATCTTTTAAGTGATGAAGAAAAAGAGGCCATCCATAAGGCCCTGTGTAATGATATTTCACTGAAATAAATAACACTGTCCCCCTTCAGCAGATAATGAGGACGCATAATCAACTGCTGAACGCGCAAAATAGAAAAAAATAAAGGGGGATCATGATGGCACTTATCGCAGTAGAAGAAGGATTAGGGAATATACAAAAAGCTTTAAAAGAGGCAGGGCACCAGGTTGTTGAATTGGATCCGGCAAATCAGAGGAGGGCGCATATTATTGTGGTCAGCGGTGTAGATCACAATATGCTGCAGCAGGAGGATATAAGATCCACTGCCCCTGTGATCAATGCCTCAGGCTACACCCCTGAGGAGGTTGTTGAGGCTGTTCACCAACACCTAGTCTAGGGCACTGGGAACTCAGAACTCAACTCAACAATTAACTTCTGTTTAAAGCAGCAGCGTACCGGAGTCACCTGACCCCGGTATTTGTTTTTGCTGCCACTAATCCTTGAGCGATGCATTCAGCCATTTTGATGACAATGCTGAGGCGGGTGTTTTGCAGTACTAGCTGCTCCAGGTAGCCCCCGATATTGACCACTGCTGAAATAAAGATCTCCCCGACAGGTGGCAGTTTTTTGTGAACAGCTGTGCCTGGATAAAGGGGCCCTCTTCCCAAAGTGATAGATCCCACACTTTGAAGTTGACCAAGGCAGGCATCAACAGCGATAATAAGGGGAAAGGAATAGCTTTTGTTGATTTGCTGCAACTTTTCCTTTAAGTTTACTGCGTGTACAGGATCATCAAGGGTGCCGTAAACAGGAAAGAGGTCCGGTGCCAGTTGTAGAACCCGGCTGCCTACCAGGGGCCCCAAGCTGTCCCCTGTAGACCGGTCCGTACCGATGCAAAGCAGCACCAGCTGGCGCACTCCCAAAGGGTCCTGTTCCCGCAGGAGTTTTCTCAGCAGTTTTGCAAGAGCTGAGACAGCGTTTTGGTCATCGAAAAAAATACGAAATTCTTTCCTGGGGTGTACAGAGGCAAATGACATTATTCCTTTCCTCCTGTACTGCCTTTTCTAATAGTAATATGGTGAAATAATTGAACTTATACCCTTATCTGTTCCAGGAAGAGGAAAACACAAACAGCTGTGAGGGGTGCAGGAAAACCTACCCAGTCTACCCCCCTTCTTAAGGGTGGTGTGCTATGCTTTGAATAAAGAAAACCGTGGGAGTATGTTAAAGATATGAAGGGATGGGTTTAGTATGGAAAAGGAAAAACTGCTGCGGCAACTGCCTGCTGTTCATGAACTGGTCAACTGCTGTGAACCGCTGGATTGTCCTCCCCAGCTTTTGACCGATGCTGCCAGAGATGTATTATCCAGCTGGCGCTCAGCTGTTCTGTCAAAGGGGTTAGTTCCTCCAGATATAGGGTCTCTTGCTATTGAGGTAAGGGAGTTAGTCAAAAAAAGGATGAGGAGCAACCTGCGTCCAGTGATCAATGCAACAGGTGTTGTGCTGCACACCAATTTAGGCAGGGCGCCATTAAGCGATGCTGCCTGTCAAGCAGTCTTGAAAATCGCTCGTGGCTATTGCAACCTGGAGATTGACCTGGATACAGGGAAGCGCGGTGAGCGCTACAGCCATGTAGAAGAGCTTTTATGCAGATTAACCGGGGCCGAGGCGGCCCTGGTGGTCAACAATAATGCCGGTGCTGTTCTTCTTGCCCTTCACTCTCTGGCCCAGGGGAAAGAGGTGATCGTATCCCGTGGTGAACTGGTGGAGATCGGGGGGGCCTTTCGCGTTCCGGAGGTAATGGCCCAAAGCGGGGCTATTCTCAGAGAGGTGGGGACCACCAACCGCACCTATCCCCGAGATTATGAACGCGCTATTAGCCCTGAAACCGCCCTGATCCTTAAAGTTCATCCCAGCAATTTCCGGGTGGTGGGTTTTACCAGGGAAGCAAAAAGGGAGGAACTGGTAGCCATCGGACGGAAATACCAACTTCCTGTAATGGAGGACCTGGGTAGTGGGGTTTTGGTGGATCTGCAGCAATTTGGTTTGGACAGGGAGCCTACAGTTCAAGAAACAATCCAGGCAGGTGTGGATCTGGTTACCATCAGCGGTGATAAACTGCTGGGAGGCCCCCAGGCCGGGATTGTGCTGGGGAGAGGGGAACTGCTGCAGATAATGAAAGAGAATCCACTCTTGCGGGCTCTGAGGGTGGATAAGATGACCCTTGCTGCACTGGAGGCAACGCTGAGAGCCTATCTGGAAGACAGCGCTGAAAAAACCATACCTGTTTTAGGAATGCTTTCTCTAAAAAGTGAGGAACTCTATCAACGGGCTTCTGAGTTGAAGGAGCTGCTGTGCAAGGCTCTCTCGAAAGACTGCAGGATTGAGCTTAGACAAGGGGTTTCCCGTGCAGGAGGAGGGGCTCTGCCGGTAACAGATCTGCCTACAACCCTTGTGGCTTTATCTCATCCAAAGATCAACCCCAGCACTATAGCAGAGAGGCTGCGGCAAGGGGATCCCCCGGTTGTTGTGCGGCTGCAGGATGATGAGCTTTTGATAGACCCCCGTACATTGTTCCCCGTAGAAGTAGAACTGCTGATCAAGGCACTGGAAAGGGTTTTGAGGTGATAGGATGGATAAGTTTATCATTATTGGTACTGCAGGGCATGTGGATCACGGGAAGACCCAGCTGGTCAAAGCACTGACAGGGATCGATACCGACCGTTTAAAAGAAGAAAAGGAGCGGGGCATCTCTATAGAACTGGGTTTTGCGCCTTTACGCCTGCCCGGTGGCATCACCGCAGGGATTGTGGATGTGCCTGGACATGAGCGCTTTGTAAAAAACATGCTGGCAGGGGCAGGTGGGATCGATCTGGTTCTTTTTGTTGTAGCTGCAGATGAAGGTGTGATGCCTCAGACCCAGGAACATATGGATATTTTGGAACTGCTCCATATTCAGAAAGCCATCATTGCCATTACCAAAACTGATCTGGTTGATGAGGAATGGTTGCTGCTGGTAGAAGAAGATGTGAGAGACCTCATCGCCTCCACCAGGTTTTCCGATGCACCGATCATACCGGTGTCAGTTGTAACAGGGCAGGGATTGGAAAAGCTGCGGGAGGTCATAGAGAAAACAGCGAGGGAGGTAGTGCAAAAACCCCGCAGCGGTGACGCCCGGCTGCCCATTGATCGGGTCTTTACCATCACCGGCTTTGGCACAGTTGTTACAGGAACCCTGTTCAGCGGCAACCTTCACCTAGGGGATACTGTGGAGATACAACCAACTGGTATCAAGGCCCGGGTTCGCTCTCTTCAGGTGCATGGACAAAAAAAAGAGGAAGCCCTGGCTGGCCAGAGGGTGGCGGTCAATCTGACCGGTGTTGATGTGGATCAGCTTGCAAGAGGGGATGTATTGGTTACTCCTGGAGCATTTTCTGCGGTGCGCAGGGTTACCGGCTCCCTCTATCTGCTGCCTAAAGCTCCCCACCCTTTAAAGAACTGGCAGCGGGTCCGTTTCCATCTGGGAACAAAGGAGGCCTTAGGCCGGGTGCGGCTTTTAGATAGGGATGAACTATCTCCCGGCAGCAGTGCTTTAGTACAGCTGGAACTGGAGGAACCGGTTGTTGCTGCTGTCCATGACCGGTTTGTGATCAGGTATTACTCTCCTGTCACCACCATCGGAGGGGGAGAGATCATTGAGGTGGGAGTTAAACGCTACCGGCGCTTCCGGGAAGAGGTAATCGAAGGTTTGGAGCGCAAGCTGACCGGAACACCTGAAATGAAAATTGAAGAGGAACTGCGCTCTGTAGGGGGGCCTGCTGCCCTAAGTGAGCTGATCGAGCGGACAGGTATCGGTGAGGAGGAAATCATAAGGGCAATCGAGGCTCTGGAACAGGCCGGCAGGGTTGAGACCTTTCTGGTGGGCAGTGATCAATTTATAGTCGCATCACACTTAGAGAGGGAATGGCTCGAGCTGGTGAAAAAAACACTTGCCGATTACCATCGTAAATATCCTCTGCGCAGCGGCTACCCTAAAGAAGAAATGCGCTCCCGCTTTTTGAAGAATCTTGCACCTCGTCTCTACCAGGCAGTTTTGGACAGCTGGGTGGAGGAGGGAGAAATATCTATCGATGGGCAGAACCTAGCTCTTCCCGATTTTTCTATCCAATTGACCCCCCAGCAGGAAGAAGCAATTGCCCAGATGTGTGGGAAGATGCAAAAACAGCTCTTCTCTCCGCCAGGGGTTGAGGAGATCCAGGAGATGCTGGGAAAGGACCAAGATCTCCTACAGTACTGCCTGCAGCAAGGCCTGTTGGTAAAGGTCAGTGAGGACCTTATCTTCCTCAGTGAGGGGATAGAAAAAGCATGGCTGCTTTTGGAAAAACACCTGTTAGAGCAAGGTGATCTGACAATAGCACAGGCCAGGGATATATTGGGGACAAGCAGGCGCTTCAGTCTGCCCTTGTTAGAGTACTTTGACCGCATGAAGAAAACCAAACGGGTGGGTGATAAAAGGGTTTTATTATCCCGTTCTATAAAAAATCCATCTTCTTAAAGAGGGTTTTTTAAAGTTATGCAGAATACACTTTGAATAATATTTTTTTAACGCCTCCTGGTCGTTCAAGGAGGTAGTTTTTAAATGAAAGGGGGTTGTTCTATAGGATTTGTCACTGGCTAAAAGGAAAAATTTGAATTCGACATTGGTGAAGGATTGGGTTATTTTTAAGTAAGTAGAATGGCAATGTGGAAGGAGAGGTTTTTGTGAAAGTCTTTAAGAAGAAAGGCACTGCCTATGTAGCTTTATTTACTGCGCTGGTCTTTTTGTTCGGTGTTTTTGCTTCAGGTTGTGGTGGAGGTGATACCCAGACCGCAGATGAGGATTCCATCAAGGTCGGTGTAAACTTTGAGCTATCCGGTGAGGTGGCTACTTATGGAACCAGCTGTAAGAATGGAATTATGCTTGCCTTTGAAGAGGTCAATGAACAGGGTGGAGTCCTGGGCAAAAAGATAGAAGCGCTGGTACAGGATAATAAGTCCCAGAATAGAGAGGCCCGCAACATCGCGGAAAGGCTTATTTCTGATGGTGTTGTAGCTATCCTGGGTCCAGCTGTGACCGGTGCTGTCCAGTCAGAAGAGCCGGTAGCTACTGCTGCCAAGGTTCCGATTCTGGCTCCTGCGGCAACCGCTCCTGAGGTTACCTTTGATGAAAAGACCAACAAGGTAAAAGACTTTGTTTTCCGTGTCTGCATCATCGACCCGGACCAGTCTCAGGTTATGGCTAACTATATTTATGATGAATTGGGGCTGAAGAATGGCGCCATTATGGTTGATAAGAACAATGATTACAGTGTGGGCTTAGGTGAAACCTTTAAAGAGTTTTTCACCGCCAAGGGCGGAAAGATCGTTGCTGAAGAGGGCTTTATCTCCACAGATACAGCATTCAAACCTCAGTTGACCAGTATTGCTGCTAAAAAACCTGATTTCATTTATGTGCCAGCTTACTACAACCAGGTGGGCCTGATCGTGAAACAGGCTCGGGAGCTGGGTATTGATCTGCCCTTTATGGGTGCCGATGGCTGGGATTCCCCGAAATTAGTGGAGCTCGCCGGTGCAGAAAATCTTAACAAATGCTATTTCACCAACCATTACTCTGTGGAGGACCCCTCAGAGCGCATTCAGAACTTTATCAAAGCATATGAGGAGAAATACAATGCCACTCCTGATGCCTTTGCTGCTCTAGGATATGATACAGCTTACCTGTTGGTTGAGGCTATCAAACAAGCCGGAGAAGCCGACTCTGTGAAGATCCAGCAGGCACTGGAGAATATCGAGGGCTTCGAAGGGGTAACAGGAAAACTGTCCTATGATGAGAAACATAATCCGATCAAAGAGATATCCATCATTGAGGTTGTTGATGGCAAACAGAAGCTGATCAAGAAGATGCAGCCCGATAAATAAACAAAAAAAATTCAAGACAGGTATAAGGGAGGGATTTACCCTTCCCTTTTTCCTGCTCTTGAAGGGGCGGAAACTGGAGGTGATGAAGGATGACCGATCTGCTGCAACAGCTGCTCAACGGACTCTCTCAGGGAAGCATCTATGCCTTGATCGCTGTGGGTTATACCATGATTTATGGAATTATCCAGTTGATCAATTTCGCCCATGGTGATGTAATTATGGTAGGGGCTTATGTAGCTCTGGGATGCGCTTTGATGGGGCTTGGTTTTATTCCCAGTCTGGCAGTTGCGATGCTGACCTGTGCCATCCTGGGAGTTATCATTGAGCGGGTTGCTTACCGCAGGGTGCGCCCTGTGAGCAGGCTTGCAGCCCTGACCAGTGCTATCGGTGTTTCCCTTTTTCTGGAGTACACAATGATGTATTTTCTTGGCGCAGATATACGAACCTTTCCGGCAGGGTTCTTTCCAGAGCGCACCTATTCCTTATGGGGGATTACCATCAACAACAAGGATCTGTTGGTTTTAGGTACAACACTGGTCCTGGTAATAATTTTGCAGTATATAATTTATAGAACACGCACCGGAAAAGCGATGCGGGCGGTATCATTTGATGGACAAGCGGCTCAACTGATGGGGGTTAATGTTAATTCCACTGTTGCCATTACCTTTTTTATCGGTTCTGCAATGGCCGCGGCCGCTGGTCTGCTTTATGGTATTTATTTCAATACTGTTCAGCCATTGATGGGCCTGATGCCCGGTTTGAAGGCCTTTATTGCTGCAGTTCTCGGTGGTATCGGCAGTGTGCCTGGGGCTATGCTCGGGGGGATATTGTTGGGAATGACCGAATCACTGGTCGCTGGATTCGGTGGTTCTATGTACCGTGATGCTGTTGCCTTTATCATCTTGATTCTGGTGCTATTAATTCGACCTACTGGACTGCTTGGTAAAGGCGTTCAAGAGAAAGTGTAGGTGGATGAATTGAAGAAATATTTATCAACATTAATAATTTGTTTAGTTCTGGCAGTGTTTTTTGTTGTTGTTCAATTGGGGATTAACAACGGTTTTATTACCGGATACTGGGTAACAAACCTCTATCTGGTCGGGATTAATGTCATTCTGGCCTCCAGTTTAAACCTGATCAATGGTTTTACAGGGGAGTTTTCCCTGGGGCATGCCGGTTTTATGGCTGTAGGCGCTTATTCCGGTGCTATTATTACAGCAAACCTGGGGCTTCCCTTTCCTCTGGCTGTTATAGTAGGCATGCTGGCAGCAGGTTTAACAGGTGTTTTGGTAGGCCTGCCTACTTTGAGGCTGAGGGGTGACTATCTGGCCATTGCCACTCTGGGTTTTGGGGAGATCGTCAGGGTGGTTTTGATGAACATCGATTATGTGGGAGGCGCCTCGGGCCTGAGAGATATACCCTTTGTGGTGAACTGGCCCATCATCTTTTTCAGTGTTGTGTTGTCACTGCTGCTGATCAGAAACTTTATCTGTTCCTCCCATGGCCGCGCCTGCCTATCTGTGCGGGAAAATGACCTGGCGGCTGAGATGATGGGTATTAATATTACCTATTATAAAGTACTGGCCTTTGTGATCGGTGCTGCATTAGCAGGCCTGGCCGGAGTTCTCTATGCTCACTATTACACAGTTCTTCAGCCTCGAGATTTCAGTTTTATGCTCACCTTTGATGTGCTGGTCATGGTCATGGTGGGTGGATTGGGAAGTTTGACCGGTTCTGTGGTAGGTGCTGTACTGATCACCGTAGCCTCTGCCTTCCTGCAGTCAATCCCAGAACTGCGTATGGTTATTTATGCGTTACTGTTGATCATTTCTGCTGTTTTCCGTCCCCAGGGCTTGTTGGGGGAAAAAGAAGTCAGCTTGAAAATCCTGCAGAAGTTGGGGGGTGTCTTCAATGGCGCTGTTGGCAGTAAACAAACTCACTAAAGCCTTTGGCGGGCTTGTGGCTCTCAACAACTTTGTTCTGGAAATGGAAAAGGGAGAGCTTGTCGGTCTAATCGGACCCAATGGAGCAGGAAAGACAACGGTTTTCAACCTGTTAACAGGCCTCTATCAGCCTACAAGCGGCAATATCGTATTTGAGGGCAGAGATCTCAGGGGCAAGCATCCCCATCAGATCACTAAAATGGGAATCGCCCGCACCTTTCAAAATATTAGGCTGTTCGGCAATCTATCGGTTTTGGATAATGTTAAGATTGCCCACCAGGTGGTTATCAATTATGGGTTAATTCCTGCTTTTCTGCGGATACCACCCTTTTACCGCCGGGAGGGCGAGATTGAAAAAGCTGCTTTAGAACTGATGGAGATCTTTGATCTGAAGAAATATGCTCATGAGAAGGCAAAAAACCTGCCCTATGGGGAACAGCGCCGCTTGGAGATCACCAGGGCCTTGGCAACCAAGCCGAAACTATTGCTGCTTGATGAGCCTGCTGCCGGCATGAACCCCCAGGAGACCTATGATCTTCTGGAGTTGATCAAGTGGATCAGGGATGAGTTTGATCTGACCATTATTCTGATCGAGCATGATATGTCCCTGGTGATGGGTCTCTGTGAAAGGGTGCTGGTTTTAGACTACGGTTCTTTAATCGCAGAAGGGACACCCCAGGAGATCCAGCAGAACCCCCGGGTTATTGAAGCCTATCTGGGAGATGAGGAGGTGGCAGCATGGGAAGAGTAGAAGCTTTGTTGAATCTGGAAGATGTCAATGTCCATTACGGAGCAATCTGGGCCTTGAAAGGGATCAACCTGACAGTAGGCGAAGGGGAGATCGTCAGCTTGATCGGGGCCAATGGGGCCGGCAAAAGCACCACGCTGAGGGCCATCTCCGGGGTAATCAAGACCTCTTCAGGCAGGATCAGCTATCAAGGTGAAGATATCACCAAAACCCCGGCCCATGATATTGTAAAAAAGGGGATAGCTCAGGTGCCTGAAGGGCGACGTATTTTTGCTAATCTGACAGTTATGGAAAACCTGGAACTGGGTGCCTATATCAGAAGGGATGCTAAGGGGATCAAGCAGGATATGGAGATGGTGCTGGACCGTTTCCCCCGCTTGCGGGAACGGATCAGCCAGATCGCTGGAACTTTGAGCGGTGGAGAGCAACAGATGTTGGCCATCGGGCGTGCCCTGATGACCAGGCCTAAGCTGATGCTCTTAGATGAGCCTTCTATGGGACTGGCACCTCTTTTGGTTAAAGAGATCTTCTCCATTATCCAGGAAATCAATCAGGATGGGACAACCATACTATTGGTAGAACAAAACGCTCGCATGGCTCTTCAGATCGCCCACAGGGCTTATGTATTGGAAACCGGGAGAATTGTACTGGAGGGCTCAGCACAGAAATTGGCGAGCCACGAAGATGTGAAAAAGGCATATCTAGGCGGCTGAAACTGATAAAATATATATAGTAGGCTGAAACAACTGGATATACAGGGATTTAAATTCAATGTATAATTAAGTTAAAGGGGGCGGTTTAAATGCGTGTGCGAGATAAAATGACTCCCAATCCTGTATCTATTACACCGCAGACAACTATAGCTGATGCTCTGGCCTTGATGAGAGAAGGGAATTTCCGGCGGCTGCCGGTGTTGGACAAGGGGAAACTGGTAGGGATCGTGACCGACCGGGATCTCAGTGAGGTTTCACCCTCCCCGGCTACATCGTTGAGTGTTTTTGAATTAAATTACCTTTTGTCCCGCACCAAGATCGGGACGATCATTAAAAAGCAGCAGGTGATCTCCATTTCACCTGATGCCTATTTGGAAGAGGCAGCCTTGATCATGCGGGATCACGAAATCGGTGCGATCCCGGTGGTGGAAGAGGGCAAACTGGTTGGTATTATTACAGAAAGTGATATATTCGATGCCTTTATAGAAATGATGGGCCTTAGAGATCCGGGAACCAGGCTGGAACTGGAGTTGGAAGACAAACCCGGAATGCTGGTCAAGGTTTCGGAAATCGTTTGGAAAAACGGCGGTGATATCTCACATCTGGCTGTGTTCCATCATCAATCAGGGAAAGCCCATCTTGTGCTGCAGTTGAGAAATAAGGATGTTGATACTGTTATTAATACACTAAGAGAAAAAGGAATAACTGTACGCTCCGTTGCCTGGAAGGGCTATGCTTAAAGTTCTGAACTGGACAAGGAATTTAGGCTGTGTTAAAATATAAATTCCGTGGGGGCGGATTGCACCTGGTGGTGCGCCTGGACTTCAAATCCAGTGGAAGGCATGGTTGACATGTCTTCGGTGGGTTCGATTCCCACACGCTCCCGCCAAATCATCAAAAACAATTATCAAATACCAACCGGAATCATAGCTTTGTCGGAAAACAAGCTTATGATTCTTTTTTTTCGTCCTGATAGTTCCTCCCTTTCTTTTGACAAAACCTATATCCCCATTGTTCTTTTTCAGTGATAGGCCTTTCCGTCCCCTTTATCTTATTCAAACTTATATAAAAAAACCTGCTCTTGCTAACACTATAGTAACTCCGCCAGGCAATTTATTCAGATTAAAAAATTTTATGAACCCGGATGTTTTTTACTAAAATAACAGGTGTATTTCTTTGCGTTTTGTAGTAGAATAGATAGGGATAATATAAAGGAGTGAGAAAATAAATATGGCAGAAGAGATTAAATCCGACCGTCTTTACGAAATACTGAAAAAAAGGATTATTCAGTTAGAATACAGTCCCGGACAGGTTCTTAATGAGGCTGATATAGCCAATGAGTTCGGTGTGAGCAGAACACCTGTGAGGAAGGCCTTCGAGCAATTGAAAAATGCCAAATTAATGGACATTATCCCCAGGTATGGGGCACAGGTGGCACCGATAGATTTTAAATACATGAAATCTCTATTTGAGGTAGCCCGGGAACTGGAAGGCTTTGCAGCAAGATTAGCTGCAGAGAGGATAACTGAAGAAGAGCTCAAGATCCTTGACGGTATTATCGAGAGGATAAAAAATTATGATATTGAAAAAGACTATAAGAAAATGATCATCGAAGATGGGATGTTTCATGAGACCATCTTTGCCAGCTGTGGTAATCCCTGTTTGGTGGAGATCCTTTATGATCTGCACATGCACACAGAGCGGCTCTGGTTTTATGTGCAGAAGGAGATCACAGATGCCAATCTTTTCCTGGATACAATGCCGCAGATTGTTGAGGCATTAAGGGAAGGAGATGCAGCCAAAGCAGAAGAGGAAGCAAAACGGCATATTGATGTTTTTGTTGAGAGGATCAGGCAGGAGCTGCTGTAAAAAGCTCCTCTAATCCTCTTTTTTTATTCCCCTTTGACACACTTTTTTTATGCTATGGCAATTTCGTCCTTATAAAACACATAGTTATTTATTAAATAAAACACTTTTATTGATATTTTTTAAAAATACAGAAGGAATTTTAAAAAAGGTGTTGAAAACGACATAATAATACATGTATAATTTTACTGAAATGCAAGTTGTTTAACAGAGCTATTATTTTCGGTGTGAACGCATAAAAGGTTAATTACAGTCCAGGTTAACAGTATAGAGTCCTTAATATTTGAAAGGGGGATCTAACATGTCAGAGCTATATGATATCATCATCGTAGGCGGCGGCCCAGCCGGTCTGGCAGCGGGTGTTTACGGTTCTCGTTCCCGCCTGAAGACAGTCATTTTGCAAAAAGGAACTCCAGGTGGGCAGGCAGCCACCACTGAGGAACTGGAAAACTACCCGGGCTTTCCTAGAGGGACAAAAGGGCCTGAATTGATGAAAGCCATGGCTGATCATGCGGAAAGTTTTGGTACAGAAATTCTGAACGAAGAAGTAGTTGACCTGGACCTTGACGGAGATATAAAAGTTGTCAGAACCAAAAGCGGTAAAGAGTATCAGAGCAAGATAGTGATCCTTGCCCCTGGTGCTTCGCCTAGAACACTGGATATCAAAGGTGAGCAGGAATTCCGAGGTAAAGGTGTTTCCTATTGTGCCACCTGTGACGCGGACTTTTTTGAAGACCTGGATGTTGTTGTAGTGGGTAATGGTGATGCTGCAATAGAGGAGGCCATTTACCTCACCAAGTTTGCTGAAACAGTAACCATTATCGTTATCCATGATGAGGGGATTCTCGACTGCAATAAGGTCAGCGCGGAGAAAGCCTTTGCCAACCCCAAAATCAAATGGGTTTGGAATTCGGTCTTGGAAGAGATCCAAGGGGATGGACTTGTGGAAAGGGTTTTGATTAAAAACATCAAAACCGGGGAGATCAGCGAACTGGAAACCAATGGTGTTTTCTTCTTTGTGGGAACAGTTCCCAACACCGAGTTTTTAAAGGGTAAGGTTAAACTTGACGACAGAGGGTACATTATAACTAATGACAAGATGGAGACCTCTGTACCCGGTGTATATGCAGCAGGTGATGCCAGGGTCAAATACCTCAGACAGGTGATTACAGCTGCCAGTGATGGAGCGATCGCGGCCTTTGCGGCGGAAAAATATCTGGCAGAAGAGGAAACATTTAGAGAGCAGGTGTTAAAGGCAGACAAACCGGTCATGGTTGCCTTTTGGGCTCCCCAGGTGGAGGAGAGCATTGCAGCAATAGGAGAACTGGAAAGGATTGCAGATAAGTTAGGAGACTCAGTTAAGCTGGTGAAAATGGACACCTATCGCAACCAAAGGGTTGCCAGCAGGTATGGAATAAAAGAGATACCTAGTTTGCTGTTGTTTAATAAAGGAGAGGTAGCAGTAAAAATCGCCGGCAGTATGAGTGAGGAAAAGATTTTACCCCATCTCTACGCCCGTATAAAGTCAAAGTAATATAAGGAGGTGAACAAAATGATCGAAGTAGATAAGACGAATTTTGAAGAAGAGGTCTTAAAAGCGGAGGGCTTGGTAGTGGTAGATTTTTGGAGCCCTAAGTGTGAGCCCTGTAAGGAACTGATGCCTCATGTAGCCAAACTGGCGGAAAAATACCAGGGTAAAGCAAAATTCTGCAAGCTTGATACCGCTGCCAACAGGAGATTAGCCATCAGCCAAAAGGTACTGGGCTTGCCGACAATTGCCTTTTACAAAAACGGTGAAAAAGTTGCTGAGTTAACCCAGGAAGTTACTGTTGAAGATGTAGAAGCAAAACTAAATGAATTGGTTTAAAATACAAATATTCTGTCAAAAAAATATTTTAAAGAAAGGAGTAATCCCCATGCTGAAAGGCAAGAAAGTCGCTATTCTTGGCGACCGGGATGGCATTCCAGGCCCTGCCATCGAAGAGTGTATCAAAGCAGCTGGGGCAGAGGTAGTATTTTCAACTACCGAATGCTTTGTTTGAACAGCTGCTGGGGCAATGGACCTGGAAAACCAGGCCCGGATCAAAGACCTGTATGACAAGTACGGCAAAGATGATCTCATTGTTGTTCTCGGAGGAGCAGAACCGGAGGCCTCCGGGCTTGCTGCCGAAACTGTAGCAACAGGTGATCCGACCTTTGCAGGTCCATTATCAGGAGTCTCGTTGGGACTCAAGGCTTATCACATCTTTGAATTGAAGGATGAAATCCCTGCTGATGTTTATGATGAACAGGTCGGTATGATGGAAATGGTGCTCGATGTTGATGAGATAGTGAACGAAGTTAAAACATACAGAAAATAATCTGATGAATAACGACTGTACAGAGGGTAATGGTGTAAAAGGTTTTATTTTACCCATTACCCTTTATACCACTATGGAGGTGATAACGAATGAACTATCCGGTTGTCAAAGGAGCAGCCTATGCCCTGGTTCAAGCAAACAGTATGCTTTTATATCAGGGTACCACCCAAATAACAGAGCGGTTAAAAAACGAGCAGTCAGAACACCTCAAAGCGCTGCCTGAACACCTGAGGAGTTATGAAGATGCTGTCAGCTACCCGCCCAACCAGGCCTATATTGGAAACATCACACCAGATCAATTAAAAGAAATACCCCATCCTTGGTATGAAAACCCCTTAGCTGGTGCCTCTAGGGATGGAAAGTACGGAGAGATCATGCCAGAGGATGAGTTTTTCGGCTTAATGAAAATGGTTGACAGCTTTGATCTGGTTTTATTAGAAGAAGCCTTCCAAGCCGTTGTTAAAGAGAAACTGCAATCACACCCGATTTTAAAGGATATCAAAGAGATAACAAAATTGGACAGCACAGCTCATAGTGCTGATGAAATAAAGAAACTGGTTGCTGAGCATGACGCCCAACCCCTTTATTTCGCAGGAAAACTGGTGGGCTGTGTTAAAAAAGCCCACGAATTTGATGAAGCACTGTCCTCAGAGGTGATGCTGGGGAATCTGGCTAACAAGGCGTCAGCTGTTTTGGTGCTCAAGCACCTTTTAGCAAAAACAGATCTAAACCCTGAACAGGTTGATTATATTATCGAGTGTTCAGAGGAAGCATGTGGCGACATGAATCAGCGGGGCGGCGGCAACTTTGCCAAAGCCATCGGCGAAATCTGCGGTTGTATCAATGCCACAGGTTCAGACACCCGCAGCTTCTGTGCCGGCCCTGCCCATGCCTTGGTAGAAGCAGCAGCTCTGGTGCAGTCAGGGATTTATAGCAATGTGGTTGTGGTAGGCGGAGGCAGTACAGCCAAATTGGGAATGAACTCAAGGGATCATGTGAAAAAAGGTATGCCTGCCTTAGAGGATATGCTGGCGGCTTTTGCTGTCCATATCGGAGAAAATGACGGTGTAAACCCGGTGATCAGGACCGATGCCATTGGACGGCACAGAATCGGTTCAGGGGCCTCCCCACAGGCAGTAATGACCGCTATGGTCACCGATCCGCTGGATAAGATCGGCTATAAGATCACAGATATCGACCGCTATGCCCCTGAACTGCAGAACCCGGAGATCACAGAACCTGCCGGTGCAGGTAATGTGCCCATGGCCAACTATAAGATGATCAGTGCCCTGGCTGTGAAAAGAGGGGATATCCAAAAAGCGGATCTAATGAAGGCTGTTGAAAGCATCGGAATGCCCGGCTTTGCACCCACTCAGGGACACATTCCCTCTGGAGTGCCCTTTATCGGACATGCCAGGGACATGCTGCTGGAAGGAAAGCTCGAAAGAGCGATGATTATCGGCAAAGGCAGCCTTTTCCTGGGGAGACTAACCAACCTCTTTGACGGTGTTTCTATGATTATAGAGAAAAACAGCGGTGTGGTGGAAGCAGATACCGGCTTTGATCAGGAACAGTTGCGCAAAATGATCGCTGAAGCCATGCGAGATTTTGCTAAGACTTTTCGGGAATAGAGGATGAAAACACCTTTATGGAAAGGAAGGTGAGATCATGGACGAAAAAATGACACGTGCCGCCATTGCTGATGTTTTTGAAGAACTTGCCGATGCTTTGGAAACAGGTTCCTATGGTAAAAAGACCCGGGTCGGACTCACCATCCTGGGAAGTGAGCATGGCGTAGCAGAATTGGTAGCTGGAGCTGAGCTGGCCCAAAAACAAAACCCTGAGCTGGAGATTGTGCTGATCGGAAAAGGCGCAGAGGGCGGCTTTGAGCTGGTGGAGGCTGAAGATGAGCAGGAATCGCACAAAAAAATGGATGAACTCCTGGAAAAGGGGTATTTGGATGCTGCGGTAACCGCGCACTACCCATTTCCCATCGGGGTATCCACAGTAGGGAGAGTGATCACCCCGGTCAAAGGTAAGGAAATGTTTATAGCTACCACCACAGGGACCTCTGCAACAGAGAGGGTAACAGCACTGCTCCACAACACAGTGCTGGGAATTGCCACTGCAAAGGCCTGTGGAAGAGAAAACCCCACTGTGGGTATATTAAACATAGATGGTGCCAGACAGCTGGAAAGGGCCTTGAGGAAACTGCAGGAAGGGGGGTACCCCATCAGCTTTGCCGAATCTGCCAGGAGTGATGGTGGAGTGGTGATGAGGGGTAATGACCTCCTGATGGGTGTCCCTGATGTAATGGTCATGGACAGCCTCACCGGGAATGTGCTGATCAAGGTTTTGTCAGCCTATAGCAGTGGGGGGAATTATGAGGCCCTAGGCCTGGGATACGGGCCAGGTGTGGGAGAGGGCTATGACCGGATTATCTGCATCATCTCCCGTAGTTCTGGCGCACCGGTTATTGCCGGAGCCATTCGCTTTGCGGCTGAGTGTGCCAAGGGTAAGGTTTTGGAGAAGGTAAAAGCGGAATACAGTGCAGCTAAAAAGGCTGGCTTGAATGAACTGCTCAGGAACCTGGCAGTAGAGACGAGCAAAAAGGATGATGCAGAAGAAATAACCCCACCGCCGAAAAAAATGGTCAGTGAGGACATCCCAGGGATCGAAGTGATGGAAATCGAAGACGCTGTGCGCCTTTTGTGGAAGGAAAAGATCTATGCGGAAAGCGGTATGGGCTGCACAGGGCCGGTTATCATGATCGCTCCTGAGGATAAGGAAAGGGCTGTACAGCTGCTGCAGGAAAATGGATACCTGTAGTGGTGGTTGGTGGTTGGTGGTTGGTCGTTAGTCGTTGGTGGTTAGTCGTTGGTTGTTGGTGGTTGGTCGGTTGGTCGTTGGTTTTGCAGGGAGTGACATGTGACAAGGGTGTGACAAGGGGACGGGGTTGCTGTCACACAGGGAAGCACAGGGACGGTCTTTTTGCTTCCCTTTAGTTACATGAGTCAAAGTCACCGTCCCTGTGACTCACTTGACTCAGGTATAAGCCGGTATGGGAGGATGAAGGGATTGCAGAATACAATTGTCACAAACAATCCGATAGTGCGGGATAAATACTCAGAAAATGTGCTTTTTATAGATGGATCGGTTGAACAGCTTTTGATCAAGGTAAGGGATCTGGTTCATGAGGGATATGAACTGATCACTCACCCTCTGCCTGCCAGCCTGCGGATCATGTTCTCTCCCTATCGTTCTGTCATCATTGGGCAGAAGAGGGGCACAGCTGATCCTCTCCATGTAGAGATCGCTGAGGAGAGTGTTCTGAAATATAAAAGGCAGATGAGCAACCGGGAAGTAGACATTAAGCACAATAAAGATTATCAGCAGATCGACCTCATTCTCCTGGAGTCAGCCTTAGGTGATGTGACGAGGGTGTAATAAGAAGTGGTTGTTGGTTGGTCGTTGGTTTTGCGGGGGAGTGACAGGGGGACGGGGGTCCTGTCACCGAAGCAGGGGGACGCTCTTTTCGCTTCCTTAATTAGTCACCTGAGTCAAAGTCACCGTCCCCTTGACTCAGTCATCTGAGTCAAAGTCACCGTCCCCTTGACTCACCTTGACTCACATCGGTGACCGGCCAAAACATATAGTAATTGATTTGATAACGAATTTTCATAGAAAAGCCAGCGAGATGCAGAAGGAAAAAGTTTAACTGCGTAGAAAACTGCAAATAATAAACAGTGGATGTTGTTGTAAAATGCGCCTTGTATTTCAATAACTAATTAAATGAAAAATATCAGGGGGTGAATTTCTTGAAACTTGAAATCGGAAGAATCAAAATTAAGGACATCCAATTTGGTGACAGAACATTTGTCCAGGATGGCGTATTAACGGTTGACAAAGAAGCCCTGGCAGCATTCCTGAAAGAAGACGAGAGGATTAAGGATGTAAGCATCGATATTGCCAGGCCAGGTGAAAAGGTCAGAATCATACCTGTCAAAGACGTGATCGAGCCGAGAGTAAAGGTTGAGGGAACAGGGGCAGGGTTTCCTGGTGTAACCACAAAACCCAGCCAGTGCGGCCAAGGAAGAACCCATGTTTTATATGGGGCAGCAGTTGTCACAGTAGGAGATATCGTTGGTTTCCAAGAGGGAGTTATTGACATGTGGGGAGAGGGTGCTAAATGGACACCGTTCTCCAAAACCTACAATCTGACCGTTGATATTAAGGTTGTAGAAGGGTTAGATACACATACCCATGAGGAAACAGTAAGGTTGGCTGGCCTCAGAGCTGCAGAATTCGTCGGTCAGGCAGGCAGAGATGTAGAACCTGATGAGATCCTTACCTATGAGATGGGCGGAATATTTGAAGAAACTGCAAAATACCCGAACCTGCCCAAAGTGCTCTATGTGGAAATGATGATCACCCAGGGCTTGCTCCATGACACCTATATTTACGGGGTAAATGCCCAGCATATCCTTCCCACATTGATGCATCCTAATGAAGAGCTGGACGGTGCGGTGATCAGCGGTAACTGTGTGGCTGCCTGTGATAAGATCACAACTTACCAACACCAGAACAACAGCGTAATTCTGGACCTCTATGAGCAGCACGGAAAAGAGATCAACTTCTTGGGTGTGATTATGGTTCCTGAGCATACCACACTGACAGGAAAACTGCGTGCTTCTGACTACACACTTAAACTGGCACAAATGTTGGGTGCTGATGGTGTGATCGTATCTGAAGAGGGTTATGGCAACCCGGATTCAGACCTGTTGATGATCTGTAGAAAGTGTGAAAAGGCTGGAATCAAAACTGTATTGATCACCGATGAATGCGCCGGTTGGGATGGGATGTCCCAGGGTCTGGCTGACACAGTTCCTGAAGCGGTAGCAGTTGTTTCAACTGGCAATGTGAGCCATGTGGTAACACTGCCTCCCGCAGACAAAGTTATTGGCGACGCGGAATCCATTGCAGTATTGGCAGGGGGCTGGAAAGGCGCCCTCAAGGAAGACGGTACTTTACAGTGCGAACTGAATGCTGTAATCGGGTCTACTTCTGAAATCGGCTATCACAATGTTACTTGCAGGGAATACTAATTGTGCAAGGAGGGAGGAAATGATATGTCTGAGAAATTCAAAGTCCTTTACTATGTAAACCAATTCTTCGGACAGGTCGGTGGAGAGGATAAAGCAGGTATGCCTCCTGAGTACCGTCCGGAAAAGGTCGGCCCTGCCTTAGGGTTTGATGGCGCCCTTCAGGGTGAGGGTGAAGTAGTAGGCACTATTATCTGCGGAGACAACTATTTTAATGAGAATAAAGAGGAATCCCTAGAATTCATTAAGAAAACCATCAAAGAGGTAGAACCTGATGTGGTTGTTGCAGGGCCAGCATTTAATGCCGGTAGATATGGTATGGCTTGCGGTGAGCTGGCCAAAGCTGTTGCTGAGGAATTTAAGATTCCGGTTGTCACCGGGATGTATATAGAGAACCCGGGTGTGGAGATCTGTAAGGATAAAGCTATCGTTGTCAGCACAGCAGATTCTGCTGCCGGTATGAGAAAAGCACTGCCTGTTATGGCTGCTATCGCCAGAAAGCTGGCCAAGGGGATCGAACTAGACGCGCCGGAAAAAGAAGGTTATATCCCACAGGGGAGGAGAAAGACCCTCTTTGTGGATAAGAGAGGCTCCCTGCGTGCTATCGATATGCTTTTGGCACGTTTCAAAGGGGAGGAGTTTGAAACAGAGCTGCCGATGCCTGTTTTTGACCAGGTTGAGCCGGCTCCTGCCATCAAGGATCTGAGCAAAGCAACCATAGCAGTATGCACATCAGGCGGTATTGTTCCCCAGGGCAACCCGGACGGGATCCAGTCTGCAAGTGCCCAAAAATGGGGTAAATATGATGTCAGTGAGTTAGTTGAATTAAAAGCGCCTGATTTCTACTCCACCCATGGCGGCTATGACACAGCATATGCCAATGAAAACCCAAACAGAGTAGTGCCGCTGGATATCCTCAAGGAGTATGAAAAAGAAGGCGTCATCGGCAAGGTATATGAATTCTTCTTTACAACCACAGGTACAGGAACATCTGTGAGCAATGCGAAGAAATTCGGCAGAGAAATAGGTAAATTCTTAAAAGAGGCGGGGGTTGATGGTGTTATCCTCACCTCTACATGAGGGACCTGTACTCGTTGCGGTGCAACGATGGTAAAAGAAATCGAAAGATACGGTATTCCTATTGTTCATATGGCTACAATTACCACTATATCAGAGTCTGTAGGGGCTAACAGGATCGTTCCTACTGTTGCTATCCCACATCCGGTGGGCGATCCCAGCCTTTCCCCTGAGGATGAGTATGCTCTGAGGAAAGAGTTGGTAGGAAAAGCTTTGAAGGCTCTGACCACAGAGGTAACTGGAACCACTCACTTTGAATAAAATCTGCAGCATTTCTTAAAAGGGGCAGTAATCCTTACTGCCCCTTTTTTCTTTCAGGTGCCAACTGTCTATGCAGTGCAAAATGGTAATGCATGCAAAATATCTTCACACAGATATTAATAGCAGTATTGATTCATCAGCTTTACCTGATACTCCCTGCTATAAATATTGGCATTGTTTTTGCTTTGTATATTATTGTTGGCAAATTAAATGATGATAATTTGTTCCTGTCTTCTGATTAAGTACCGAATATCTCATAGCAGCAGTCCAGTAGATAGATAAAAAGGGGGCGGTTTAAAAGGACAAAAACAGCAAAAACATTTAAAAAGTATTGGCTGCAGCTTTTTTTAGTGAAAAGATAAGAATGGAGGAGTATCAGATGGCATCTCAGGTTTCATTGCGTGTTTTAACCGAGGATGATATTAAACAGGTCCATGATTCCTCTTTAAGGCTATTGCAAGAATTGGGTATAGAGATTGAATATCAACCAGCAGTAGATATCCTTAGGGATGCGGGGCAGAGGGTTGAAGGGACCCGTGTTTATTTTGACCCTGATTTCGTTCAGAAAAAGGTCGCTGAAGCTCCAGAAGAATTTACCGTATATGCTCGTGACCCGCAGTTCAACATTCAGATAGGTGGCAATAATCTGGTTTATGTTCCCGGTTATGGTGCCCCCTTTATTATTGAAAGAGGGAAAAGAAGAGCAACAAACTGGCAAGATTATATGAATTTTTTGAAGCTTGCTCATGTGGCGGAAGATATGAACTTGAGCGGCGGTATGCTTGTTGAGCCCAGCGACCTGGATGAGAGCACAAGATATTTGGATGCATTATATGCCCATATACGCTACAGTACCAAATGCCTAATGGGTTCAAGTTATGGGGCAGAAGGAGCAAACGATACCATCGAACTGCTTGCTCCTGTTTTTGGAGGCAGGGAAGCATTAAAGGAAAAACCGGTGGTTATTACCCTGATCAATACCATCAGCCCCTTGAAACTGGATGAGCGGCAGACCGGTGCCCTCCTGGAATACGCAAAAATGAACCAGCCTGTGATCATAGCATCTCTGGTAATGGCCGGCTCCACAGGACCTGCAACACTTGCTGGTTCCATGGCAGTACAGAATGCCGAAGTTCTTGCCGGAATAACCCTAGCTCAAACAGTGAGCCCAGGCACCCCTGTTATCTACGGATGCGCCTCATCGATCACAGATATGCATTCAGGTTCTGTATCTATTGCCAATGGTGAATCCAGCTTGATGGCCGCAGCAGCAGCCCAAATGGCCAAATTTTATGGAATACCCTGCCGCAGCGGTGGGGGTTTGACCGACTCAAAAGCAGTGGATGGACAGGCAGGCTATGAATCAGCTGTAATGCTGTTCGCTCCTGTATCAGCCGGCACCAATATTATTCTCCATACCGCCGGAATACTTCAGTACTGGTTGTGCATGTCCTATGAAAAATTTGTGCAGGATTTAGAAATCGCCGGTATTCTGCGCAGATTCAGAAGGGGACTGGAGATCAATGAAGACACCCTTGCTGTGGAAGTTGTCAGTAAGGTTGGCCCCGGCAATCACTTCCTTAATCAGATGCACACCCGCAAACACCACAGAAAAGAATTCAGAAAACCCTTATTGAGCGACAGACAATCATATGAAGGCTGGGTATTAGAAAGCTTGACCTCTGAAGACAGGGCTGAGCGGGTATGCAAGCAGATGCTGGCTGCTTATGAAGATCCCGGACTTGATGAGTCCCTGCAAAGAGAACTGCAGTCCTATATTGAAGCCAGAAAAGCAGAAATTTTGAAATAAGGAAGGGGGAGTACAATGTTACTTGATGAATTAAAAGAAGCTGTGATCAATGGTGACCAAGACGAGATTAAGGTTTTGTGCAATAGAGTTTTAGAAGAAAAGTTCAATCCAGTTGAAGCTGTTCAAAATGGCTTGATCAAAGGCATCGAAGAGTTGGGTAGGCTTTGGACCGAAGGGGAAATGTTTTTACCTGATGTGATGATG
>JAAYWP010000091.1 GCA_012516535.1 Syntrophomonadaceae bacterium | reverse complement strand
TGTCTGGAGGATAATGCTAATTAACAGTTTTCCCTGCCAGCGCAGCGACCTGCGTAGGTTGTTACTTGCCCTTGACGAAGAAGCTGTTAACGACAGCCGAAGCAAATTCCAAAGGAAGCAGTCCCCAACTAGGCAGAACGATTACTTAATAGGAATTTCTAATTAAGAGCTGGTAATGACACTTGATTCAAATTTCAAATTCTGGCATCAGACCTACGGCATCCGACTTCTAAAATAGATGGCGTCATAGAAGCCGATCGGCTGTCGTCTGCGAATAGTATACGGGCAAGTTAAACCGGAGCTTTTGTCGCAAGCGGCAGGGTAAACACTGCTGGGAAGGGATGTTTCCCGTAATCAGTCAACCTTCCCCCCGAACGCGAGGACAGTCCCCATGACCGATCAGGGCAGGGCCTGCCACTTCTCCAGATAGTTGGCCACAGCCAGGATAAAGGTGCTGTGGGACCAGGTGAGAGGAGCCACAGATAAGGGTTCTCCTGTATAGGGGTGGAACTGCTCTGCTAGAACACCGCTCCCTAAAGCTCGATCTGCCGCCCACTCCAAAAGCAGTCTGGCTGGCTGCAGTTCTTCTCTTGCTTTGGCCACTGCAGTGTACCATTCAGCTAGCCAAAGTGTAGTGATGAGCCAGGGGCTGCCTGGAACATTTTCCAGATCATCACTCATCCGGTAATACCAATCCCCGGTATAACGGGCAAGACCTCCCACCCAGGTATTTACCTTCAATCCATCCCTTACAGCCTCCATGGTTCTGATCACCCGTGGGTCATCAGCTGGAAAAACACCAAACCCAAACAACCCATAAAGGCTGGAATCCAAAGTAAAGTCAGGTATCAGCTCCACCTTTCCTTTTTTCTGGCTGTAGTAAATCCCACGCAGGAAACGCCCCAATTCTTGATGATAGAGGTAGCGCTCCATCCCATCCCTTACTTCTGCCGCTCCCTGCCGGTAACGGTCACTGCTCTTATAATCACCGAAGAGGTCTGCAAAATTTGCAGCAGCATTAAGCCCGGCATAAACAGTAGCTGCAGTAAAACTGAACACACCCCTTCGTTCCTCCCAGAGATCAAAACTGGGTAAAGGGAGTCCTGAATCTGGATCTCGATAGCTGAGCAAAAAATCGCCAATTCTTTTGACCAGGCTCCAGTAAAAAGGGGCCATTTCCTCGAAGTCCCTGAAACACTGATAATGGTGCCAGAGAGCATAGCTCACCAGAGCTGTTTCATCTTCTTGAATAGGAAGCCTTTCTTCACCATCCCGGGACAGCGGATACCAGCTAGAACCCGGTGTCCCATCAGCATTATATCTCTGCAGATTAAAGCCGCCTTCGGTCAGCATCTGAGAGGATAACTGGAAAAAACGCATTGGAATTTCGGGAAAACCCACCCGGTCCAGGGCAACAGCTACCAGGGCGCCATCCCGCGGCCAGATGTAGTTATAGTGATCCCGTGCTGTAGCAAGGACATCACTATCAGTGGCTGCGATAATAGCCCCATTATTAGCACACTGTGTTCTGATGATCAAAATGCTCTGTTTGAATAAGTTAACAACTTTTTCCGGAAGATCGCCAAAATTCCAGTCATACCTGTTGACCCAATTCCGCCAGTATCTTTTTGTTTCCTCAAGTAGAATACCAGGCCCCTCTTCCCGCACCAGATGATCCAGTCTGCGGACAGCATCCAGCCGATCACCCATAACCAACCAGTACCAAAGGTTCTCCTCCTCACCAGCCTCCAGATGTAGTTCAAAACTGATCGTGCTGTCAACAGAACCGTGATCTATAGGGTTTCCCTCCAACCAACCATCCTCAGCATCCTTCCAGGTGCCTTCTGCTCCCCGAAAACGCTTGCGGCCTGTGGCATATTGGAAGACCCCCTTCCCTTGAGTGATTCCATTGGCCATAATATAGATATTCCTTTTATAATGACAAACCCCACGGGACACCGGATCAAAAAAAGCGGTATCCCCGATATTATTGCCGCTGATGGAAAAATCATGGTTAAAAAAGATCCTTACCCGACGGGACCAATTTTTATTATTTTTGATGGTCACCTGTCTGATAAAAAGATTATGAAAATAATGGACACCATCATAGATCACCAGTTCCAAACCCATTTGTTCACTGCGGGCCTGAACAAGGGAAACCAAACTATCCTGCTGGTAAGCCAGCTTTTTTTGCCAGGAATCCTCCCATAACCAGGAAAAGGTTCCCTCTTCCCAAAAGCCGGTACTGCAGCGCTGGCCGCCTATATGGTTGTCTAACCCAACAACCGGATAAAAAAGATCCCGTATATTGAGGTTTTTATCTAGGTTGATCAATAAATTACCATTTCCCAGTACAATTGCTCTAGGCATACAAAAATCTCCTTGCACAAGCGATTAAAAGC
>JAAYWP010000090.1 GCA_012516535.1 Syntrophomonadaceae bacterium | reverse complement strand
GCCAGTTTAAGCCTTGCTACCCGCTCATCGATCTCCTGGGGTACCCGGTAGACAGCAGGCTGAAGTTTTCCCCGGTTAGCCACCAACCAGGCTGCAGATAGGGCCTGATTGGCAAAGCTCAGATCCATCACCTCAACCGGATGCCCTTCTCCACAAGCCAGGTTAACCAACCTGCCCTCAGCCAGTAAATAGATACGACGGCCATCAGCCAGGGTAAATTCCTCAACATCTTTTTTCACAAGCCTGCGCTGAGATGCCAACTCAGCCAGAAACGGAATATCGATCTCTACATTAAAATGACCGGCATTAGCCAGTATAACCCCATCTTTTAAATAGGGTATATGATCCTTGCCCAGCACATGGATGTTTCCGGTCACAGTTACAATAAAATCCGCCCTTTTGGCCGCCTCTTTCATGGTGGTGACCTCATGACCATCCATCACAGCTTCCAGGGCTTTAAAGGGATCCACCTCAACCACAATCACCCTTGCTCCAAGCCCTCGCGCCCGGGAGGCAACACCTCTCCCACACCATCCATAACCCACAACAACAAAGGTAGAGCCTGCAATCAAATAATTGGTCGCCCTTAAGATGCCATCTAGGGTAGATTGTCCTGTTCCATACCGATTGTCAAAAAGGTGTTTGGTTAATGCATCATTAACTGCCACCAAAGGATATCTTAGAGCTCCGTCCCTGGCCATAGCCTTCAGCCTGATCACACCTGTGGTGGTCTCTTCAGTACCCCCAATTACGTCTTTTACCTGCTCCGGCCTTTCTTTATGGAGGGTTGTCACCAGGTCCGCTCCATCATCAATGGTCAGATCAGGCTTTATATCTAATACTGCATTGATTTGGCTGTAATAAGTATCATTATCAACACCCCGTCTGGCAAAGGTGGGAATATCATAGAACACATTGAGAGCTGCGGCAATATCATCCTGAGTGCTCAAAGGATTAGATGCACATAAAGCCAGCTCAGCGCCACCGCTCTTCAGCACTCTGGCAAGGTTGGCTGTTTTTGCAGAAATATGGAGACAGGCAGCGATTTTGATCCCTTTGAGGGGAAGCGACTGCTCCCAGTCTTCCTTGATCTGTTGCAGTACCGGCATCTTTCGCCAGGCCCACTCTATGCGTTCCTTACCAACCCTACTCAGATCGTTGTCAGTCAGACGCAGGCATTCTTTGACCATTTTTTCTCTCCTTTCCATCATTTCTTGTTATCTTCTTCAAATCCTGCTAATTATCCTTTTCCCAGCAGCACCCACTAGCCAACTGCAGACAACATACAATAGGGGTATTCTAATTTAAAGGACAAAAAAGGGCAGCGTTTCAAAAAGCTTCTTCAAAAAACGCTACAATAAGTAATATACACATCTATTTTGTAAAATATATAATATTATTGGACAAAGGGATTTAAATAACAACAGATTCTATAAGCAGGCTGGAGCTTAAAATAGGAGACGAAGCCTACGCGGTGGTTAAAATGCGCTCATGATTATGGAATGACATTCGCCCACCCCTAAAAAGAGGTGGGCTTTCATTTCTATCAAGCCAAAATTTATTGATAATACTGCCTATCAGATCGGTGGTGAAATTTTAATTTTCTTATTAAAATCTCTGAAATTCACGGTCATGGTGAGGGTTGTGTCACTACTGTTTTTGCTTTTGGCTATAGCTTCAGCTTTTAACAACTCATGTTTCCTTCTATCAATCCAGAAGCGATAGGTAAAATCATGCCACCAGGTCTGCATATATTCACTCTCTACATCTGCTTTTGCTTCTAAAACCCAGCACTTCCGACCCTCAACTTTTTCCTTCCCTATCAACCGGGGTTCTTCCATTGTTTTAAAGCGGAAACTGCTCAAAGGGTCAATCTCTGCCATAAAAAGCTGCTGTTGGGTGAGATCTACCCCCTCTAGAACAGTCCACTTCCCGCTGACCGGGTCCTTTGTATAGCTTTTTAAGCCGAGCTGATAGATCTCGACAGGGGTGCCAAGGGTTTCTCCCTTGAAGTGATAACTATCAAAGGCACGCTCTCCCTGCACCTTGATCCAGGTTTTTTTCTTACCACCGATATCCAAATCGGCTTTCAGCTTATATCTGTAGCTCTCTGCCTGATATGCCTTTTTCATTACTTCTTCTAGCAGTGGGGCAGGCTCTACCTTTAAAAACCTGATATAGTAAAATACCGCCCCTGCGGCAAGCAGCATAATAAAGACAACAAACCCTGCCCAGCGGATCCCTGCTTTCCTTTCCACACGATTCCCCCCAAATACACGGAAAAGATCATAACAATTTTATGCAAAGGGAAAATGTTTTATGAGCCATCACAGCAGGGGATGGGAAAAGCAAAAGGCCTGCTTTTGTATAACAGGCCTTCAGTTTCATTTATTTTTTTATTTTTATTTCTCTTTCTCTTCTTTCTCCTCAACCTTATCAGCGATTAAACATTCGGTTGTCAGTAACATGCCAGCAATACTGGCTGCATTCTGCAGAGCTGAACGTGTTACCTTAGCAGGATCAACAATCCCTGCAGCAAATAGATCCTCGTATTTTTCAGTCAGTGCGTTAAAACCATGGCTGCCTTCCATCTTTTTGACCTTTTCCACAACCACTGAGCCCTCAAACCCAGCATTTTCAGCAATCAATCTGAGCGGTTCCTCCAAGGCCTTTTTGACGATCGCTACACCTGTTGCTTCATCGCCCTCAAGCTTTAAGTTTTCCAGGGCTGGTATCGCTCTCACTAGTGCGACTCCCCCACCGGTAACAATCCCTTCCTCAACAGCCGCTCTGGTAGCTGCCAGAGCATCTTCAATACATGTTTTCTTTTCTCTCAGCTCTACTTCTGTTGCGGCCCCAACCTTGATAACCGCAACACCACCTGACAATTTGGCCATCCGCTCCTGTAGTTTCTCCCGGTCGTATTCTGATGTGCTTTCCTCAAACTGATTCCTAATCTGAACAATCCGCTTTTCGATCTCCTTAGTAGAGCCTTTACCCTCTACAATGACCGTTTCTTCTTTCCCAACCTCAACTCGGCCGGCTTGTCCCAGCATGTCAAGGGTTACATTCTCCAGTTTAATACCCTTCTCCTCGGAGATTACAGTTCCCCCGGTCAAAATGGCGATATCCTCCATCATGGCTTTCCTGCGGTCACCATAACCAGGAGCCTTGGTGGCGGCACAATTTAATGTCCCCCTCAATTTGTTGACCACCAGTGTAGCCAGCGCTTCACCTTCAATATCTTCAGCTATGATGAGTACCGGCTTACCTGTACGGGCAATCCTTTCCAGTACAGGAACGATCTCTGCGACCGCTGACAGCTTTTTATCAACAACTAAAATATAGGGCTCCTCCAGTTCAGCCACCATTCTGTTCGGATCTGTCACCATATAAGGGGAAAGATAGCCACGGTCATACTGCATTCCTTCAACAACATCCAGAGAAGTTCCGAAAGTTTTGGACTCCTCAACAGTAATCACACCATCATTGCCCACTTTCTCCATAGCATCGGCTACCCATTTCCCAATCTCTTCATCAGCTGCGGAAATGGAGGCAACCTGTTTGATGGCTTCTTTACTTTCCACCACCTTGGACATTTTTCTGATCTCTTCAACTACAACCTGAGTAGCCTTCTCAATACCCCGTTTAAGCAGTGTCGGGTTAGCACCTGCTGCCACATTTTTTAATCCTTCCCTGATTATAGCCTGTGCCAGTACTGTGGCTGTAGTGGTCCCATCACCTGCTACATCATTGGTCTTTGAGGCTACCTCTTTGACCAGTTGGGCCCCCATGTTCTCCCAGGGATCTTCTAAATCGATATCTTTGGCGATGGTCACTCCATCATTGGTGATTTGTGGTGGGCCAAAGGTTTTCTGCAGTAGCACATTCCGCCCCTTGGGACCTAAAGTCACTTTTACAGTGTTGGCCAAGATATTGACACCTCTTTCCATTGCCTGGCGTGCATCATGATGAAAAGTCAGTTCCTTGGGCATCTTATAACCTCCTTGAGAAGCAATAGGGCTGTCCCTCTTGCTTTCATATTTTTATGTTTTATGGTTTGTTATGCTAATCAATTACTCCTAAAATATCCCGCTCATTGACCAGGAGGTACTTCTCTTCCCCATCCTTTACCTCATCACCAGCATAGCGGGAGAAGATCACTTTATCACCTACTTTAACTTCAATAGGAACCTTTTTTCCATCAGCAAGTACCTTCCCGGTTCCTACAGCTACTACTTCCCCTTTTTGCGGTTTTTCCTGGGCGGTATCAGGTAGAAAAATGCCTCCTTCAGTTTTCTCTTCTGTTTCAAGGATCTTCAATAGCACCCTATCTCCCAGAGGCTTGAGGCTCACAACTGGCACCTCCTTTTAATCATTTTTTATTAGCACTCACTGCCACTGAGTGCCAATAAACTACCTACAATAATAATATATATTTTTAAAATTCTCAATAAAATTTTCCCCCAAAACTACAAATTATACAATAAAACTAAAAGTTGGCCCTCAGATTATCAAAAACTTCAAAAATTATTGAAAAAATGAACTCAATACATCATTTCCCTGCTTTAATAATGCATATTATACTCAACTTCGGCAATAATAATGCTAGGATTCACAGCAGAGTTCTCGCCTATTTCCCAAAGGAATTCCCTGAGGGATTTAGCGAGACTGCGGAAGGGCTGATTCAATTCTGCAGCTTCACCAGGATTTGAATCAGTCCGGAAGCGCTGCTGTGAATCCGTTTATTTATATACCCCCAGGACTAAAAAATGAACTAGAGGCCGGAAAGGACCGGTCTACTGTTCTTTTAAAATAGAGTTAGCAACTAAAGCCTTATATTGGTCTTCTGTCAGTTTGCAGTGATAGAACAATTCATAATATTTAGCTGTTTCCTGATAAAGATCGTAATCAGCCTTGTCCGGATAGAGCAGTTGAGTGATCCAAATCATACCCATGTAGCGGTTGACAGAAGGTGGGAAACCCATCCAGTTATAGGGACCCATGGGCACTTCATAGTATTTGCCCTTTTTAATTGCGGTCAGTTTCTGCCAAGTTTCATCCCCGGCAACACTGCTGTAAACACTGCCCGGGTCAAAAATGATCACATCGGGATTCCATAGAACAAGCTGCTCCATATCAACAGGGTTTCCAGTACCCTTGCTGGAGATATCCTCTACAACTGCCACATTGTTGCTGACCAGATCAAGAATCTCTGCGTGAAAAGAGCCCTTGGCAATCACATTGAGCCCTTCCACACCGGTGATATACACTAAATTGACTTTCCCCTCATCACCTATTTTTTTCATAATCTCCTTGGTTCTATTGTAAACACCTTCACAGTACCCAGCCAGCGCTTCAGCCTTTTCTTCCCGGCCGAGCAGTTTGCCCAGCATTCTGTATGCTTCTCCCATTGTCTCTGTTGTCGCTTCAATATGGACAGCAGGGATCCCCAGTTGTTCGGTAATGGCATCCATATCCTCAACGATAGTAGACTTAGCTTCACCAATATCGATAATGACCTGAGGGTCGACCTTGGCTATCTCCTCCAGGTTCAGTTCCCCCTTACCGTAGAACTGACCCAGCACAGGCAAATTATAATATTCGGTATCTATATACTGCTCAGCAGCGGGATCCCATTCGGTGGAAAGGCCGACCAGCATATCGGGTGCCAGAGCAAACAGAGCGATCTGAGCCATGGGACCGGAGGGAACAATCCTGCTGATCTCGGCGGGAACTTCCACTTGCCGACCTGCAGAGTCAGTAAAGATCACGGTTCTTGGCTCCTCGGTTGTAGATGCTTCATCTGCGCCATTGTTGCTGCAGTCCACTGCCGCCGACATAATTAAACTCAAACAAACCACAAAAACTACAAGAATAATCTTATTTTTGCTCATTTTCTTGACCCCCTTGACAAAAAACTAAGAGCAAACACGATAGACATGTTCCTCTTCCACAATACATTTAGGAACACACACCCTTGCTTTATCATGATAAAGACTCTCCATTTCTACCTTCACTCCATAAAGCTTGTAAATCAAATCTTCTGTATATACCTCAGCAGGTGTACCCCAAGCTAGGACCTTACCATTCTTCATAGCCAGCACTCTGTCTGAAAACAGAAAGGCCTGGTCAGGGTTATGGGTTGATTGGATAATGGTATAGCCCTCTTTTGCCAAAGACTTGATCTCTGTTAGAACGCGAACCTGGTTGCCAAAATCCAGGTTAGAGGTAGGTTCATCCAGCACCAGGATTCTTGCATCCTGTGCCAAAGCCCGTGCCAATAAAACAAGCTGCCGCTCACCACCGCTTATTCTGGTGAATCCCCGGTTTTTCAGATGATAGATCCCCAACCTCTTCAGTGCCGCCTCTGCAAGCTTTTTTTGCTTAATGCCAGGGCTGGATATAGCAGATACCTGAACTGATGTGCCCATAAGCACCATATCAAACACACTGTAATTAAATGAGGGATAGTGAGATTGGGGAATATAGGCGATCAGCTTCGCCATTTCCTCAATTCCCAGACCCCTGATATCAATACCATCCAGCAGTATTTGACCCTCATAGCCTGTAAGTAAACCGAGGATGCACCTAAAGAGAGTTGTCTTCCCCACCCCGTTTGGACCCAAAACAGATAGTAATTGGCTATCTTGTGCCGTAAAATTAATATCATCCAGCACCTGCTGTTCTCCATAGCTGAAACTCAAATTTGTTACCTCAATACTCAAAAAGCATCCACCTCCCTAGTTATTAAATAGATGAAAAAAGGAGCCCCAACAAAGGCAGTGAGTATACCCAACGGTATCTCAGTAGTAAGAAGATTCCTGGAAATGTTATCTACCAGCAGCAGAAAAACAGCCCCAAATAGGATGGAGGCAGGCATCAGATGGTTATAATTGTTCCCTACCAGTTTTCTTGCTAAATGAGGGATAACCAATCCCACCCAGCCGATCATACCGCTGACCGATACACTGGCTGCTGTAGTCAGAGTGGCACAGATAATAACAATGACCCTGATTTGATTGGCGTTTACACCCATGGTCCTGGCCTCATCATCCCCCAGTGTGAGCACATTCAAACGCCAGCGTATTAACAGCAAAGGGACAAGCCCAATGGCCATAGGTACGATAGCAAATTTAATATCAGCCATCTTTGCACCGGCCAGACTGCCCATCAGCCAATAGGTTATTGCAGGAAGCTGATCAGTTGGGTCCGCGACCAATTTGATAAATGATGTACCTGCGGAAAAAAGGGAGCCGACCATGATTCCAGAGAGGATCAATCCTAAAATGCTTTTGCCCTTGACTCTCTTGCTGATCAAATAAACTAAACATACTGTTAACAGGCTGAAGAAAAAAGCGCTGACTGTAATCATATAGCTGCTCCCATAATTCAGAATCGCAAAAGCTGCCCCAAAGGCTGCACCCGCAGAAGCACCCAAAATATCCGGAGCTGCCATGGGGTTTTGAAAAACACCCTGATAAGCCGCCCCTGCCGCGGACAAGGCACAACCGACCAAACAGGCCAAGATGATCCGGGGTAAGCGTATATTGATCAGAACCATTTCCACCCGACCCGTCCAAAATTGCTCGATGGGATAGATTTTAGACAGCAAAATCCCCAAGACTTCTTTGGTAGGGATAGGGTAGCGTCCTAACTGAAAAGAAATAATAATTGTGATCAGCAGCAGAACTCCTAAACCTATAAGGATAAGGTTATTCTCTTTAGACTGTTCCAATATCTTCCCACCTATCAAAAACACAAATCAAAGAAGGTCCGAAAGCACCGCAATACTCACAGTTGGTGATACAACAGAAATAAAAATAACCGGAAACACATACCACAGTATGTGTTATCCGGTCAATCCTTTTTCATCTCAAACCACTCCTTTCCAAACGGGAGGCATAGCAGTTTCCCGCTACACCCTATCGGCAACACACCATGCTTATCCAAAGTTTAGGTGTGAATGCTCGGAGCGTTTTATAAGTACGAGCCTGGCTTTCCAGCCAAACCCCTAACCTTTATTTTCATTTATTGATAATCTACAAATACCAATTCATGTTTAATATTCAACATTTTCGTGTTAAATCCTTCCTGCAAAATTAAATTTTTGTATCCTTTTCAAAAATCAAACAGGCCGCATCCCGCTTCTATCAAGGGATTGCGGCCATTATTTATCGTTTGGTGATCTTACCACTCTGGCGGCAGTTTTTTGAGCTGTGCCAGGCTGAAAACAGGGCCATCTAAACAGATGAACTGGCTGCCGATATTACAGCGCCCGCACTTACCAATACCGCACTTCATACGCATCTCCAGTGTGGTGATCACCTGGTCTTCATTAAAACCAAGTTTCTCTAAGGCCTGTAGCACATATTTGATCATGATGGGAGGACCGCAGGTAATGGCAATTTTCCCTTCTGGTGAGGGTTTAAGCTCCTCCAGGTAGGCGGGAACAAACCCCACCTTACCCTTCCAGTCATCATCACCGCGGTCAACGGTCACATAGACCTCCATATCCCTTACCTTAGGCCAGTTGTCGAAAAGGTCATATTTAAACACCAGGTCCGCCGGAGATCTGGCCCCATAGAGCACTTCCAGTTTACCGAACTCATCCCTGTTGACAACACAGTGATTGATCAGGGATCTGAGCGGTGCCAGTCCGATACCGCCCCCGATAAAGAGCAGATCCTTCCCTTTCAT
>JAAYWP010000089.1 GCA_012516535.1 Syntrophomonadaceae bacterium | reverse complement strand
TTGCTCTTCTTCGGTGACAACTAAAATATGAAAAGCACCCGTTATTTTTAAACGGGTGCTTTTGGATCACAGCAAAAAAGCTATCTAGCAAAAACTTGTAACACCTTTCCTAAACACACATATTATGGTGTAGAAAGCCGATCTGGTTTAGCCGTGATTTAGCCGAATTTAAGAATGGAGGGATGATAATGGAATCCAAGGGATTTGGTTTTGGCCGGGGATTTGATGGCAAATTCGCACTGATCTTATTCCTGATTCTGATATTGCTTTTCTTCGGAGATCACAGATGTTAAGCGGTATTATAGTTTAAGCTCTTAACCGGTTTTGCAGGGAGGCCACCCGCATTTACGGTGTGGCCTCCCTTTATCAAAACGGTGGCAAAAGAAGGGGAGGAAGATGGCGGTTGTTATGTATGATGAGAATGCGATTCAAGTATTAAATAGCTTTCGTCCTTATCTGGGACATAAAGGCAATCTGCTCCTTGATACCCTTAATGGGCTATTGGATTTGCTTTCCAGTGAATCTGTTCAAGAATTCATTTCCCTGATGCATAATTCCCAGCATAGTTCCAGTGATCAACACACCAGGCAGTTATTTGAAGGTCAAGAAAAGAGGGAGGCCAATCCTTTCACCCTTTTCCTGATTCTGATCTTGCTCCTTCTTTCTGATTTTAATGAAAGTCCAAAATCATAAAAGAATTGACCCGGAGGGATAAATATGTCTAATCCAGAGGCCTATAGAATTCCAAAAAGTATGCTGAATTCTATATTAAAAAAGCTGGAAAAGCGGATAAAGGACAAAGAAATAAGAGGGACCAGCAGGGACCGGGGTGTTATTGTGGTTTTAAGCGGCAGTTTCCGGGTGCTCAGTGTTAACATAAACCGGCGTTTAATGAACAATCATGCCAAATTGGAAAATTCGGTTGCTGAAGCTGTTGATGATGCCCTACAGAAAGGGATCGAACTGTTAAAAACAGAGGCACAAAAGCTTCTAGGTAACTGAACATGCCCGGTAACCTGCAGTTGTTTTTTGAATAGAATAAAGGGAATGTTTTTTAAAGGAGATGATCTTTTGGGTGGGGGACAGGATGTCAGTATTATGTCGCTGATGGCCAGGGCCTTTGAACTGCTGGACAAAAAGCAGGTAGACCTTTCAGAAACTATAGCTGTGCTTTCTTTATTTACTCTAATGGATATTGTAAATTTGGCCAGGGAAAAGGGGTCTGGCGGTTTAGGGACAGCCGGTGGGAAAGATCTGTTAGCTATGTTGAGCGGTATGCTGTCTTCAGGTCAAAAAATGGGGCCGGAAATGCTGGCAGCCAAGGTGCAAAAATCCGGGAAAAGTGTCAGCCCACAGCTGTTGTCCACTCTGCTTTCCTTGTTAGGAGAAAGCACTAAAGGAGAATCAGCTGGAGAGGAAAGCAGCAGACAAAAACCGGTTTCTTCCGAACGGCGACTGGGGAGGGAGTTGTCACGGTATCCTGAAAAATGATAGCAGTGGGAGGGGATCAGCATGGGCAAGGCCAAGATTGTAGAAAAAATTTTCCTGTTGGAACATATCTACGGCTGTGGCTATGATCAAGGTTATAAGGACGGCTACCAAGATGGCTTTGCCGCAGGCTATCAACGGGCAAAAACAGAGTGCAGAGATGGTATCTGGAAGGAAGGAAGGGAGCATGGCTATTTGGAGGGCCTTGAAGAGGGGTATTTAGCAGGCAAAAAGGATGCTGATGCAATTTTTGACCAGGGCTGGGACCAAGGGTACAGAAGGGGTTATGAGGACGGGGCTGCTAGTACAGGGGGAAATGAGAGGATTAAGTCCTAATTTATTAAAATTTTACATAAGGTCCTAATTGTATAAAAAAAAGACAATATGTGCGCATTAATCACCTGTTTATCTTTGATGAGAGATAAAAGTCTAATGGCAACTTCGCCAATTTGATAAGAGTGCCAGTATAATTATGACAAATTTCCTCGAAAGGAGACGATAAACAGGTGATTTCCAAAAAGTTGCGCTAT
Organism: Syntrophomonadaceae bacterium; assembly: GCA_012516535.1. Taxonomy (GTDB): domain Bacteria; phylum Bacillota; class DSM-12270; order Thermacetogeniales; family Thermacetogeniaceae; genus DTU068. The sequence continues at coordinate 25,215 of JAAYWP010000089.1, read as the reverse complement.
TCTATCTCTGTATTTCTTGTCGGTTTACTGCTCACAGTGATGCCCATAACAGCTTTTGCGGCAACGCGGTATGTCTACTATCAGGGCAGTCTCAGTGATCAGGTGCTGGTCCAAATCTTGAAAAAGATTTTTCCATGTGATGATTTAAAAATCATACGCCCACAACCGGATCCACAGCCTGAACCGGAACCAGTGCCTCAGGAGCCGCAGCCTGATCCTCAAGAGCCACAGCCCGAACCTCAGGAACCACAGCCTGAGCCTCAGGAGCCACAGCCTGAACCACAGCCTGAGCCTCAGGAGCCGCAAAAACCTGAGCCTCAGCCGCAACCACAGCCACAACCTGAAGAACCCGGCTCTGATGTGGTTGCTCTGACCCAGGATGAACAGAAGATGATCAATCTGGTCAACCAGGAGCGCCAGAAATATGGGATGAAACCTTTAAAGGTGGATTATCAATTAGTGAAACTGGCCCGGATGAAAAGCCAGGATATGGTGGACAAGAATTACTTCAGCCACCAGTCACCAACCTATGGCTCTCCCTTTGATATGATGAAAAATGCCGGAGTGAGCTATCGCTGGGCAGGGGAAAACATAGCCGGTGCTGGCACTGTTGAGAGGGCGCATAATGCATTGATGAATTCTGAGGGGCACCGCGCCAATATTTTAAACCCAAATTTTACCCATATCGGTGTGGGTATAGTCATGGGCGGGCCTTATGGAATGATGTTTACCCAGATGTTTATCGGCAAATAGGCTGGGTAAAAAGATACCCTATTAGAAAAAAGGAAAGCATTGTGCATTTAATACAGAATTTACCTGAAGCCGCTGTTGTTTCTTACAGCGGTTTCTCTATTGGTTAAACACACCCTCTTTATCCAGCAGACATATTATATTACAGAAAAATGTGTCCTGGAAAAGGAGGGAGAATAAATGAACAGCTGTGAAACATTAAAGATCGAACATGTTGTCGGTGAAAGATCAAAACAGGCTGTTGTACAGGGTGATTTCCAGGTACCTGAGCCTAAACCGGGAATAGAAAAAATTATATCTATCGATAAAACCGTGAAGGTAAAAAAGGTAGAGGTAATCAAAAATAAAGTGATCATTGAGGGGCACCTCAATTTGCAGATCGTTTATGCTGCTGACTGTCCCGACCAGCCGGTTCACCATACCCAAGCACGTCTGGAATTTACGCAGTTTGTGGATATACCCGGTGCAGAACCGGGAATGAACGCATGGGCTAAGGTCAAGGTTGAGGATGTCCAGGGGAAGGTAAAGGGCCACCATGGGCGCCTATTTGATGTTACCGCCATTATCTTCATTCAGGTGAAGGTAACAGAATTAGCTGAGATCTCCTTGATGGTAACACCACCTCCGGGAGTAAACGCCATTACTGAACGGCTGCGCATTGAGGAGGTGATCGCTGAAGGCGCTACTCAGGCAATGGTTTCAGGCAGGTTTCGGGTTCCAGCGGAGAAACCCCCTGTAGAAAAGGTGCTGGATGTGGATGCCAGTGTAACAATTACAGATAAGAAGATCATCCAGGACAAGGTAATTGTTGAAGGGGATATCACCCTGCAGATCATCTATGTGGCCGCTCTAGCCAGCCAACCTGTCCACCATATGCACCAGACACTGCATTTTACCCAATTCATTGAGGTTTTTGGCGCTGAACCTGGGATGAATGTTACAGTTGATGAAACCATCACACACACCAGCTTTGATATGATAAACCCGCACACAGTGGGTGTAGAGGTGATCATTGACCTGACCGCCAAGGTAACCGAACCCAGAGAACTGGATGTTGTGGTGGATCTGTTGGGTGTAGAGACCTCCCGGGAGCTGCTCAGGGTGGATAATGTTGTGGGAGAGGACCACACCCAGGTCAATATTGCTGAAGTTGTATACATCCCTATGGAAAAGCCTGCGGCTGTGAAAATCTTAGATGTGAAAGTACATAAGGTGGAAGTAATGCCTGAGGATGTGGCTATCATCAAGGATAAGGTGATCGTCAGCGGGAAGATCGAGGCACAGGTGCTCTATGTCAGTGATATGCCTGATCAGTCAGTGCATCATTTTGAGGTGAAGATCAAGTTCCGCAGCTTTATTCCTATTCCCGGCGCTATGCCTGAGATGACTGCCCAGGTACAGGCGGCAGTGGAGCATGTGGCAGGACGCACAGATGGTGCCACCAGAAGGCCGACCCTGGAGATAATCCTCAACTTAACAGCCCGGGTTGTGGAAACAGTACAGATCTATGTGGTGGTCTGTGAGGATATTGAGCCTGTGCCGCCACCAACACCTCCCTGTCCTTTTGAACATGTGGTACAGCCCGGTGATACCATCTACAAGTTGTCATTGAGGTACAATGTTTCTGTTGACAGTATCCTTGCTCTCAATCCAGGGGTTGATCCTAAAAACCTCCAGATCGGATCGGTTTTGATTATACCCTGTGACCCGTAGAACCAAATAGCTGTTTACCCTGCCTGTCAATTTGGCAGCAGGGTTTTTCTTTTTTTTACAGGATCCTGTTTAATGCTTCAATATTTGGTAATAATATGCCTCAAAGACAGCTATCGCGAGAGAGGGGTTATTATGAAAAAACTGATCTGTGCATTTTTTCTCAGCTTGGCTTTATATTCCTTGCTGGCCTTACTTCCGGCAGAGAACCAGCAAAGTAAGATGGAGGGGGTTGTGCGCTTTCATGTGATAGCCAACAGCGACAGTTCCGCAGATCAGGAGCTGAAACTTGCAGTGCGGGATGAGGTTCTTGATTACCTCCGTCCGGAATTGGAAAATGTGCAGGACAAAAAAACAGCTGCTCAGATAATTCAGAGCAGATTATCACAGATAGAGGAAGTGGCTGCAGGTGTGCTGCGTTCACAGGGCTGCAGTGACCAGGTAAAGGCTTATTATGGGGTTTTTGATTTTCCGGCTACAGCTTACGGAGAAAAGAACTTTCCTGAAGGGAAATATGAGGCCCTCAGAATTGTGTTGGGGTCAGGGGATGGTAAGAACTGGTGGTGCTGTCTCTTCCCACCCTTGTGTTATGTGGATTTGACCAGTACCGCCCGGCAGTTTATGGAAGGGGAAGCTGCAGCTGCTGAGCAGTTAAACAGTGAAAAAGATGCAGAAGCTGTAACAAAAAATGCTGAGACAGAAGATACTGAAACAAGTGACGGAGAGGAAAAAGAATTTTATCTGACTACCAAGATCAGTGAGTGGTTGGAGAATTCAAAGGACAACTCCATTCTTTCCTGGCTCTGGCCCTATAATAGTTAAACGATCATGATAGCCAGCCAGAGGAGGGCAAAGCCCAGGATCAGGCCCAGCCAGCACCAAAGCAGGTGCCTGCTCAAGGCTGCAGGAAGGAGTTCATCTTTGATCAGATAGAGCATGGCTCCTGCAGCCAGTGCCAGGAGAAAGGAGAGATGGCCCGGGGAAAGATTGATGATGAACAACCCAAACATGGCCCCTAATGGTGTGAATAAACTGACCAAAATGTTGATCAAAAGGATCTGTCTGTACCTAAGGCCGCCCAGTTTCAAAGGGGCGGCTGTGGCTATTCCTTCTGGTATGTTATGGAGAGCGATGGAAAGGGCCAGTAAAGGGCCAAGTTTCCCGCCGGCTGCATAGGCACCGGCGATGGCCATTCCTTCTGGCAGGTCATGGAGGGCGATCCCTATTGCCATCAGGTAGCCCAGACGCCTCATGGCGCCTTTGTGAAAAGATAAGCTAATTTCTTTCCCAGTCAGGAAGCGGTCCAGCAGAAAGAGAATACCAGCGCCGGTTATCATACCTGTAGTTGCTTGTAGAGGGCTGCCGGTTTTTAGTGCTGCCGGAATGAGATCCAGTATCACAACTGCCAGCATCACTCCGGCAGCCCCTCCTAAGATAAAAGCCAGAGTGCGCTGCCCTGGGTGTTTGGCAAAAAGCACTAACAGGCATCCCAGGGCGGTAGCCAGTCCGGCAAGTAAACTGGGGAACAGGGCGTTCATGCTGCCACCTGCCTTCCGCTTACAATATACGCTAATAATTGCAGCTTATTCTTGTTTAATATCGAGAAGGGGTGTTTTCCTATGGCTAAACAGGGTACGGGTACATTGGTGGTCATCGGTGGTGCTGAAGACCGGGAGCATAAATGTTTGATCTTGAAAAAATTCGTGGCTCTAGCTGGTGGAAAAGAGGGTAATGTTGTAGTGGTCACAGCTGCCTCCGCTGAACATCAGGCCACAGGGGATCTCTATCTCTCCCTTTTTCGGGAACTTGGGGTGGGGGATGTTGCGGTTTTGCATGTGGATACCCGCCAGGATGCCTGTGCCCAGGCCGCTGAGAAAACACTGGAAAAGGCCACAGGGATCTTTTTCACCGGAGGGGACCAGCTGCGCCTAACCAGTACCTTAGGTGGTACCCAGGTGGACCAGGCCCTGCACAAAGCATACCGGAGGGGTGCTGTTATTGCGGGAACCAGTGCAGGGGCCTCTGCGATGAGTGAGACCATGATTGTGGAGGGTGAGGAAACTGAGGCCCCCCGCAAAAATACGGTACAGATGGCACCAGGTCTGGGGCTCCTGCGGGGGGTTGTTGTGGACCAGCACTTTGCCCAAAGGGGGAGGTTGGGGAGGCTGCTCGCTGCTGTGGCCCAGTATCCTTATGTGCTGGGTGTGGGGATCGATGAGGATACTGCTATTATCGTATCACCAGAGGGAACCTTTGAAGTGGTGGGTTCACAAACAGTAACAGTTATTGACGGCAAACAGATCAAAGAGACCAATGTTTCTGTAACCGCTCCCCAGGAACCCCTGGCCTTGACCAATGTACTGCTCCATGTCCTCCCTGCCGGTTACAGATTCGATATCAAGAACAGACATCCCCTGCCTATGAATAATGGGGACCTATAATTGTAAAAATAGGAAAGGTCATAAAACTGGTTTTTAAGGGGGTTTCTCATTGTGATCATCCTCAAAACCCGGGTCATTGAAGGCCGGAATGTCTGGAGCCACTCTCCGGTCCTTGTGGCCCGTCTTTACTTGGCCCCGGGGGAGCGGAAAACAACAGATAAAATACCTGGCTTTGCCGAAACTGTTCTGAAAATATTGCCGGGCCTTGCTGAGCACAGCTGTGGCCGCGGCTACCCCGGTGGGTTTGCTGAGCGCTTGCGGGAAGGGACTATGCTGGGGCATGTTGTGGAACATATCGCCATTGAGCTTCAGGTTCAGTCAGGCTTTCCTGTAAATTACGGTAAAACCCTTCGGGGGGATAAAGCCGGTATTTGGGAAGTGATCTTTGAGTATGGCACAGCTCAATTGGGAAAGGCTGCCTTGGAGACTGCTGTGGCTTTTGTGTCTGCTGTCTTAAAAGGGGATTCCTTTTGTGTGGCAGAAGCCTTGGAAAGTTTGCGGGAGTTGGGTGCTGCAACAAAGCCGGGCCCCAGTACTGAAAGTATTCTTAAGGCATGCAAGGAGAGGGGTATCCCGGTGCTCTCTTTAGGTGATGACCTTTATCAATTGGGATATGGTTGCTGTCAGCAGAGAATTCAGGCCACTATTACCTCTCAAACATCTGCCCTGGCTGTGGATATAGCCCACCATAAGGAAGCTACCAGAAAACTTTTAAAGGCAGCAGGCCTGCCTGTGTCAGGGGGTAGGGTAGTGACCACTCTACAGGAGGCTTTAACAGCTGCCGGGGAATTGGGATATCCTGTTGTGATTAAACCCTGTCGCGGCAACCATGGAAAGGGTGTTGTGCTGGATATCAAAAATGAGCAGGAACTGGAAACAGCTTTTAAGTTTGCGAAAATCCATGACAAGGAGGTCTTGGTGGAGAAGTACATCGAAGGCAGGCATTACCGCATTCTGGTCATCGATGGGAAGATGGCCGCTGCTGCAGAGCGTTTCCCAGCTTCTGTGTTGGGGGATGGTGTTCATACCATCAGGGAGTTGGTGGAGCTCGCCAACCAGGACCCCCGGAGAGGGAAAGGACATGATCTGCCCTTAACCAAACTGGAGCTGGACCCCATCAGCGTCCTGGAATTGAAAAGACAGGGCTATCACCCAGACAGCAGGCCTGAGCGGGGGGTTAAGGTATTTTTGCGCAGGAATGCTAATTTGAGCACAGGGGGGAGTGCAGTTGATGTAACGGACCTGGTGCACCCGCAGAATGCCTTAATGGCAGCTAGAGCTGCCCGGCTCCTGGGGCTTGATGTGGCTGGAGTGGATATTGTAAGCCCTGATATACAAAAACCCTTGAAGGGCAATGGGGTTTTGATAGAGGTAAATGCTGCTCCGGGGTTCAGAATGCACCTTTCTCCAAATAAAGGAAGGGCACGGGATGTGGGGAAGCAGTTGGTGGAATATCTTTTTCCCCCAGGCAGCCAGTTAAGCATTCCGGTGATCTCCATCACTGGAACAAATGGAAAAACAACAGTCACCCGCATGCTTGGCCACCTTTTCCAACAGCAGGGGCTCAATGTGGGGATGACCTCCACCGGAGGGATCTATATCAATAATGATTGTATCCTAGAGGGGGATACCACAGGGCCGGAAAGCGCCCGCACCCTTTTGCAGGATCCTACTGTGGAAATTGCCATCCTGGAAACAGCCAGAGGGGGGATCCTGCGGGCTGGCTTGGGTTATGATCTGGCTGATGTTGCTGTGGTGACCAATATCGAATCTGATCATTTGGGACAGGATGGTATTGAAAGCTTAGAGGATCTTTTCTGGGTGAAGTCATTGGTGGTGGAAGCAGTTAAAGATGAAGGTTATGTTGTGCTTAATGCTGATGATCCCTTTGCCCCACGGTTGGCTGCTGCCTCTCGGGGTCAGGTGGTTTTTTTTAGCCTCCATGAAGACAATGTTCTGGTGCGCCGTCACCTGTCAGCAGGGGGAAGTGCTGTCTTTGTCAGGAATGGGATCGTCTATTATGGCTGTGGTAAGGAACTGCTGCGTTTGATCAGGGTAAAGTCCATTAAGGCCGCTATGGGCGGCCGCGCCCTTCATAATCTGGAAAACGCCTTGGCTGCAGCAGCCGCTGCTGTAAGCTGCGGCTTATCTCCAAGCGCTATCAGGCGCGGTTTGCGCAGCTTTACCGATAACCCAGGCCGTTTGATGATCTATCAGCTAAGGGATATCACTGTCATTGTTGACTACGGGCACAACGGGCCTGCTTTCCGGAGGGTTGCCGAATTTGCTAGGACACTGAGACCCCGCTGTTTGACCGCTGTCATCGGAGTTCCTGGTGACCGGAGAGATGACCAGATCATCCAGGCGGGAGAGGTAGCAGGCGCGAAGTTTGATGAGATCTATATCAGGGAGGACAAGGATCTGCGGGGGCGTGCAGCTGGTGAGACCGCCAAACTCCTTTATACAGGTGTCCACAGGGCCGGCTTGCACCCCGAAAAGGTCCATATCATCCCTGATGTAATTGATGCCTTAAAGGAAGCTCTCCAGGAGGCAAAGCCGGCTGATGTTATTGTGGTGTTTTATGAGGAGCTGCAGCCTGTACTGGATTATCTACGATCAGTGGAGCGGCAGGACAAGAAGTATGCGGTAAAAGCTGCCTTGGGTAGAAGCAATGGTTAGCAATTCTTTGCATATTGTTGTCAGTATTGGGTGTTGAGCATATTAAGATTTAGCAGTAAAATCATAGTAAAACGAAAAAGAACTTTTGAATTATAATTTAATTTATGATGATTTCAGGTGAGAATAAAAAGAGGGAAATCAGCCTTGCTTCATATGCCAAGATCAACCTTACTCTGGATGTGGGTGGTCTCAGACCAGATGGCTACCATGAGATCGCTTCTGTGATGCAGACCATCAGCCTTGCTGATACTCTCTGGTTTGCCAGGCTTCCCTCCGGTATTGAGGTGATCTGTAAAAAACCAGGGGTCCCCTCTGGCTCTGCCAACCTGGCTTACAAGGCACTGGAAGTGATCGCTCAGCAACTGCCCGGTGGTGTCAGAGTGTTGATCGAAAAAAGGATACCCTGGGGCGCGGGCCTGGGGGGAGGAAGCAGCAATGCTGCGGCAGCTTTAAAAGGGGCTGATCTTCTTTATAACTGTGGCATGAAAGAGGAGGAGCTGCTTAGAGCTGCAGCAGAGGTTGGCTCTGATGTCCCCTTTTTTATTAAAGGGGGTACTGCCTTGGCTGAAGGAAGGGGTGAAAAACTGACTGAGTTGCCCCAGTTGCCTGTATTCTGGCTTGTGTTGGTCAAGCCACCCTTTACGGTCAGCACAGCTGAAATTTACAGCCTTTATCAGAGCAAAGAGAAAGAGCCCCGTACACCAGGGCTGATTGCAGCCTTGCAAAAAGGTGAATACCATAAGATCCCTGCTTTATTGGGCAATGACCTGGAGGGGGTTACGGTCAGCCTTTATCCGGAGATAGGGGAGATTAAAGAGCAGTTGTTGCTGTTGGGTGCGTCTGCAGCATTGATGTCAGGCAGCGGCCCCACAGTTTTTGGTTTGTTTCATGATCAGGGGACAGCCCGGCAGGCAGCGGAGAGGATGAGAAAAGAGAGCGGTTTGGATGTGTTTGTCTGCAGAACCTGCTCTGCAGATTAAGATTATTGGTTTGTCCCTTATAGAAACTCTTCTTTAGTCGTTAGAGGAGATAGTTGCGGGTTAATGAGTATGGTTTATGCCTGTAAGCGCAGCGACCTTACGAAGGTTGTTACTTGCCCTTGACGAAGGAGCAGGTAACGACAGCTGAAGCTCAACATGGATGTTGAGCTAGGCGACTCTGCGCCATGGATGGCGTCATAGGAGCCGGTCAGCTGTCGTCTGCGGATAGTATACGGGCAAGTTCAACCGAGTTTAGGAGCAAGCGCAGGGATAAACAAAAGAATACAAACGAACCCTTGAGGGTAGAAAACCGGGCGGTGGAACCATCCCCTGATCGGTGAGATAGATAAGGAGGTTCTTTATGGCTGAAAAAGAAGAGAGGAGACTGGTGCCAGTCAAATTGGACAGCTATAAGCCCCTGCGGGAGGTGGTTTTTGAGACTCTGCGGGAGGCGATAATCACCGGTGTGTTGCGGCCAGGGGAGAGGTTGATGGAATCTCAATTGGCTGAGGAGTTGGGTGTGAGCAGAACTCCGGTGCGTGAGGCTATCCGCAAGCTGGAATTGGAAGGTTTTTTAGTGATGGTTCCCCGGAAAGGGGCCTATGTGGCAGGGATCTCTTTGAAAGATATCGCTGATGTATTTGAGGTGCGGGCTGCCTTGGAGTCTCTGGCAACTGAGCTGGCTGCTGAAAGGATCACTGAGGAGGAGCTGGAAGAACTGGAACGGCTTCTGGTCAAAATGTCGGAAATAATCGAAGAAGGAGAAATTGAACAGCTTGTTGAGTGTGATAAAAAATTTCATGACACCCTCTACCGGGCCAGCAGAAACCGGCGTTTGATGCAGATCTTGAGCAACCTCCAGGATGAGGTGCAGCGTTTTCGTTCTGTTTCCCTGGCTTCCCCGGGAAGGATGCGCATAGCTTTAGAAGAGCACCGTAAGGTTGTGGAGGCGCTGGCTGAAAGGGACCTTGCCCGGGCAAAGGTCATGGCCTGGGAGCATATTGAGAGTGCGGAGAACAGCCTGATGGAAGCGGTGCGGGATAATGAGGAGATAGTCAGTGAAAGGGAAGGACTGGAGTAATTTCCAGCTGGGTGAAAGACCTGAAAATAGTTTTAAAATTTTTTGTAAAGAGGTCGGAAGTGATGATCGATAGAGTAGATGCGGTGATACTCGCCGGTGGTGGGGAGATAGAGCCGGGGACAGGTGTTAAAGGGATGCTTAACATCGGCTCCCGGATGATGGTGGAATATGTGATTGAAGCCCTTGATAAAAGCAAATATATTGATCAGATTGTTCTGGTTGGCCCTGAGGCAATGAAGGAGAACTGTATGATACAAGGGTTGCTTTTTGCTCTGCCGGGGAATACGATTCTTGAAAGCTTTTCTAATGGTTTAGAAGCTCTCAATGGATCCCAGGCTTGGATACTGGCCTGTACAGGAGATATTCCTTTTCTGACCTCAGAGGCGGTAGATGATTTTATCGATCAGTGCAGGGAGAGGGAGGCAGATTTTTATTATCCCATTATCAGGAGGGAAACTGCTGAAGAGCGCTTCCCCAATGCTAAGCGGACCTATGCCAGTCTGCGGGATGGTACCTTTACAGGTGGCAACCTCTTTTTATTAAGAAGGGGGATTGTTGAACGCTGTCTCTCTGTGGCAGCGGAATTTATCAAATACCGGAAAAACCCTGCGGCTTTAGCCAGACTTGTCGGGTTCGGGATGCTTTGTAAATACTTCTTTGGGCAGCTTTCCATTGCTGAGGCAGAGCGCAGAGTGTCCCAGTTGGTAGGTGCCAGGGGTTCTGCTGTGATCACATCTTATGCAGAAATCGGGGTAGATGTGGACAAACCTTCGGATTTAGAACTTGCTAAGGAGCTAGTTTGCGAATAATAACTTTATTTCTTATTTTTCAGCAGGAATCTCAAATATCTTGGCGAATACACAAGGCAAATGATAACCGCGCTAAAAGAGGAGGTCAATAGTTTCATGCAGGTTACAGAGGTGCGTATCCGCAAAGTGAGCCAGGATGGGAGCAGAATGAAGGCAGTCTGTTCGGTGACCTTTGATGATGCTTTTGTGGTGCATGATATAAAGGTTGTCGAGGGTGATAAGGGCTTGTTTATTGCTATGCCCAGCAAGAGAACACCCGCTGGGGAATTTCGTGATATTGCCCATCCCATCACATCTGAAGCCAGACAGGTTATTCAGGATGCTATTTTAAAGAAATATCAGGAGATGGAATAAGAGATATTTTTCAATGTTGATGAATATTTAAGGGGAATCGGGTATTCCCTTTTTTATTGTTTTAGCATACTGTGATTGATTAAAGTCTGATTCACTCAGGGAGTGAAAAACTATGGATAAAGTTGGAGCGGTGGTGCTTGCAGCAGGTCAGGGGAAAAGGATGCGCTCAGATATACCTAAGGTGCTGCACTGTGTAGCTGGGGCACCTCTGGTCCGTCATGTTCTGGATGCGGTAGAAGAGGCCGGTATCAAGGAGATCATTGTTGTGATCGGACAGGGTGCGGAAATGGTCAGGGAAACCCTGGGCAATGAGTATACTTATGCTCTCCAGGAGAAACAACTGGGTACAGGGGATGCGGTTTTAAAGGCTTTGCCCTATCTTTCCGCTGATTGCCAGGATGTGCTGGTTGTTTGCGGGGATACCCCCCTTTTGACAGCAGATACACTGGTGAAAGTGATCAGAGAACAGCAGAATACCGGTTCTGCCGCGACGGTCCTCACCAGTATATTCGAAGATCCTAAAGGATATGGCCGGATTATCAGGGGTAAGGACGGTTTTGTTGATGCCATTATTGAGGATTGTGATGCCACAGCTGAGCAGAAGGAAATAAAGGAGATCAATACAGGGACCTATGCCTTTACCAAAAAGGCTCTGGAAGACACTATTCATCGGTTAAATCCCGATAATAAGCAGGGGGAATACTATCTGACCGATTGTATTCACCTGCTGCGGGAAGATGGGCAGCAGGTCACAGCAGTTGTTGCACCTGTTCAGGAAACAAAAGGGATAAATGACCGGGCTCAGCTGGCAGCCGCAGAAAAGCTTTTGCGGCAGCGGGAATGCCAGCGCTTAATGGATTCAGGTGTGACCATCTTGGACCCGGCAACAACTTATATTGATAAAGGTGTCAGGGTTGGCAGGGATACAGTGATTTATCCCTTCACTTTCCTGGAGGGAAGAACAGAAGTGGGCCCTAGGTGTACTATCGGCCCTGGAGCCCGGCTGATAGATGCCCGCTTAGGGGAAGGTGTTGTTGTTCAGTTCTCTGTGGTTGTGGAAACTACCATCGGGGAGCACTGTCAGATCGGGCCTTATGCTTATTTGCGGCCCGGTAACAAATTAGCTGATCATGTCAAAGTAGGGGACTTTGTGGAACTGAAAAAGGCAACAGTTGGATCAGGGAGTAAAATACCTCATTTAAGTTATATTGGGGATACTATAATAGGAGAGGGTGTCAATATCGGTGCCGGAACCATTACCTGCAACTATGATGGAGTGAAGAAATATCAGACAGTCATCGAAGACCGGGTGTTTGTCGGCAGCAACACCAATCTGGTGGCTCCTCTCCGTGTCGGCAAAGATGCGGTGATCGGCGCTGGGTCAACCATCACCAAGGATGTCCCTGCAGGGTCTTTGGCTATAGAGCGCAGTAAGCAAACGGTCATAGCTGATTGGAAGGAAAAAAAGAAGAGAAAAGGGGATTAAAGCAAGTGCAAGTGAAGGAAAGCAGAGGGAGAGAGGGGATCAGTTTGTTGCTTTATACAAAAAAGTTAAAGATTTTTACCGGAAACGCCAATCCGGAACTGGCGGAGGAGATCGCATCCTACCTGGGTATCGAATTGGGTAAAGCCAAAGTTTCTTACTTCAGCGATGGAGAAATCTGTGTAACCATTGATGAGAGTGTCAGAGGAGCTGATGTTTTTGTTATTCAACCAACCTGTCCTCCTGCCAACCAGAATGTGATGGAACTTCTGATCATGATCGATGCTTTAAAGCGCGCTTCAGCACGCCGCATCTGTGCGGTGCTTCCTTACTACGGTTACGCCCGCCAGGACCGGAAGTTAAAGGCACGGGACCCGATAACAGCCAAACTGGTTGCTGACCTGATCACCGCTGCCGGTGCTAACCGGGTTCTTGCCATGGATCTTCACGCCGGACAGATACAGGGGTTTTTTGATATTCCGGTGGACCACCTATTGGGTGTGCCCATTCTGGCGGAGTATTTCCAGAGCCTAGGCATTGAAGATCCAATTGTTGTTTCCCCTGATGTTGGTGGGGTCGCCAGGGCCAGAGACCTGGCCAGCCGATTGGAAACCACCATAGCGATTGTCGATAAGCGCAGACCACACCCCAATGTTGCTGAAGTGCTGCACCTGGTGGGTGATGTGAAAGGGAGAACAGCAATTTTGGTGGATGATATCATTGATACAGCCGGCACCATCGTCAAGGCTGCAGAGGCACTGCTGGAGCGGGGTGCGAAGGATGTTTATGCCTGCTGTACCCACCCGGTGCTCTCAGGCCCTGCTAGAGAGCGTTTGGATGCCTCTCCGCTGAAAGAGGTTGTGGTGACCAATACAATACCTGTTCCCCCGGAGAAACGGTTTCCTAGATTGAAGGTGCTTACAGTGGCCCCTATTTTTGGCGAGTCCATTATTCGTATCCATGAGGATCTTTCTGTGAGCAAGCTCTTTGAGTAATTGTTATGAAGTTAATTCATCATCTTTGGGGGGAGGTTGTTCCAGTTCATCTTCCTCCCCCTGCATCTTGGAATGCAGTTTGCGCGCTTTTTCTATAAAGCGGCTGGTGGTATTTTTTAGGTTCTTGACCCCTTCTGATAGTTTTCCTTCATTCTGCTGCAGATTTTCCTCTGCTCCCTGACGCACCACAAGGACATCTTTGCCGATGGTGCGCACTTCAGATGCGGGGAGAAAGGCCTTTCCCTTCCAAAGGCTGGCAGCAGGGCTTGCTGTTACTTCGAAAGCTTCTATTTTGCCGGTTGCCGGGTCCACAAGGTATTCTACAACATGGCCAAGAGCAGTACCTTCCTCAGTGATGACTCGGGAGCCTTTTAGCTGGACATTTTCTTTGACCAGGTTGAGGATCTGGGGCAGGCTGGCTAGCCGTTCTGCACTGCTGGCCTTTTGGATGGTTAATGCATTATTGCCTACACTTACTACCCTAGGGTAGGGGATTACCTTTTGTTCGGGAAAGATATGGCCGCGCTGCACGATCAGTGCTGCAATTTCCCCGGCCTGAGGGTTGACTACCAACCCCCTGATGCGACCGATCTCTTTTCCTTCCTCCAGTGTGACCACAGGTAGGGAAAGATACTGACGGCTTTTGCGCACAGGATATCGCCTCCTTGGATAAGCAAAATATATGCATCTAGGCAGTAACTCTGTTAAAATATATTGGGCCAGATAAAAGGGTATGCCTGGAAAGTCTGAAGAGAGATTGTTTGCGTTATCTCTTGATTTTTCTCTATTCTTCAGGCTAAACTAGGGTATAAACTTTTGCGTAAATCATGGATAAAATTAAGTAAATAGGAGTGTTTGTAAATGGAGACAGTCAAGTTATCAGCTCAATACAGGGAGCGCAGTTCCAAGGGAGCTGTACGCGCCCTGCGCCGCCAAGGGGAAACCCCGGCGGTCCTTTATGGTAGGGGTGTGGGGAATATGCTGATTAAGGTTCCTACAAAGGAACTGGAGCAGATCCTTAATAATCACGTTATCGGCAGCACCCTGATCGATTTGGATGTGGATAAGGGGGATCAGAAAGAAAGCTATCTGGTGATGTGCCGTGAGGTCCAGCGTGACCCTCTCCGCCGGGAGCTGCTGCATGCGGATTTCTTCCAAATAGAGCTCACCCAGGAGATACAAACTGAGATCCCGGTTGTTCTCATTGGAGAGCCCCAAGGTGTACAGAAGGGCGGAATTTTGCAGCACATGCTGCGAGAAGTGACTGTATCCTGTCTGCCCACCAATCTGCCTGAGCATATTGAGATCGATATCAGCGGATTGGATGTTGGCGAACAGGTGACAGTTGGGGATTTAGAGGCACCTGAAGGTGTAGAGATCCTGTCTGACCCAGAATCGGTGATCGCTTTAATTGTTGCGCCGACCCTTGAAGAAGAGGTAACAGAGGAAGAAGCAGAAGAAGGTGCTGCTGAGGAAGCAGCGGTTGAGTCAGAGCAAGGAGAGGAGTAAATGTTCAAGCGGCTGCTGGAGTGGTTGCGCCCGGGCGGCCGCAACGGGTCACCGGATAAGCTGATCATCGGATTGGGAAACCCTGGCCACCGCTATGCCCAGACACGGCATAATGCAGGGTTTGTGGTTGTCGAAAGGATAGCCGGGAAGAACGGGGAATGGAAGGATTACCGCCGCTTGGCCAGCATCTGCCCTGAGAAAATAGATGGCACAGCGGTGATCTTAGTACGGCCCCTTACCTATATGAATCTCAGCGGGGAAGCTGTGGAGGCCCTTTTATCCCATTGGAATTTAGACCCAGAGGACATGCTGGTGATCCATGATGACCTGGACCTGCCTGTGGGAAGCATCAGGCTGCGGCCCGGTGGAGGTTCAGGGGGCCATAAGGGGGTGCAGTCCATAATTGATTGCCTCCAGTGCCAATCATTTGCCCGGCTGCGCATCGGCATCGGACGCCCCCCTGCAGGTGAGGATGTTGTGGACTATGTCCTAAAGCCCTTTTCCCTGGAGGAGCGCTCAGTATTAGAGGATGTTTGGGAGTTGGCTGCAGATGCTGCCCGCTGTTGGGTAAAGATGGGGATTGAAACAGCCATGAACCGTTATAACAGAAGAAGTTGAAAAAATGCATGAATTCTCCTGTTCTGGTTAAACTATGGATAATGCTTCCTGCTGCCAAACAGCAAGGGCATAGTTTAACCAGGAGGGAGGTGAGATAATGGCAGATGAGGATAAAGGGACTCGCGGTGATACAACTTCCGGAGTCTCAGGTATGCTTAACCAGGGTTGGTTGGCTCACATTATAAGGTTTATTGTGGCTGCGATCGTCTTAATGGTTGTGAGCTATATTACCCCAGGGTTTACCAGGCTCACTTTCTGGCATGCTTTACTGGCGGCTGTGCTTATTGCGGTGATCGGATTTGCATTGGAAACCCTTTTCGGCCGCAATGTTTCTCCTTATGCCCGCGGCGGAGTGGGTTTTGTGGTTTCAGCTGTGATCTTTTACCTGCTCCAGTTCATTATCCCTGATCTAAGGGTGACCATACTGGGAGCGATTATTGCAGCTGCCATTGTCGGCATTATTGATATGTTTGTGCCAACAGGTGTACGCTGATCAAAAAGGATCAAAACGCAGCCCAAGACCCCGTCTTCTGCAAGGCGGGGTTTTTTATTGGTCCTTGGTGGTTGGTCATTATTTGCCTGATGTATAAAAGCCTTCTGGTGAATGATATAATGAACACTGAGGAAAGTTTCAAGGGGGCTTGCTCTGGCCCTGCCTTATTTTCCATTGGTCTAAATAGGTGGTTGTATGAACAATATACTTGAAACGATACGGGGCTTCCAGGAGGCCCTTGATGCTATAAAGAAAAGAGAACTGCCCCTGTTCATTTCAGGGGTGTCAGGTTCTGCTGGGTCTGTCAGTGCAGTATCTCTCTTTTTAAAGGGTGGGTTTAAAGGTGCACTGCTGGTCATTGTACCAGGGCAGGAGCAGGTAAACAGCTGGGCTGCGGACTTAGAGCAGCTGCTGCCTGAGAGAAGGGTTTTTGTTTTTGACCCTGCTGAAGCCCTGCCCTTTGAGGTGGTGGCTGCCAGCAGGGAGCCAGCGGCCAGTCGTCTAGAGACCCTGGCCGCTCTGAGGGCGAGGGAGGAACAGTTGGTGGTTGTTGCTTCCATTGAAGCACTGATGCCCAAACTGCTCCCCCCTCTCTCTTGGGAAAAAGCTGTTATTACACTGGAGGTTAACCGGGAGTATGATTACAATGAACTTCCTCTGCAGCTAGTCCAGGCCGGTTATGAACGGTTGGAAACAGCTGAAGCCCCTGGGCAATTTGCTGTAAGGGGTGATATTGTGGATATCTACCCCTTTTACGGCTCTCCTGTCCGTATTGAATTCTGGGGGGATGAGATCAGCTCACTGAAAACGATGGAGCCGGAAACTCAGCGTTCCACTGATAGCCTTGATCTGGTAAGGATCTGGCCAGTTCGGGAGTTTATCTATGAGCCGGAACTGGCAAATGCAGCTCTAGAGAGGATCGAGCAGGCCTATAAAAAGAGGCGGACACAGCTGAAGGGGAAGAAAAGCCCTTTACTGCGCTTGCAGCAAAGGGCGAACAGGCTCTTAGAGATGGCCAGGACCGGGACCGGTGGTTCTTTAAACCTGGTGCAGCCTTATTTTTACCCTGAGCAGGTCTCTCTTTTGGATTATCTGCCAGAGGATTCACTGGTTATTCTGGATGAGCCTGGGCGTTTGCTGGAACAGGTTAAAGGTCGTACTGCACTCCTGGAGTCCGATTACAGGCGCCTCTTTCAGGAGGGAGGCTCTTTCACTCCCTGGCAGGAATACTACTTCAGTGGGGAGCAGCTCTTTGCCGGCATGGAGGCCTTTCCTCTGGTCGGTTTTACCAATCTGCTGACAAGGATAAACGCAGTCAAGCCGAAAACCCTGGTCACCGTCACCAGCAAGGAGATGCAGCCTTTTTTAGGGCGTCCTGATCTGCTGGCTCAGGAACTGAAGGAGATGCTGAGGAAAAAGATCACCATTCTCCTCCTCACCGGTGCAGAGAGGAGTTTGAAGCAGTTGGAAAGGGAGTTAAGGGAGCGGGAAATCTCTTTTCTCCTTGCGGATAAATGGCAGAAGGAGCTGTGTAAAGGGCGCCTGCAGGTAGCAACAGGCCTGTTGAGGCAGGGCTTTGAGCTACCTGGGGTGTTAGCGGTAATTACCGCCAGGGAACTGTACGGGAGGGAGAAGTCTAAACCGCGGTACCGCCGGAAAACTGCAGGCCGCTTGTCAGATCTCAGCCCTGGAGATTATGTGGTGCATGTTCACCAGGGGATCGGCCGCTTCTTAGGCATCGCTGAGAAAGAAACAGATGGCAGCAAAAGGGATTATTTGGAGATCGCCTATGCAGGTGATGCCAGGCTTTTTGTGCCAGTTGAGCAGGTTGAGCTAGTCCAGAAATATGTTGGCCCCGAAGGGGCTACACCCCGCCTCTCACGGATGGGAGGTGGTGACTGGACACGGCTCAAACAGCGGGTTAAAAAACGGGTTAAGGAACTGGCTCAGGATTTACTGGCTCTCTATGCGGAGCGTGAGCGGACAAAAGGCTATGCCTTCTCTCCTGATACAGTATGGCAAAAGGAGTTTGAGGAGCAGTTCCCCTATGAGGAGACACCGGACCAGCTGGAGGCCATCAGGCAGGTAAAGGCTGATATGGAAAAAGCCCGTCCAATGGACCGGCTGCTCTGCGGGGATGTGGGTTTTGGCAAGACTGAAGTGGCTATACGGGCTGCTTTTAAGGCTGTTCAGGATGGGAAGCAGGTGGCAGTACTGGTTCCTACAACAGTGCTTGCCCAGCAGCATTACCTCACCTTTAAAGAACGTTTTGCCCCCTATCCTGTACAGGTTGATATGTTGAGCAGGTTCAGGACCCCGGCTGAACAGAGGGAAACCATCAACAATCTGAAAAAAGGATTGGTGGATATAATTATCGGGACCCACCGCCTCCTTTCCAAAGATGTGGTTTTTAAAGACCTGGGGCTCTTGGTGGTTGATGAGGAGCAGAGATTTGGTGTGGCCCATAAGGAAAAGATCAAAATGCTGAAAGCCAATGTGGATGTTCTGACCATGACCGCCACACCTATTCCCCGCACACTGCAGATGTCTTTGGGTGGGGTGCGGGATCTGAGCCTCATTGAGACCCCTCCTGAGGACCGCCTTCCGGTGCAGACCTATGTTTTGGAATATGATCCTGAAGTGGTGAGGGAAGCCATTCTTAAAGAGATTCAGCGGGGCGGCCAGGTGTTTTATGTTCACAACAGGGTGCAGACCATCTTTCGTACTGCTCGCTATCTGCAGGGCTTGGTGCCTGAAGCGACCTTCAGGGTGGCTCATGGGCAGATGAAGGAGGAGGACTTAGAAAAGGTGATGTGGGAGTTTCTTAACCAAAAATTCCACTGTTTGGTCTGTACAACCATTATCGAAAGCGGCCTGGATTTTCCCAATGCCAACACCCTGATCGTGGAGAATGCCGATTGGTTTGGCCTCTCTCAGCTTTATCAGCTGCGGGGGCGGGTTGGCCGCTCCAACCGTTTGGCTTATGCCTATTTTACCTTTAACAGGGACAAAGTGCTCACCGAACAGGCGGAAAAAAGGCTGCGGGCACTGCAGGAGTTCACTGAATTCGGTTCAGGTTTCAAACTCGCCCTGCGGGACCTGGAAATCAGGGGTGCGGGAAATATCCTGGGAGCAGAACAGCACGGCCATATGGCTGCTGTTGGGTTTGACCTGTACAACCAACTGTTACAGGAAGCAGTGAAAGAACTGAGAGGGGAAAAGGTGCCTGAGAAAAAAGCCGCGGCTCCTCTCTTTGATCTACGGGTTGACTCCTATCTGCCTGATGATTATATCAGAGATGGCAGGGAGAAGGTGGAGATTTACCGCCGCCTTGCCTTGGTGGAAAGCCTGGAGGAGGTAAAGGAACTGGCAGCAGAGCTGCGTGACCGGTTTGGTAGGATGCCTGATCAGGTTGTTTATCTTTTTGACCTGGCTTTGATCAGGGTCAGGGCTGCCCAGTTGGGAATCAAAGATGTTCAGCATAACAGACATACCATGGCAATACGTTTTGATAATGGCTCAGCACTGCATGGTGAGCAGTTTGCTGCCTGGAGCCGCATTTTCGGGAAACGCCTCAGCTTTTCTACAATTGCAGGGCTGGAGATCCGTATAGATACCAGAGGGTTGGCACCAAAAGATCTGGTGAAAAGTCTAAAAAAAGCGTTAATCAGCAGCCAGCAGCAGTAAAAAAGTATCTCTCTACTGCAAGGAGCATATCCCAGTTCTTTAACGTTTTTCGACAGCAGGAGATTTGTAGAGAGTGGCGAAGGTCTTTTCAATTTGTTTTTTTGAGGAGGAAAGTTATTGGAAACAGCAGCAAAGACCAGAAAAATTGTTTCATATCTGCCGCAGATACTGGTGTTCATTCTCATCATTGCTGTGGGAGGTATTTGGGCATGGCGGGTATATAGTGGAGACTGGATCGTCCAGGTCAATGGCATAAAAATATCCCGTGCGGAACTGGATAGAGAAACAGCATTGGCAGAGAAGTTTTTTGAGACCTATTATGGTGTTGATTTCCAGGGTGATGAAGGTGAAGCACTGAAAAAGCAGCTGCGGCAGCAGACCTTATTCCAGTTGATCGATTATGCTTTGCTGCACCAGGCAGCGGTCAACTGTGGCCTCCAGGTCAGTGAAGGTGAGATCAATCAGCAGTTATTGCTGGATCAGATGCAAGCGGGCGGAGCTGAGAATTTCCGGCAGATTTTAAAGCAGGAGGGAATGACCGAAGATCAGTACAGGGAAACACTTAAGAAAGTGATGATGATCGATAAACTGCAGGATTACATAACAAAGGATGTGACCGTTGAGGAAAAATTGATCCAGGAGGCTTACCAGGAATATAAGGATATGCTGGTTATGCCGGAGCGGGTCAAGGTGGGCCATATTCTGGTGGAAACTGAGGAAGAGGCCAGGGATCTTATTGCTCAACTTAAACAGGGAACCGATTTCGAGAAGCTGGCTGAACAGAAATCCATTGATCCCTCAGCAAAACAAAATAAGGGAATTCTAGGCTATATCGGCAAAAACGACACCGGCATTGCTGAGGAGTTTAAAAATGCTGCCTTCACCCTTTCTCCCGGTGAGTTCAGTCAGGAGCCTGTGAAAACTGAGTTCGGCTACCATGTGATCTGGTGTTTTGATAAAAAGGATGCTGGCACCGCTACATATGAGGAGGTCAAGGACAGCCTTTCCCAGCAGCTAACCGATCAGAAAAAGCAGGAGAAGTTCAGTGAATATCAAGAGAAATTGAGAATGAACAGTTGGCTTTTCTGGCACCCTGATTATAAGGTTTAATAAAATAATTTTTTCCGGTGTGTTTACCTTTTAGCTTTATCACCAGTTCAAGGATGGAAAGGGTAAAATTATCAACTTAAGCATGGAAAAAAATGAATAAATCCCCCAATTTGGTTATATACTATTCCTGAAGATTCTTATAAAGGGGGGATAGAACTTGAAGGCTACAGGTATTGTTCGACGCATTGATGATCTAGGTCGTGTTGTAATTCCGAAAGAAATTCGCCGGACCCTACGAATTCGGGAGGGGGATCCCCTCGAAATCTTTGTAGACCGGGAAGGAGAGGTAATTCTTAAGAAATACTCACCCATCAATGAACTGGGTGATTTTGCCAAGGAATATGCTGATTCTCTGCATGAGGCAATTGGTCATATCGCCTGTATTGCCGACCGTGATAACATAATTGCGGTAGCGGGTGCACCCAAAAAGGAGTTTTTAAATAAACCGATAGGACCTGCAGTGGAACAGGTGATGGAGGAAAGGAAACCCGTGCTGATCGCCAAAGCAGGTGAACACGCTGTTTGCAATGTCTGTCTGACCGATGATGAAGAAGAAGAGTGCAAATACTCCAGTGAAGTGATCGCTCCTATCATTGCTGAAGGAGACCCGATCGGTGCGGTAATCCTGTGCTCCAAAGAGCCAAATGTGCGCATGGGAGAATTGGAGATGAAGCTGGCTGAAACTGCGGCAGGCTTCCTCGCCAAACAGATGGAACAGTAGCAGTTAATAGGTGGCGTCAGCCGCCTTAAATTTTTTTAAGGCAAAATAACTTATTCCGGTATATCATCACTCCTTGTCTCGTAACATCTAATGATAGCAAGCAGGACAAACAGGGGGCTGGAGATGAAACCGGAATCTTTTTTACGTGGAGCGGCTGTCTTAACTGTTGCGGGCCTTATTGTTAAACTGTTGGGTGCTTTCTACCGCATTCCCTTTACCCGTTTGGTAGGCAGTGAGGGAATAGGTCTTTATCAGATGGCCTATCCCATTTATACCGCGCTATTGGCTGTATCTACAGCAGGGATACCTGTCGCTGTTTCCTTTATGGTGGCAGAAAAGAGAGCTATGGGTGACTACCGGGGAGCCTGGGGGGTGTTTTCCCTTTCTTTTGTTTTTCTGTTTTTTACAGGGGCTTTGATGTCTCTTGCTCTCTTATTAATTTCCCCCTATCTGGCTCGGGAGGTCTTGGGTGATACCAGAGCCTATTATTCTTTGATGGCTGTTGCTCCTGCGGTGTTTGTGATATCTGTAACATCTGCTTTCCGCGGCTACTTTCAGGGGTGCCGTTTGATGTGGCCTACAGCCATTTCCGAAGTGGTGGAGCAGGTGATTCGGGTGGCAACGGTTCTAACGGCTGCCTGGATCTTGATCCCCAGGGGTGTTGAGTATGCGGCGGCAGGTGCTGCTTTTGGAACCTGTACAGGAGGCTGTGCAAGCCTTTTGTTTCTCCTATTGGTGCTCATGTTTATCAAACGGAGAGAGGTGCAGACGGACAGGCAGCCCCTTCAGTTGGGGGAAAAAATAAAAATCTTAAAAAAGCTGATCCTTTATGCCTTTCCAATCTCCGCCGGTTCTCTGGTTCTCCCCTTGGCACAGGTGATCGATACTGTGATCATCCCCCAGCGCTTACAGGCGGTAGGGCTGACCATGCAGGAAGCCACCTCCCAGTTTGGCCAACTGTCAGGGATGGCTGGGACTGTTGTCTTTCTCCCTGCTGTTTTTACAGTATCTATTGCTATGTCTCTGGTTCCCCATCTGGCATCTTACCGCACCAATCGTACAGAGATTAACCAAAGAATCAATTCCGCCTTGCGGATCACAATAATAATATGCCTTCCTGCGGCAACAGGTCTGATGATGCTGGCTGCCCCGATTATGGATCTGCTGTTCGATGATCCTGGAGCAGGTCCGGTTACTGCCTGGCTGGCACCTGCAGCACTGTTCACCGGACTGCAGCAGACCACTGCGGGGGTTCTCCAGGGCTTGGGGAACACCTGGCTGCCGGTGGTTAACCTTTTAGTAGGCTGTTTGCTGAAGGGGATCTGCAATTATTATCTGACTGTCATACCGGGACTGGGCATCAAAGGAGCTGCTCTGGGAAGCACCCTCAGTTTTTTTGTGGTGTTCCTGCTCAATCTGTTTTCCATCATTCGGCTGACCCATTACCGCTTTCCACTGGGCTGCTTGCTCCGGCCCCTCCTGGCTGTTACAATAATGGTAATAATCATCCCGGCAGCCTATAATTTGCTTATTCCCTGGGGCGGTCTGGCTGCTGCGGGGATGACCATTATCTGCGGTGCAGCCGTCTATTTTGCCACACTTTTGGTAACCGGGGAGATAAGGGTTTTAAAGATGCGCTATTTTTTCAGGAAATAGAAAAGGAGCCAGATCAGTTATGCCATCCAATGTTATTTATGTTTTGGGATTGGGACCGGGTGATATTCTGGACCTGCCGGCAAGGAACTTGAGCCTGCTGCGCAGTTATCCTGTTTATCTGCGCACAGAGAGGCATCCGGTGGTGGAATACCTGAGAAGGGAAGGGATCTCCCTTCATCCTCTTGATCATTTTTATGAGGAGTATGAGACCTTTGAAGAGGTTTATCAGTCTATGACACATTTTCTCCTTGACAAATGCCAACAGGAGGGAGTTGTGGTTTTTGCAGTTCCCGGCAGCCCTCTGGTAGGGGAGACCGTTGTCCGCCTGCTGCGGGAAAGTGCGCCTCAAGAGAATATACAGCTGGAAATACTGCCAGCTCCTTCTTTTTTAGATTCCCTTTACCCCCTGCTGGGGATCGACCCTGCTGAGGGGCTGCTCATAGCTGACAGTTTTTCTTTTTGCGGTGGTTTTAATCAGGGATTTCTGCCTGGGACAGGCTTGATCATTATGCAACTCTACAGCTCTGCCCTAGCATCAGAGGTTAAATTAACCCTGATGGAGAGCTACCCTGATGACCACCAGGTTGTGTTGGTGCGGGCTGCAGGGGTGCGGGGGAGTGAGGAGGTGCTTACCATCCCTCTCTATGAACTGGACCGGCAGGAAACAGATCACCTGACAAGCCTTTATGTGCCGCCCTTGACAGGGGGTGCTGTTTCAGAGGACTTGGCAGAGGGTGTGCTAAAGGAGCCTGAACAGTTGGCTCAATACCCTCTGGACCCTCTGGTGGAGGTGATGGACAGCCTCCTTAGCCCTGAAGGCTGCCCCTGGGACCGGAAGCAGACTCATCAGACCTTGAAAAAAAACCTGATCGAGGAAAGCTATGAGGTGCTTGATGCCATAGATGAAGGGAATATGCATAAACTTTGTGAAGAATTGGGAGACTTATTATTACAAATAATCTTTCATGCAGCACTGGCAGAGCGCTCCGGAAAATTTACCATATCTGATGTGATTTCCGGGATCACTGAAAAAATGATCCGCAGACACCCCCATGTTTTTGGTGATACAAAGGTTAAAAGTGCTGCTGAGGTATTAAAAAACTGGGAGTTTATCAAACAGGAGGAAGGGGAGCCAAAATCCATTTTGGCAGGGGTTCCCCGCTATCTGCCGGCATTACAAAGAGCCCAAAAGGTACAGGGGAAAGCAGCCCTGGTAGGGTTTGACTGGCCTGAAGCAGAAGGCGCAGCACTGAAGGTGGAAGAGGAGTGGAAAGAAGTCAAAGAGGCATGGGAGAGAGGGGATAGACAAGCCCTACAGAGTGAATTGGGAGATTTCCTGTTTGCCGCAGTAAATACATGCCGGCTGTTGGGTATCGATGCAGAAGAAACCCTGCGCCAAGCGGTTGATAAATTTTTCCAGAGGTTCTGCGCTATGGAAAGGAAGGCGGCAGAGAGGGGATTGCGCCTGGAAGATCTGTCACTGATGGAACTTGATGGAATCTGGGATGAAGTGAAAGCAAGTGAAGAGAAAAATTAATATTTTTTTTGTAAAATAGCCATGTATAAGCAGGAGTTTCAAGGCTTTCGGCGAAATAGGTAGCCGAACCAGAAATTTCTTTTAGGAGGGATCTACTTGAACAAGGCAGAACTGATTGGCAGTGTGGCGGAAAAAGCGGGAATGCCCAAAAAGGATGCAGAAAAAGCTGTAAATGCTGTACTTGCTACTATTGAAGAGGCGCTGGCTAAAGGTGACAAGGTGCAGTTGGTAGGCTTTGGTACATTTGAAGTCAGGGAAAGGGCAGCCCGTATAGGTCGCAACCCTCAGACCGGTGAAGAGATCCAGATTGCTGCCTCCCGTGTGCCGGCTTTCCGAGCTGGTAAAGCTCTAAAAGATTCTGTTAGTTAAAAACCTTTCCTCTGTTTCGAGCAGAAGAAAGGATAATGGATTAAACGCCTGTGGAGCAGTCACTGCTATGATACAGGCTTGATGTCTTTTCCCCCCACCGGTAGCATTGGTGCCAGGCTTGCCTTTTTGCTTTATTTAGCAACCGATCTCTTTTCAGACATCTGGCCTTTGGCAGCTAACTAGCCATGTGGATTGTTCCGCGGCAGATCCAGCGACTATTCGTATCTTTTCTC